>CAJVYU010000020.1 GCA_913009735.1 uncultured Fidelibacterota bacterium
CTATCGCCAAAATCTTTCCCTTGCGCTTTCGCTAATGGAAACACAAAGCTTGCCGTAGTTGCAGCAAAGGGTTGGGGTCAAAAACATATATTTAAATGGTTTCGATAAACGTCTTGGACAGATATGAATCCAATGGTTACCATCCATTTTCTCCTTGTATTTTAACTCTCCTTATCCCCATTTTTCCATGCGGTATGTCAGATCAGGAACACACTAATTTAGGCGGATTCGCTAAAACAACCGATTTTAAATGGCTGGGTATTGGCCTGGCTCTTTTTATCCTAATCGCATTTGTCATGCCCCTGCCGGACTCCATGATGCTGAAAGCAGAGGAAATATTTGGCAATACGGGTGCGAATACAACTCTTAAAGCACACCACATTCAACTGATCATTGCCCTGTTAGCTATGTGTGTGATTTTCTTTGCCACGGAAGCCATCCCCTTGCCGGCTGTAGCGCTAATTATCGGTTTAGTACAGCTATTCTTTGGAATCACGGAACCCGGCAGAATTGTCTCCACTTATGCCCATGATGCCGTCTGGTTTATTGCCGGTTCACTGGCATTGGGATCCACACTGGTGAAATATGGTTTGGATAAACGCGTTGGTATGCTTGTCATCAACCTTGCCGGAACCAAAACACGAATGATCGTTATCGGCATATTAATCGGCACCGCGATTCCAACGGCTTTTGTGGGTGAACATGCTGTAGCGGCTATGTACGTTCCCATCGCCATTGCCCTGTACACATTAACCAATCGATCAACCCCGGCACCCAGATTGGGAACACTGCTTATGGTTACCATTGCTGTAGGGTGTATGATCGGCGGACCTATGAGTCCCACCGGCGGAGCGCGAAATGCACTCATGATCGGTTTCTTGTCCAATATTGGTATTGAAATATCATTTTTACAGTGGGTCACAATGGGTATTTTTTATACAATCGTTATGACGGTAGTCATGGCATTTATCCTGCCCTTGCTGTTTAAACCGGAAGTTGATGATTTAAGCGAAGCCGTGGCTCTGTTAAAACAGGATATTGAAAAACACGGTCCCATGACAAAGAGACAGATAATGGTTGCATTAATCATGCTTTTGGTAGTGGTAATGTGGATCGTAGATAAATCGGTTACGAAAAGTATTTTGGGGTTTTCACTTGGCTTGGGCGGCGTTGCAATATTCGGTGCTGTACTTTATATGCTTTTGGGGTTTACTTCATGGAAGGATTATGAAGATAAAGTCAGCTGGGGGGTCATTATTCTTTACGCCGGCTGTATTAGCCTGGGGAGCGTGTTTAAATCTACCGGCGCATCCAGTTGGTTCGCAGATCAAATTATCGATTGGGTGGCACCTCTCGGCCTCAATTCCGGTGTGGGACTGGTTATTTTAGTGGGAGTAATCGGAGCAATTTTAACAAACCTCATGAGTGCAGGCGCAACCGTGGCTGTCATTGGACCGGTTGTGTTGGACATGGCTCAAAGTTCGGGTACTAACCCTGTCCTGGTTGGAGTTGGTCTTGCCATCGCTACATCCATGGCTTACTGGCTGGTCATCGGCACTCCTGCCAGTTCCATCGTTTATGCCAGCGGTCAGCTTGAATCAAAAGATTTCATTCGCATGGCTACGTTAGGTTGGCCTGCGGCGTTAATCGTGATGGCGCTGATGGTCATTGTCTATTGGGTTGGAGTTTTGGGCATTAATCCTTCAGGAATCGGTTTTTAGGAGAAATTGGTTATGGATGCAACACTACTTATAATCGTTATAATTATCATTACAGTGTCATTTGTTCACAGCAGAAAAACCAAACTTGGTCATGCTAAAAAACAAAAAGAAATGCACAAGGCAAAAAAGAAATCCGGTTCGGAAAAAGATGACATGACTTATGGTCAAGTGCAGCAACAGAAAATACAATTACTTGAATCTGTAGAAACTCATCTTGCCGATAAACCGGAACAGGTAGAACAACTCAAACAGATCATTAATGATTGGGCTGAATTAAAAATCCAAGCATTTACAAATCGGCGTTCGTGGGTACGAAATCCTGGTAAGGACAAGGATTAGGATGAGTCATAAACTGACAGGCGGATGTTACTGTGGAAAAATCCGCTACGAAATTTCTTCTGAACCTATTGTTGTGGTTCACTGTCACTGTAATAATTGTAAGCGATCTGTGGGTGGACCTTTTGTCACGTGGGCTATCCTCTCCAAAAATGATGTAAACTACCTGACGAATGAACCGACAATTTATTTAACGGACAATGGAGTTGAGCGGGGGTTTTGCAATCAATGCGGTTCATCCATCAGTTACCATAAAATTGGAGGAGATTCCGTTGATATAACTGTGGGAACCTTTGATGATCCTAATTCAGTCAAACCGGCAAAACACATTTGGGATAAACGCCGTATCCATTGGATTAATTTGGATGACGGTCTCCCCCACTTTTCCGAGTGGAGTACCAGCGCTGATCCGATAGAGTAATTTATTTACTATAATTGCATTAAATTTTCCCTACTTACGGTAAGGAGGGGTCTCGGGGGTGGTTGAGAAATAAATGAAAAAACACCGTATAAATTCAAAAAAACAAAAACCGATACGGAAATTGTTAAGAAATTTTCCTACTCCTTGGGAACAGAAACTATGGAATCATTTAAAAGGTAGACAACTGGATGGATTCAAATTTCGTCGTCAACAAGGAATAGAAAAATATGTTGTTGATTTTTATTGTCCTAAAGTGAAGTTGATTGTTGAACTGGATGGATCTGGGCATTTAACTCCACAAAAAATAAGAGAAGATAAAGAACGGGATAAAATATTAAAGGAATTAGGTTATCATATACTTCGGTTTTATAACAATGATATTGATGAAAATTTAGAAGGCGTGTTGAAAATCATTTCTGATTCGTGTAAAGAATTAAATAATCGCTGTTAACCACCCCTATATCCCCTCCTTGAACAAGAAGGAGGGGACAAAATATTCATTAAACAAATTATAGACTACAAAAAAGATTTTCCATGTAATATTTCTAAAATTATTTCAAATAAATCCGTTCTGTGCGGCCGTGGATGCTTGTCGCCAATACATAAGGTGTTGTTTGGATATGTTGGGAAATTTCTTCCATATGAAGTGAATCTTTGCCGTTTTCACCGAACAGTAGTACTTCATCGCCTACAGTGACGTTATCATCGCTAAAATCTACCATCAATTGGTCCATGCATACCCGGCCGGCTATTGAATAATGCTTTCCCTTATAAATAACATGACCACCATCGTACCATGGACGGGGAAATCCATCGGCAAATCCTGTTTGAATTACACCAATGGTTGTGTCTTTAGGTGATGCCCAAACACCGCCGTATGAAACTTTCGTACCAGCCTTGATCCGTCGAGTTTCTACAATGGGTCCTCGAAATTCCATAACAGGCTTGATGTCAATATTCATGGGGACTTCATCCGATGGGAATGCTCCATAAAGAATCATGCCAATTCTCACTATATCAAATTTTGAGTTTGGAAGGTTCAGGACTGCCCCGCTGTTGGAAAAATGTCTGTATTTGAAATCAATTCCCATTTCGTCAGCCAATGACAGAACAAGGTTAAATTGCTCCAGTTGCCATTCCGCATAGTCTAATTCACCCTCATCCGCCGTGGCGAAGTGACTATAGATACCTTCGCATTTCAATTGAGGATTTTCGCTTAATGTTGTCAATACTCTACCGGCATCTTCAAATGGAATCCCCAAGCGACTCATACCGGTATCAATTTTTAAATGGAATATGGGACTTTCACCCGATTTTGAATAAAATTCATTTAAAAGCTCAAAATCATTCTGTCCGGACATATTTAAAATAACATTTTGATCAATTGCTTCTGCTAAAAATTCCTTTTGCATCCTGGAAAATATTATAATATCCGATTGAATTCCAGCTTGTCTTAATTCCAGTGCTTCATCAAATGTAAAAACAGCAAAAAACCCGCATCCCTCCTTTTCCAGAGCTTTTGTACATGCAACGGCACCATGACCATAACCATTGGCTTTTACGACCGCCATGACAGGGGAACCGCCCAAATGTTGCCTGATGATCCTATAATTATGGATTAGCCGGTCAAGATGAATATATGCTTTTGGCCCAATCATACTTTAATAAACACGATCAATAAGAATATGTTTTGCATAAAAACTTTTTCAATTCGGATAAATCAGGAAAGATCTTTGTTGCACAGGACATAATCCATCCGCTCAACTCTTCAAGAGGGACCTGATTCACCAAATAAACCGGTTTTTTCATGAAATATGCCATGGTCACTTCTCCATGAGAACCGCCGCCTTTAAAGACAGCTCTATTCCATAAGCAAATAATATAATCGGCTTTATTCATTACGTTATCTAAATCCAAATCGATGGCTTTACGAACAAATTCAATAAATCGATCCGGATCCAATGCTTTCCATTCTCTATAATCATTGGCATTATTTTTGTCTACCAGTTCTTGCGAAGTTATTACCGGATCAATCACATCGTGATTTAATTCTGATTTTAACCAGCGGGATAATTCATCTCTCCAATCTGCTCCCTCATCAGCAGCATTTTCCATAGCACCGCTTAGATATACAATCATTGCCCCATCTTTCGTTTTAATACAAATCCATTCAATAAAATCAATAAAACTGACATGATAACGGGTGTGGCTGTATTGAAAAAATCAAATGTATGTTGAAATAAATGTGTCCGCCCGGCTATACCGACCATGCTCAAGGGAAGATAACGTAAAAAATTACTCATAGATACAGGATAAAAATCAAATTCAATAAACAGCCCGCTGCCAAACATAACTATAACCAACATAATCAAAATAATATAAATAAAAAACGAGATTCGTTCAGTCAGCAAAGAAACCAATATAATGATGTTTCCAAAAAGAAATGCAAAAAGTATTGAATAAAATATCGTTAATACTCCTTGAGAAAAATTAAACGAATGGGGAAAAATTGCGCTGTATATAATTAAACCGATTATGATGATAAAAATAACTTCCAAAAGCGAACTGAATAAAATATTTAACACAATATTTGATTTTCTTACCGGTGATAATACCATTGGAATTAATACTTTATGATGGATACGTAAATCAAAAAAATCTCTATAAATCAGCGGAATGATCAAGATTGCTGCCATAAACATAAAGAGACCCGGCATGACCCACATTTCATAGGGCTGACCATTGATACTGCGTATGATAACATTCTTAATTCCCAGAACAGTTAGAAGGGTTAAAACACTCGGGATAATCAACGCAAAAGCGATGGTAGATATTAATCGGTTACGTATTAACCACCACCTTCTCAAAATAAATGCCCTCATTCGTTCATCCCTTTTTGAGCAAACGCTGAATCCAACAAATCCTGGAGGGAAAGTTTTTGAATGGAAAGATCTTTCATTAACGCACCGGTGCTGGCATTTAGTACTTCAAAGAACACTTTTCGGGAACGGCCGTAAAAATTGAGTGTATTCCCTATTTTCATGGGGTTTACTACCGTTGGCACTCCGGATAAAGTTGCAAATAATTCATCAGTTAATTCTTCAAACTCAATAGCAAATTGATGATATTCCAGTGTGCTCTCCAGCAATTTGTCTAAACTGCCGTCTAAAAGGACTCGTCCGTCGTGAATGACCATAATGCGGTCATTAGCTGCTTCCACTTCCGGGAGAAACTGGCTTGAATAGACAATCGTTTTGCTTCCTTTTAACTTGCGTATTAAATCCCAAACCAACCGTCTGGATGGAGCATCCATAAATGCCGTCGGTTCATCCATTATCAAAATCGTCGGATCGTGTGCCAAAGCCCGGACGATCATGGCTTTTTTCTGAATGCCATGAGGGACATTACCCGCCATGGTATACATAAAATCACCCATATCCAAAGCATGTCCATATTCATGAATACGAGATTCTATCTTTTCTTTATGTGATTCATAAAGAAGCGCATCGAAAATGATATTCTGTTCCAATGTTAACCAGGGATCAAAATCAATATCATGGGGGACAAAAGCCACAGTCTGGCGTGTTTCCAATCGCCGTTTATTCGTATCAAGACCATGAAGAAATACGGACCCATAATTTGGATTTTCCAATCCGGCCAGCACTTTTAGTAATGTAGACTTCCCGGCATCATTATCGCCCACTAATGCAACCAGCGTTCCTTTTTCGATCCCGAACGTCAGGTTGGCAAGAATAGTCTTATCGCCAAACAGTTTACCGACTTTCTTAAGTGTTATACTTGCTTCCATTTATTAATCACAGTATTTATAGAGATTTAACTTAAAAATATTTACAGATTTGATTGTTATTCCTGAATAAAATTTACGAATGAACCCACCACATATCATCAGCTACCTCTCAACCGATTACAAAAACTAATGAGCCTCAAACCAGGATTTTCCAATTCCGAAATCAACAATCAGCGGCACATCGAGTTTTAATGCACCTTCCATTTTTTCAATAACCATTTGTTTTAGATCATCCAATTCATCATCCAATACTTCAAAGAGTAATTCATCATGGATCTGTAAAACCATTTTCGATTTCATGTTATTCTTTTTCATCTGTTCGTGGATTTTTATCATCGCCAGTTTTATCATTTCCGCCGCCGTTCCTTGAATTGGCATATTAATAGCCATGCGTTTAGCCGCTTCACGATGCATGTGGTTATCACTGTTGATATTCCATACGGGCCTGCGTCTGCCCAGCATTGTTTCAACGTAATGGTTCTCTTGGGCATGGGTAATTGTGGAATCTATATAATCTTTTATTCCTGAAAACCTTTCAAAATATTTGTCAATGATCAGTTGAGCTTCAGCCCGTGGTATCCTCAATTCCTGGCTCATTCGAAACGGACCGGCGCCATACATGATACCAAAGTTGACGATCTTTGCGACTCTCCGCATTTCCGGCAACACATCTTCTAACGGAACACCGTAAATATCGCTTGCAGTACGGGCGTGAATATCTTCACCAAGGGCGAAAGCATCCTTTAATCCCTTATCTCCGCTTAAGTGTGCCATGACGCGCAGTTCAACCTGAGAATAATCTGCTGAAAAGATGACACTATTTTTTTCTTGAGCCATGAATGCTTTCCGAATTTCCCGGCCTTCTTCGGTCCGAATGGGTATATTTTGGAAATTTGGATTACTGGAGGATAATCGCCCCGTGGCTGCTACCATCTGATTAAAAGAACTGTGAATTCGTTTTGTTACAGGATGAATATGATGGGGTAGTGAGTCCAGATAAGTATTTTTTAATTTATTTAACTTGCGGTATTCCAGGATAAAACCAGGTAATGGGTGCTCTTCACGCAGCCGCTCCAATACGTCTTCAGCCGTTGACCGTTTCTTGATCTGGGGCAAACCCAGAATATCGAAAAGGATATTAGCCAATTGCTGTGTGGAATTGATATTGAATTCTGTGCCGGCTTGGCTGATGATTTCAGCGGAAAGTCCATCGAGTTTTTTCCCAAGTTCTGCTGATTTATCCAACAGTTGCTTCTCGTCAACATACACGCCGTCATACTCCATATCGACCAAAACAGGAACCAATGGTAATTCAACAGAATAATAGAAATCTGCCAGTTTCTCCTCTTTCACTTTCTTCTGGAAAATTTTCGTAAGCTGTAATGCAATATCCGCATCCTCTGCTGCATAGAACGACGCTGTTTCCAAATCCACGTCACTCATGGGGATCTGGTTTTTCCCTTTCCCAATGAGATCCTCGATAGGAACCATCCGGTAGTTCAAATACTCCAGGCTTAAATTATCTAATTTGTATGACCTTCCTTCCGGCTTTACCAGGTGCGCTGCCAGCATGGAGTCAAATGCAATTCCTTCAACATTAATCCCATGGTTTTTCATAACCAATGCGTCAAATTTAATATTCTGTCCGGTCTTCTTGATTTCGGGATTTTCAAGTAAAGGGCCAACAATTTCTAACACGACCTGAAGATCATCTTTTCCAAAATTGTTTTTAGACTTATCCCCGTATTGAATTGGTATATAGACACCTTCATTATCTTCTATAGAAAAACTGATACCTACCAATGCTGTTTGCATGGGTAAAACCGAATCTGTTTCCAGGTCAAAAGATACGATTTCTGCTTTGGATATTTTATTAATGTATGACTTTAAGTCATCGATATTAATCAATGTATTATAGTATTTATTGGATTTTATTTCTTCAACAATTTTACCATCTGAAAAAGCATCCAACTGGTCAATAAGTGCGTTGAATTCCAATTCGACAAAGAGATTGGTTAACGAATCAAAATTAAAATCTTTTCGTTCAAATTCTTCGATATTACAATCCAAATCCATGTCAGTAACAATGGTGACTAATTCTTTGCTTAAACGTGCATTTTCCTCGCCATTTAATAATCCTTCCCTTACTCTCTTATTTCTGACATTTTCAGCATTTTCCAGCGCTCGTTCTAATGAGCCGTATTCATGAATTAATTTTGCAGCCGTTTTTTTACCCACACCCCTTACACCTGGAATATTATCAGATGCATCTCCCATCAGTCCTAAATAATCTATCATTTTCTCTGGTGGCACTCCCCATTTATCAACCACACCATCCGGGTCAATGATCTTTATATCCGTTGATCTGGCTACCGGCGTATAGAGAAAAATATGATCAGATATTAATTGGGCGAAATCTTTGTCTCCACTGTATATAAATACATCCAGCCCTTCTGCTTCTCCCTGTTTTGCCAGCGTACCGATAACATCATCGGCTTCATACCCGGCTTTACTGATATTTTGAATATTTAACGCATTCAATAATTCCCAGAGATGATCCAATTGTTCTTGCATTTCCAGGGGCATTTCATCCCGATTGGCTTTGTATTCCGGGTATTTTATATGGCGAAACGTTTTTTCTTTTCGATCAAACGCTGCCACAATATAATCCGGCTTTTCCTGTCGAATCAGTCGGAAGATCATATTGATAAAACCAAATAAAGCACTGGTATGCTGACCCATGCTTGTGATTAACGGATTTTTGATCATGGCATAGTGCGCTCTGAAGAGCAATGCATAGCCGTCAATGAGGAAAAGTCGTTTACGCTGGGATTTTTTGGCAGACATAAGGATCGGAAGTTAGAAAATTGAGACGTGAAAAAGGAAACAATCATTCATTCTAAAGATATTTCTTTTAAAAGAATGCGTTATATTATACACACTATTTGATGTATATTATACAGTATAAACGAATTAATTGATATGGAAAAACATTATAGAATAAATATCACCCTCCCGGGATCGATTTCTGAAGAATTAAATCATGTTGCCAAAGAACTTAATGATAAGAAAAGCAGTATTATTGTCAAGGCGCTTGAATTATACTTTGATGAATTGGATATCGTAATTGCAGAAACACGGCTAAAGGAATTGGAAGAAGGGAATGAAGAACTCGTTCAAGCGGAAGAGGTTTGGAAAGATCTCGGCCTTGATTAGTGTTTAAACTGTATTTTCTAACAAAAGCCAAAGCTGAATTCAAACGTATTGATCCAATTTGGCAAAAACGTATTAAAACAAAGCTGGGAATTTTAACTTCCAATCCTGTCTTTTTAAAAAACCAAATAAAATCACTAAAGGGAAAACAGGGACTAGCCCGATTAAGAGTCGGTTCCTATCGGATCATATTTCAAAAAAAAGACAAAGAATTGATTATTATCAGAGGGCTTGGCAAAACCTGATGTGTGAAGAAAAAAGAGGTAAAATTTGTTTGGTTAAGGCGGAAAAAGAGGTCAATAGTGGGACTATGGACGAGTTTTCCAACGAAAAACAGGCGAATTTTAAACTTTTTAATTTGCGCAATAGGTTTTGCCAAGCCCTCTATCAGAGTCTCCCATCGAAGAAAGGTTTATAGAAAATGAAGGAATTCCTCTACCAGAATATTTAAAAAATTATAACCGGAATTAGTCAGGATTTTGTACAAGCTCGACTAAAACACCACCGGTGCTTTTTGGATGAATAAAAGTGACTAAATATCCTTCTGCCCCCACTTTAGGTTCTTTATAAATCACATCCACTCCAGCGTCCAGCAACTCCGTTATTGCATCATAAATATTTTCTACTTCAAAACAGATGTGATGTACACCGGGTCCGTGTTTCTCGAGAAATTTTGCAATTGGAGAATCATCTCCCAACGATTCCAGTAATTCCACTTTTCCCCTGCCGGTATCATAAATGCCCGTGGTTACACCTTCGCGTTCTAGTATTTTTGTTCCACGGTGAGAAATATTTAATACATGCTTCCAGAATGGGGCATCGTTTTCCAGTGATTTCACTGCAATACCGATGTGTTCTATGCTTATAATTTTCATCTATTTCAGTCCGGGATAATCCGAATTTAATTCAACTCCCAGCCCATTCCCATGGGGAATTACAACTCGTCCATTTACAATTTGGACTCCATTATAAGGATCATTGTCAATCAAAAGATGACCATCAAGATCAGCATAATCAACCAAGGGAGAGATATGTGCGGCTGCGGTGATTCCAACAGAGGATTCCACCATGCATCCCAGCATAATTTTTAAGTCCAGTTCACGAGCCATATCGATCATTTGTTTCGCAACGAGTAAACTACCGCATTTTTTCAGCTTAATATTGATACCATCAAATGCATGAGCGATTTCAGGGATATGTTCAGGATAAAGGCAGTTTTCATCCGCGATTAAGGGTAAGGGCGATTTTTTTCTCAATTCTGCAGTATCAGCCAATTTTGCAGCCGGTAATGGTTGCTCGATCAATTCGATATTGCGTACGGCAAGCCAGGAACACATTTCAATTGCAGTTTCTAAATTCCACCCCTCATTAGCATCAACACGGATCACTTTATCTGTTTCAGCTCTGATAGCGTTAATGATTTCCTTATCATGATCTGTGCCTAATTTCACTTTTATTATTTTATAGGGAGATGCTTCTTCCACTTTTTGTGCAATCAGATCCAAATCCCCAATGGCTATGGTATAGGATATCCATGGTCCCGTATTGTCCATTACACCAAAATAGTCTTTTATGGATTGCCCTTCTCGCTGTGTCCACCAGTCCAGATATGCCATACTGAATGCTGCTTTCTGTGCGTTAATACCAGCACATTGCGGCAGCACAAACGCCTCAAATTTTTCAGGAGTTTCAATAGTGTCCGGGAATTGAATTCCCCTTTCTAATGTTGTTATAATTGATTCAGCAGTTTCACCATATCGCTCTGATGGAGACGCTTCACCCCGACCGATGATGCCGTCTTGTGTTAAATAAACAAATATTTCCGGATAGGATATGTGTGTTGTGCGGGATATACCGAATGGATGAGTACAATGAATATCGTACAGGGCATAACTTAATTCCATAATTTGATTTTAGCGAAAATTGGCTTTTCTTTTCTCCACAAATGCCGTTAAGCCTTCTCTCGTTTCTTCTGTCTCAAATAAATCCGCAAATGCATTGACTTCATATTTGAGTCCATCTTCAATTGATTTATGGAAACTTTCATGAATACAGTTTAAAGATTTTGCGATGGCATTCGGTCCATTTTTAAGGATCATCTTTCCAATTTCTTTGCATTTATCCATCAATTCTTCTTGTGGGACAACATGGTTTGCCAAGCCAATTCGATGTGCTTCTTGTGCAGAAATTTGACTGCCTGTAGTAATGAGTTCATTGGCAATTCCAGTACCGACAATTTTAGGTAAACGCTGTGTTCCGCCCCACCCGGGAATGATCCCCAGCAGAACTTCAGGCTGTCCGAAGACCGCATTTTCGCTGGCAACACGAATATGACACGCCAATGATATTTCACACCCACCGCCTAAGGCAAATCCATTCACAGCAGCAATGACAGGCTTTGGAGAATTTTCGATTGTTAATGTCATCTTTTGACCGGCTTTTCCAAACACAAGAGCTTTTTCGGAATCCATTTGCTGCATCGCTTTAATATCTGCTCCGGCAACGAATGCTTTGTCACCGCTTCCCGTTAAAACAATAACACCCACCGCATCGTCTGCGATCATTTGCTGGACTGCAGAATCAAGTTCACTTACGACGTCGGAATTCATTGCATTCAGTGAATCCGGTCGATTGATAGTAATGAATCCGAAACCCTTATATGTTTCAAGTAATAAATATCTCATAAATTTCCTTTCCAGCTTGGGATGAAAACCCGAATAAACAAAAAACGATTTAATCTCGATTTAGACGGAAACGTATTTAGGTAAAACGCGATTTTAATAGACCCTATGTTTATACTTCACGTTTTCTATTCGTGCTCATTCAAGTTATTCAGTTATTTAGGTTATTTATTTCCAGAACGTGCGGCTGAAAATAACCATGACAGTAAAAATTTCCAGGCGTCCAAGAAGCATACAAAAAGCTAACATCCATTTACCGAATGCAGGTAATAAGGCATAGTGATCCGTCGGTCCAAAAGCACCTAATCCCGGACCAATATTTCCGATGGCAGATGCGGAAGCACCAATAGCCGATTCCAGATCAATATTCATTGTTGTTAGAATTAATGTGGTCAAAGCAAAAATGGATAAATAAAATAAGAAAAAGCCCAAAGTATTTCTAATCACATCTTCTGATATAAATCTGTCACCGATACGAATGGGAATTATCGCTTTTGAATGAAGCATGCGACGCGTTTCTTTTGCAGCATATTTAACTAATAACATACATCGGACGATCTTCATCCCACCTCCGGTGGATCCGCCCATACTGCCCACGAACATTAAAAATAATAGCATAAATTGAGCAAAATGTGACCATAATTCATAGTCCGCTGATCCGAAGCCTGTCGTCGTCAATATTGAAACAGTCTGAAAAAGTGAATCGCGGAAGTTTTGTTCTGACCAGGAATCGTTCACTGAAGAAATACTGGAAAAAATGAGAATTGTTACGATGATTATAATACTAAAATACGTTAGGAATTCTTTATCCTTGAAATATGATTTAACATTACCCGTTAACGCATGAAAGTGAAGTGTGAAATTGATACCGGCCACAAACATAAAAAAGATAATGATGTATTGGATGGTTGCACTGTCAAAGTATGCAATACTCGCATTCTTCGTTGAAAATCCACCCGTGGGCATCGTCGTAAATGAATGGCAGACTGCATCAAACCAAGACATTCCACTTATAGTTAATAAGAGAATTTCTGCAACAGTAACTCCCAAATAAACCATCCATAATATTTTAGCAGTTTCACGTACGCGCGGACGAATTTTATCCGCAACGGGTCCGGGGACTTCTGCTTTAAATAACTGCACACCTCCGACACCTAATAACGGTAAAATAGCAATATAGAAAACAATGATTCCCATGCCGCCTATCCATTGGATAAATGACCGCCAGTACAGGGTTGCATGAGGCAGGCTTTCAATACCGTGTGGTAAATGTGGTGACGTGATTGAACTTCCAATAATGGTAGCACCCGTGGTGGTTACACCGGACAAGGATTCAAAAAATGCATCCGTAATGCTGGGAATCATCCCCGACAAATAAAACGGCATCGCTCCAATGATTGCAGCGAATATCCATGTAAATGTTACAATAGCAAAACCGTCCTTATTAGTTAATGATTTGCTTTTTCTTGTCATTAACCAAACAGGCCCACCTAAAAGGATACAAATTAACATGGACCATAGAAAACCGTTTAGATCCGGTTCACCATATGCATAAGCCATACCTATCGGAATTAACATGGTGATGCCCATGATAACAAAAAGGCCGCTTAGTATATTAAAAATAGTGCGAAAATTCATTATGCTCGAAAGAGCTTGCGAACAGCATTGAATGCATTATTCTTGGCAAAAACTAATGCTGTGTCTTCTGCTGTCAACCTGGAACTGCCCCTGGCAATACTTAGATGACCATGATGGTTGATTACACCAACGATACTTTCTTTTGGAAATGATAATTCAGATAACTTCATTTGAGTTATACGACTTCCAGGCTCCGGTTGCAACTCAAGAACATCAACATCAATTTCTTCAAATGTAAAAACAGATGTATCAGAAATATCACTTCGTATTTTACGTAAGATGGTATTTACCGTACTCATATTTTTACTAATGATTGGACCAATTCCAAGTTCTTGAATAATGGGTAAAAATTCCGTATTGCTTACATGGATAATCGATTGCTTCACACCAAAATGATGTGCTAACAGACCGGCTAAAATGTTGGTTTGTTCGTTTGCAGTCACGGTGATAAAGCTGTCTATATCCTGTATATTTTCAGATTTTAGGAATTCGATATCTGTCCCGTCAGCATTGATCACCATAATATTATCCATATGATTGGCGATGTGCTCTGCTTTTTCACGGTTTGATTCCACAAGGCGAATGTTCATTTCATCTTGTAATTCTTCAGCGAGAGAACGGCCAATTTTGCTACCGCCGATGATCATAACCCGTCTTGAATATTCTGTTGCTTTACCTAACATGGCTTTTAAATGCCGGACATTTTCAGTACGCAGAATGAAATAAACGATATCACCGTTTTCAAATTGAAAATCAGCCCAGGGTACAATTGTTTTCGTATTCCGCAAGACAGCGATAATACCAAATTTATAATCATCATTGATCTCGCAAATTTCTCTTACACTTTTACCAACAATTGCAGAGCAGTTATTGCCAAGTTGAAAACCCAGCATTTGTAGGCGTCCATCCTCGAAATCCATCACTTGGGCAGCATAGGGATTGCGTACTAATCTACTTATTTCAAGGCAAGCTTCTTGTTCAGGGTGAATAACGAGATCCACTCCAAACTTTTCAGGTTTTATAATAGAATCACGGTGACTGTATTGTTGATTTCTGATGCGGGCAATGATATGTTTGGCACCTAATACATGAGCTTGTTGTGCGGCAATTAGATTGACTTCGTCCACGCGGGTAAGACATAAAACATAATCCGCACTTTCAACGTCCGCTTTATGGAGAATTTTAGGGCTGGCTCCATTACCTTCAACACTGATCGCATCGAGACTTTCTGCGATACGTCGACATTTTTCAGGATCGATATCCACTGCTGTGATATCATGTCCATCATCGATTAATGCCTTCGCAATGTGGAAACCCACTTCTCCGGCGCCAATTAATACAATCTTCATCTGGCTGTTTTGATTAGAAACAAGTGGGAATGTATACAGTTAATAATATAGAAAAAAAGAAATTTTGCTTTATTCTGATTCACGAAATATCCCCCCCCCCAATGCACTAAATTTATTTTCAATTCGTTCATAACCCCGGTCAATGTGATAAATCCGACTAACATCCGTCCTCCCTTCAGCCATTAAACCACCTAAAATCAATGAAGCACTCGCCCGAATATCTGTGGACATGACATTGGCACCTTTTAGCGTTGTCACCCCTTTGATAGTTGCCACATTTTCATGTAAAGTGATATCGGCACCCAAACGGTTGAGTTCAGGAACATGAGAAAATCGATCATGATACACAGTATCCATTATGATTGATTTTCCTGATGCACTGCACATTAATGCTATCCATTGGGCTTGAAGATCTGTTGGAAATCCCGGGTATACATTTGTCGTAACATTAACCGGTTTAATTTCATTTGCTTTAATAATGTGGATTTTATCTTCACCCACGTTTATACTTGCACCACATTCCTCCAATTTATCCAACACAGATTGAAGGTGACCCACTTTTACATTATTTAGAGTAATATCCCCCAATGCTGCCCCGGCGATCAAGAATGTCCCTGCTTCGATTCGGTCTGGTATTACGGTAATCTCTGTTGGTTTTAATTCTTTGACGCCCTCAATAGATAATATAGTCGTCCCCAAACCGGAGATTTTGGCGCCCATCAGATTTAACATTTCACATAATTGTACAATATCCGGTTCTCGTGCCGCATTTTCTATTATGGACATTCCATTGGCAAGGACAGCAGCCATCACTACATTCCCAGTGGCGCCTACGGAAGGATATTTAAATTTGATTTTCGCTCCTTTAAGAGATGGTCCGGATGCGTTTATATATCCTTGGTCTAATTCAATTTCAGCACCCAGTTTTTCCATCCCCATTAAATGAAAATCAACAGGACGCGGCCCCCATGCACATCCTCCCGGCATCGAAACTTTTACATTTCCAAAACGACCCAGCAGCGGACCCATAATATAAAAAGAGGCTCGCATTGTTTTGACTAAATCGTACGGTGCCACAAGATTATTGACGGTCGAAGCATCAATCGTTAATGTTCCGTTAGTAAATTCAACGCCGGCACCAACAATCTCTAATAACCTGACCATCGTGCGCGTGTCCCGGAGATCTGGAACTTTATTGATGGTGGTAACGCCGTCAGTCAACAGGGCGGCTGTCATCATTGGGAGCACAGCATTTTTTGCCCCACTTATTTCCACTGTACCGCTTAACGGTTTTTGGCCATAAATGACGAATTTATCCACGGGCTCCTCTTAAAATACTTTTTGCTGAATGTAATGAGTCCGTTGTTAATGTTGTGCCGCTAAATAATTGTGCAATGGCATGGATTTTCTCTTCATCGTTTAAATATGTCATTTGGACCATTGTTCTACCCTCTTTTTGTTTTTTAGAAATGTGTAAGTGATGTTGAGCCTTTGCTGCAATTTGTGGTAAATGCGTTACGCAAAATATTTGCTTTTCTTTAGCTAATCCCGCTAACGATTCTGCAACTTTTTCAGCAGTAACACCTGATATACCCGCATCAATTTCATCAAACACCAACGTTTCAACAGGATCTACTTCCTGGAAAATAGTCTTAATTGCTAACATAATTCTCGAAACTTCACCTCCGGATGCAACATCCGTTAATGGCTTAACAGCTTCACCTGGATTTGCACTCAAATAAAATTCAATGTTATCAAACCCTTTCGGGCTGTACTTCACTGATTGATCTTTTAGTGAAATATCGGAATTTTCATCAAGATCAATTTTAACATTAACTTCAAATGTAGCCTTTGGAATATTCAAGACAGCCAGTTCATTTTTAATTTTGTTACTTAAATCCGGGATGGCTTTTATTCTCTCTTCATGCAGATGATTTGCAATAGAAAGATATTCAGATCTCAAATGCTTGATTTGATCTTCTAATTCACTGATTTCTTTTCCCATATTTTGAAAGGTATTTATCTCTGATTCAATCGATTGACGATAAATCATTACCGCTTCGAGCGTTCCCCCGTATTTTCTTTTTAGTCCTTCAACCTCCAACAATCTTGCTTCTACTTTCTCCAATCGTTTTTCATCATGATCAATTCCAGAAGCATATTGTCGTAAACCGTGAGATGCATCCATAAGCGCAGTCATTGATTCTTCAATGGCTGCAGCATAAGATTGCAATTTTCCATCAATGGAAACTAATGCAGCCAACTCTTTGGATATATCGGATAATTCGTTATAAAGTGATTGGTCCTGTTCAGTCAAACGATTATTCATTTTATTGGCAGTCGAAATTAATTTATCTGCATGTTTTAATTTTTTGTATTCGTTATGAAGCCTGTTATCTTCATCCGTTTCCGGACTAATGAAATCAATTTCCCGGAGTTGAAAAGAAATGAGTTCTTTTCTATCAGCTGCCTGTAGTCGATTTGAGAGTATCTTTTTTAATTTCTGCTTCGATTTAATAAGATCATTAAAAATGGTTTCTAATAGAGCCACTTTATTCTTCAATTTTGCATATGTATCAAGAAAATCAATATGCGTTTCTTTTTTCATGATATACTGTTGTTCATGTTGTCCGTGAAAATCTGCAATTGTATTTAATTTAACTTTATATTCATCCATATTCATCGGTTCATCTTCTAAAAATGATCGACTTCGCCCTGAAACATTAATAATTTTTCGGCAGGTAATATTTCGGCCGTTTTGAATAGCACCAATTTCGACAATCGCCTTTTCTTCGCCGCTGCGGACATCTGTCCCTTTTACACTTCCACCTAAAGCAGAACGGATTGCAGACAATAAAATGGATTTTCCAGAACCCGTTTCACCGGTAATAACCGTTAGTCCTTTTTTGAAATCCAGCTCAATGTCATCAAAGATGGCAAAGTTTTTTATGGAAATATTGCTAATCATGATCTTTTAATGATCGGAAATATACAGTAGTAATCACTATCGTCATTCCAAGAAGATCGGCAATAACGTCAAAAACACTGGGCGATCGTCCAGGGATAAATGATTGAAAGATTTCATCCATAATGGCAAATAATATCAAACCGATAATAAGGGACTTTGAAAATTTCTTAAAACTTAGATATGCTAAAATAGCCAGAATGAAATATTCAGTCATATGAAGCAATTTATCGGGCGATAATATAATAATCTTCGGCATCGAGCGTCCGGGGATACTGGATGCAGCCAATATGGCGATCAAATACAAGCCAAACGCAATACGATATATTTTTTGATTATTCAATTTCACGAAGAATTCCCGGTAACTCATTCAATAAATCAGAAGCTATCAAACCGCGATGCCCTTTTGTTTCAACTATTCTATCTGCTGTTAAACTATGAATATTCACTCCTGTTTGTGCAGCGGTAAAAATGTCAACACCTTGGGAAATAAGTGTTCCTATGATTCCGGTAAGCACGTCCCCCATCCCCGCCGTCGCCATACCCGGATTCCCTGATGTATTCACGACAGCATTATCCATGTATAATATGATAGTTGGCGCGTTTTTTAATACAAGCACTCCGGGAAATGACTCCATGAAATCCTCTATGACTGTTGGGAATTCATCATTAAAAATATCTCGAGAGATGTTCAGAAGCCTGCAAAATTCTCCTTCATGTGGTGTTATAATGAATGGGGCTTTAATATGTTTAAATAATTCGGTTTTTCTATCAAATACTCGTAATGCATCCGCATCAATCACCAATGGTTTCGGTGAGTTTAACATCACTTTTTCAGCCAACTGCGTGGTGGCTTCATTATCGCCAAGACCGGGGCCGATTATAATTGTATCACACCAATCAAATTTTGAAGATATTTTTTCATAACTTTCTTCAATCAAATATCCATACCCATTATCATCGCAACCTAATGTCATCCCCTCAATGATTGTTTTTTCATAAATATCTTCAATAGAAGCCGGAGCACAGGTCACGGTCAAACCGGCGCCAGAACGCAACGCACCAAATGTGCTTAATACTGCTGCTCCTGTCATGCCCTTTGAACCTGCAACAATCAATATTTTACCTTGGTTGTGCTTATAAGTGTCAACACTCACCTTTGGCAAGCCATCCATTAATCTGATTTGTTCAAATGTTGACCAATGAAAACCATCAAGATCATCCGCCACGTCCGGGAAGCCAATATCGACAACATTAATTTTACCGGAAAATTCAGGACCATGTTTCAAATGCAGACCCAACTTTGAAAAACCCATCGTGACAGTTGTCGATGCTTTAACCGTATGATGAGACACTGAACCATTATTTCCATCCAATCCTGTTGGACAATCCACAGATAAAACAGAACAATTTTGATTATTAATCCATTGAGTCCATTTCGAAATGTTTTCTTTTAATTCTCCTTTTATCCCCGTTCCAAGAATTGCATCAATAATAAGATCGCATTTTGCATCTATAGGAATTTCAGAATCATATTCAATAGGGATACCCATTTCCTGACATTGTTGATGAAAATGAGCTGCATCGTCTATGATTTCATTTTCATCGATTATACTGTATAAATGAACATGGTAATCAGTTAAATGGATTGCCGCTGCAAAACCGTCGCCCCCATTGTTTCCTTTCCCGCATAAAATGATAATTCTTGGATCATGAATTTCTGCCAGCATTGAAATGGCTTCGCTGGCGATTGCCTTCCCGGCAGCTCCCATAAGATCCACACCAAGGATTCCATGCTCATCCATTGAAATTCGATCCAAGAGCCGCGATTGTTTTGTGGTCAATAGTTTCATTCTTTTATCACGACAGCAAAAGCGATTGCTATTTCATTGGTATGGGAAATAGATACTTTACATTGCAATGTTTCAAATCTTTCACCATTCAGATTAATAATAGGAGCCCCATCTTCATCGGCGATGATTTCCATGTCTGTCCAGCCAATGGGGGTTTTGATGCCCGAAGTCATTAATGCTTTTTTAATAGCTTCTTTAGCGGCAAAACGACCTGCAAAATGAATTTCGGGGTTGGCTTTTTCCTGGCAATAGGATTGTTCTTTGGGAGTATATGTCCTAGAGATAAAACGATCTGGATGGGAATTCACTAATTCCCGAATTCGGGCAATGTCTACAATGTCCGTTCCAATATAGACATCAGGTGGCATTTAATTCTTTTACAATGTCAACGATTTGATGAATATCATCCACATCCCAATCTGCACCGGAGTCAATCGTATCAAATGTATCACCGTAGCGCGCAAAAATAGTTTTCATACCCAATTGTTTTGCACCTTCAACGTCCCGCTCAGGCCAGTCGCCAACCATGAGTGTGTTTTCAGCTGCGCATATCAGTTTTTCCAGCGCCATCTTAAATGGGATAGGTGAGGGTTTTCGTGCTCCGGTATCGTCAAATGTCAGGACAACATCAAATACATGGTGGAGATTCAAATAGTACAAGCGCATCCAGGCTTCCCGGCTGGGTGCATCAGAAACAACCGCCAGTTTTATACCCATTTTAACTAACGCCATCAGTGTACTATTTACATTTGGATATACTTGCAGATTCGCTTCCCGCGCTCTTCGATATGATACAATTCCGGCTGCAAGTATTTTATTATCGACAGAGCCAATTGTGTCGACTAGAAATTCGTCAAAGATATGTTGATTTTCCCAGCCCCGCTCATTGTACATCTCAATGATTTTATTGTAAGATTTTTTTCCATCAACCTCCAAACCGGCTTCTCGCATACCGGTAATAGCTGCCTTCACAGCATATTCCTTCATTTTCATGAAGTCCAGTAATGTATTATCGAGGTCGAATATGACCGCGTGTATCATAGGGAGAAGTTAAGTGAAATGATATTTATGAAAAATTATTTCTGGTACTTTTTTGGATTGCGAACTTTATCAAGTTCATATTCAGCACTTTTACGCCATGAACGATCATTTCGTGCTTTTTCCAAGGCATTTTCAGCAGCACGTTTACTGCCTTTGCCACCACACCATTCTGCAATACCCAGCTCTAACCAGCCTCCACCAAAATTCGGTTTAATATCTGTACAACTTCGCGCAGCACGTTTTGCATTTTCGCAATCGTTGGTTGCGTTGTAAACAACTGCCAAATGAAACCAAGACATATAACTTTTTTTATTAAGCGATGTCGCCATTTCCAAATTTGAAATAGCTAAATCAAATTGATCTTGTTCAGAGTATATGATACCCAAACTTAAATATCCTTTTGCATATTGAGGATTAACCTGAATGGCTGTATTCAAAACACTGATCGCTTCATCATATTTTTTCTGATCGATATATATATCTCCCATGGCACCATAGGCTTTATCATACCCCGGATTAATATCAACTGCTGATTGCAAAGACTCCAATGCGCCTTTAATATCTCCATTTGCTTTTTGGGATAGTGCTAACGCATAATATCCTTTGTAAAAACTAGGCGCATACTCTAATGCTTTTTTATAATGCTCAATAGCTAACGTGCGATTACCCATTTTGGATTGAATAACGCCAATTTGATAATGGGCCTGATAAAATGATTCATCTATTTCCAATACGTTTTCATATGCTTTTAAAGCACCTTCCAGATCACGACGTCGATAACTAGTGTTCCCTTCATTGAACCTATTTTTTGCGACATTTGAAATGGCAGTTCGGGCATTTTCATGTTGAGGATTTAGTTCAAGTGTTTTTTTGAAATGGGCAACAGCTGCAGGGAAATCACGCTCACGAAACTTTACCAAACCCATACTGTAATCTGCTTCGGAAAAGAATGGAAATTTCTCCAAAACGATCCGATAAGATTCATACGCGCCCTCCAGGTCTCCGTTCTGAAGATTGCGCTGACCATCTGCCATAAGGGTATTAATCTCGTTCAACCGGTCAAATTCATCACGGTACTCTTGGTTTTCCGGATCTGTATCGATCGCATTGCGAATATATTCTTGTGTTTTCGTCATATCACCCATTCGTAAATAGACTTTTGAAAGCAAAATCATCACAGGTGCAAAAGTTGGATCTGCCTGCAATGCCTGTTCTAAAGCTATTCTTGCACCTTCCAAGTCATTACTATCCAGCATGGCTTGTCCATCCTGCATTAATGCCTCAGGAGTTTGTGCACCGATAATCGTAACTAATATGAGTGATAAAATTAATTTCTGCATAGTTTCTTTCTTTTCTTTGTGCCGAAGGCCGGACTCGAACCGGCACGAGGTTTCCCCCACTGCCCCCTCAAGACAGCGTGTCTACCAGTTCCACCACTTCGGCTTTTTATTCGAGATTATCCAATTCTTGAGAGCCAGGTAATGATAAATCCAAAACCCGTTCATCGGCATCTTGCTTAAGTAAAGATTTTGTCTCAACGGTTGTCGGTGTACTGAAAAGACCAATGATCAATGCCAGGGACATAAATCCAATGGCAAGGTAAATAGTCGCTTTGCTTAGAATGGTGGCTGTTCCTCGTCCACCAAAAACCGCGTTTGTCATACCGCCGCCAATTGAGCCGGCCAAACCACCGCCTTGACTGGCCTGCATAAGAATAACACCGATAAGCAATAAACAAATAATGGTATGTATAGCTATTAAAAATCCAACCACGTTAATTATCCTTTTTAATATGTGTTTCTGTTTGATTAATGATCGAAACAAATTCTTCCGCGTCTAAACTTGCGCCACCAATCAAAAAACCGTCAACTTCGTTAATATTTAGTAATTCATTCACGTTACTGCTCTTAACTGATCCTCCATAGAGGATTGAAATATTTTCTTTCACGCCTATTGATTCAATAACGTTCCTGACTGTTTTATGCGCTTCATCAATCTGTTCCGGTTCAGCTCTTTCACCTGTTCCAATAGCCCATATCGGTTCATAAGCAAAAATTATTTTACTTAAATCTCCTGCGGCAACATTCTCTAATCCGTTATTAAGTTGATTTTCGAGAACAGTCAATGTATCATTATTTTTTCGATCTACCAGGGTTTCTCCAATACACAATATAGGAGTCAACCCGCTTGATAACGCTTTTTGTACCTTCATATTAACATTTTTATCTGTTTCACCAAAAAGCTGTCTTCGTTCAGAATGACCAATGATGACATGGGATATTCCGGAAGACGTTAACATTGTTGCAGAGATTTCTCCGGTATAGGCACCGCTCTCTTCCCAATGAAGATTTTGCGCACCAAGATCATACGGAGAATTCTTGAGCAATTCATTCATGTAAAATAGCGTCAAAAATGGCGGGCAGAATATAACTTTCGACGTAGGGATTTCCAAAAGCAAATTGTTGAATTTTTCAATGAAGATTTTACTCTCATCAATTGTCTTGTTCATTTTCCAATTTGCTGCTATGATATATTTTTTATTCATGTTAACTCCAATGCTTTAAATGCGGGTAAAAATTCACCACTTAATAGTTCTAAAGATGCGCCGCCTCCAGTGGAAACATGCGACACATCATTTTGAAATCGAAAAGTACGAATAGCTGCAGCTGTATCTCCGCCGCCAACAATAGTTATTGCACCTTTTTCAGTCACTTCAGCCAATTTTGCAGCCAGCTCTTTTGAACCGGTTGCAAAATCTTCGTTTTCAAATACGCCCATGGGACCATTCCATAAAATAGTATTTGATTGGTCAATGTATTGTTTGAAAATCGAAATTGTTTTGGGTCCTATATCCAATCCCATCATATCTGACGGAATGTTTCTATTGGAAAAAACACCTTCCGATTTTCCATCAATATTTTTAGCACATGCAAAATCTAACGGTAGCACAACCTTAACATTACTTTCTTTTGAAGATTGAATTATTTGACGTGCACTTTCTATCATTCCATCATCGACCAATGAGTTGCCAACTTCCTTCCCTTTTGCTTTTAAAAAAGTGAAGGCCATGCCACCGCCAATTAATATTGTATCGGCTTTATTTAAAAACCGGTTAATCAAAGATAACTTTGTATCAATTTTTGCACCACCCAGTATCAATGTTACCGGACGATTAGGATGATCAAATGATCCTTTTAAAAACCGGTATTCTTTTTCCATTAACAATCCCATCCCCTTTTGTTTGAAATGACTTACAATTCCAACATTTGAGGCATGAGCTCTATGGGCTGTACCGAAAGCATCATTAATAAACACATCTCCATGTTTTGACAATAACATGGAAAAATGAAGATCATTAGCGGTTTCTTCTTCATAAAACCGGAGGTTTTCCAAAAGATGAACTTCACCGTTGCTGATTCCTAAAGAAGTATCCCGGGCATCCTCGCTAACACAGTCATCCGAAAACTTAATAGGCATTTCCAGAAGATCGGCCAAAGATTCTCCCACCGGAATCAAGCTTAAATTTTTATCTACTTTCCCTTTAGGTCTGCCAAGGTGGGACATCAATACAACACCTGCACCTTGATTTAAACAATGATCAATTGTAGGCAATGCTGACCGTATTCGAAAATCATCCGTAACACGGCCATGATTTAATGGCACATTAAAATCGACTCGTATCAAAATACGCTTGTTTTTTAGATCAAATTTATTGAGAGTTTTAATCATTTAATTATCCGAGATAGAAGGAGCCGAAAGAGTCAAAACATGTACCTTTTTTGCACCTGCAGTTTTAAGAACTTGAGCACATGCAGACGTTGTAGATCCTGTGGTTAACACATCGTCCACAACTAATATTGATTTATTCGTTACATCTTTTTCAACTGTAAATGCATTGGCCATATTTGCCTGTCTTTCTTCCTTATTCAATGTTGTTTGGGATACGGTGAAACGGTTTCGTTTTAAGATCTTTTTATCAAAAGGGATTTGCCAAATGTCTGCTAAACCTTTGCCGATCCATTCTGCCTGATTGTATCCCCTGTCTCGATATTTTACACGATGAAGGGGTACAGCAGTTATAGAATCAATAGATTGAAAATCTCCGGGTGTTATATTCTTGCCTAAATGGTATCCTAATTCTTTCCCTAATTTAGCCATATCACTGTATTTCAAGGAATGAATAACATCATCAAAACCATTTTTAAAGTACCAACACGAAAATGCTGAATCAATCCCATCATTTACTGACAATCCGTTTACCAAATTATTTTTTGGTATTTCGTCAAAATTCCCCAAACATGAAGAACATATAGATCGATCATTGTGTCCAACAAACTCTTTACATACTATACATTTATTCGGATAAATAAAGTCCAGCAGTAAATAATAAATATCTTTGATAAATCTCATCGCTGTAAAATTACAGTTTAATACAATCATTTTCATGCGTTATAAACATAATTCAGGTTAATTTTGACATCATGGAAGCTTATACTTCAACACCTGCTAATAAAAACACGTTACAAGATCTCATTTTACACAGGGTACATGAGATTTTATTGATTGCCAGTCCATACGATGCATTCGTCATGGAAGAAGATGGTGGGCTGACAGAACAGGTTTTACACGAATACATTGGTATGAATTTCAGTTATGCGCCCAGGATATGGCGCGCAGATACTGCAGCTGAAGCAATGAAAATGCTCCAAAATACCAAATTTGATCTGGTAATGGTTATGATGCGTATTTCAGATATGGATCCCATATCCATTGCCTCTCTCATAAAATCAAAAAGTAGCTCCCTGCCCATTGTTCTTCTGGCTTTTGACGAATCTGAATTAAAACAATTACCGGATAATTTAGAGGATACAGCATTTGATAATGTTTTTATCTGGTCTGGCAACGCAAATGTATTTTTAGCAATCGTAAAACATATCGAAGATAAAATGAATATTGAACGTGATGTTGCCATTGGGGATGTTCGCTGCATTATTTTGATCGAAGACAGATCAAGATATTATTCAATGATTTTACCGCTGATCTATAAGGAAATCACTCGAAACACCAAACACTTAATGGATAAGAGTTTGAATGATACTGAGCGATTACTGCATATGAGAGCGCGACCCAAAATTATTTTAGCCACTACTTATGAAGAAGCTCAAAACTATTTCAATAAATATCAGAATAATACTCTGGGTATCATTTCTGATATTCGATTTCCGAAAAATGGAATCCATGATATAAATGCCGGACAATCATTCGTACGTTGGGCCAGATTGAAAGATCCTACTATCCCCATTTTATTGCAATCCACCCATCAGTTTAACGCTGAACTAGCCAAAGAGCTCAATGTGAATTTTATTCACAAAAAATCAAAAACGTTGCTTCAAGATTTGCGCAAGTTTATTGGTAATAATTTTGGTTTTGGTGATTTCATTTTTAAAACACCTTCGGGGAAAGTGATTGATCGCGTTACGAATTTGGAAGAGCTTAAAAATGCAATTAAGACAATACCAAAGAGATCATTGGAGTTCCACGCTGCCAACAATCACTTTTCAAACTGGTTAGCTGCTCGCGGTGAATTTATACTGGCATCAAAGATTCGGCCATTAAACTATAGAGAATTTGAAAGGTATCAAGATCATCGCGATCTTTTAATATCGTTAGTTGAAGAATCAATCAAATTGAAGAAACAAACACGCGTTGTCGAATTTTCATCTGAATATTTTGATCCAACGAAAAATTTTGTTCGTTTGTGCCCGGGATCATTAGGAGGAAAAGCCCGTGGTTTGGCATTCATCAATTCATTGTTAGATGACCAGTCGCTGCTTGATACATTTCCCAATGTTCATATTCGGGTTCCTAGAGCATATGTTATCGCTACAACAGAGTTTGAACTTTTCATGGAAGAAAATAAGCTCTATGATAAAGCATTGAATTCAAAGAGCAATAAGCATGTAAATAACTTATTTCTAAAAGCATCATTGTCAAAAAGGTTAGAAAAATCACTACGGGCAATTCTAAAAGAAATAAAATTCCCCATCGCAGTCCGTTCTTCAAGTTTGTTAGAAGATTCACAATACCAACCACTTGCAGGCATGTATGCAACATATATGCTTCCCAATAGTGATAAAAATAAAAAAGTCAAATTTGAACAATTGAGTACGGCTATAAAACTTGTATACGCATCAATGTTTCATATAGAAGCTCTTTCATTAATCGATTCTTCTATTCACGCCCTGGAAGAAGAAAAAATGGCCGTCATTATTATGGAGCTGATAGGACAAAATTTTGAAAATCGTTTTTACCCGACTTTCAGTGGAACTGCACAAAGTTTTAATTACTATCCTGTATCATATATGCAGCGTGATGAGGGCGTCGCTTATGTCGCATTGGGACTAGGTCGAACCGTAGCTGATGGAGGAAAATCATTACGATTCTCCCCAAAATATCCAGCAATACTTCCTCAATATTTTTCCATAAAAGCCACGTTAGCCAGTTCACAAAATTCCTTTTACGCTTTAGACTTGAAAAAGAAAACAAAACTCTTATTAAACGGTGAAACGGAAAATCTGGATTTATATGACTTATCTGTTGCGGAAAATGATAATGTTTTATCGTGGGTCGGCAGTGTTGTATCATCGGAAGATAATATTATCAGGGATTCCTTAAAGCATCATGGAACACGTGTAATTACATTTGCACCAATTTTAAAATTTGGTCTTTTTCCTTTAGCTGGAATTTTAAATAAATTATTAGAAACAGGAAAACGCGCACTGGGTTGTGAGGTTGAAATCGAATTTGCAGTTAATCTGTATAAAGATGGACGTATACCTGAATTCTGTATATTACAAATCAAACCCATGGTCCTTGGGGTGCAAGAAGAATATGCCCACGAAGTTGACTTAACGAATGAAAATGTTATATGTAAAAGTACTTTGACACTGGGGAATGGTCTGTTTAATGATATTCAGGATATCATTTTAGTAAATCCGAAAAAATTCGATGCTGCCAATAGTGTATTGATTGCCAAAGAGATTGAGACTATTACCAAACAGATTCCGTCGAAAACATCTTATATTTTAATCGGTCCCGGAAGATGGGGTACAGCCGATTCCTGGCTCGGTATTCCCGTAAAATGGCAGCAAATCAGCGGTGCAAAAGTGATCATTGAAGTTGGCATACCAGAGTTCCCTGTTGACCCGTCATTTGGAAGTCATTTTTTCCAGAACGTCACCTCCATGAGGTTAGGTTACTTCACCATTAATCACAAGTCCAAAACGGATATGATCGATATTGCCTGGTTAAATGAACAAAAAGTTGTAAAGGAATTGAAATATACAAAATGGATTCAAACTAAGTGGCCAATGAATATAGTGATCAACGGCTTTAAGGGTGAAGGGCATATATTAAAACCGTTGCCTGAAATGCCTGAAGTCATGGATGAAGATGAAGCTTCAGGAATATAAAAAGGGCTGAAAGATTCAGCCCTTTTTATATTAGGTTGATTAAACGACTCCCTGATCAAGCATCGCGTCTGCTACTTTTATGAAGCCGGCGATATTTGCACCTTTTTCATAATCAACAAAATCACCTTCCCGGCCATATTCCACACATGATTCATGGATACTTTTCATAATACCATGCAGTTTGGCATCCACTTCTTCTCTGCTCCATTTTATCCGCATGCTATTCTGGCTCATTTCCAAGCCGGATGTCGCAACACCTCCTGCGTTTGCAGCTTTACCCGGGCCATATAAAATCTTTTTATCCTTGAAGATTTTTATAGCTTCCGGTTCGGTGGGCATATTCGCTCCTTCGGAAACGCAGATACACCCATTTTTCAATAGTACTTTTGCGGCATCTTTGTTGATTTCATTCTGTGTAGCTGATGGTAAAGCAACGTCGCATTTAACGGACCACGGACGTTTGCCTTCTAAATATTTACAGCCATATTTATCAGCATATTCTTTAATCCGTCCACGCTTTACATTTTTCAAATTCATGACGAATTTCAACTTTTCAGTATCAATCCCATCCGGATCATATACGGATCCGCTTGAATCAGATAATGTGACAACTCGTCCGCCTAATTCATTGACTTTCTCGACAGAAAACTGTGCGACATTCCCGGAACCGGAAATTGTAACAATTTTCCCATCGAATGATTCACCTTTTGTTGCCAACATTTCCTGGGCAAAATACACATTTCCGTAGCCGGTCGCTTCCGGACGAATAAGACTGCCACCCCAATTCAATCCTTTTCCGGTCAACACACCTGTGAATTCATTCCGAATTCGCTTATATTGACCGAAAAGGTAACCGATCTCACGGCCACCCACGCCGATATCACCTGCCGGTACGTCTGTATCCGGGCCGATGTGCCGACTTAATTCTGTCATAAATGATTGACAGAAACTCATTACTTCATTATCAGATTTGCCTTTTGGGTCAAAATCTGAGCCACCCTTACCACCACCCATAGGCAATGTTGTAAGGCTGTTTTTGAATACCTGTTCAAATCCTAAAAATTTCAGAATGCTTAAATTTACGGAGGGATGAAAACGCAATCCTCCTTTATAAGGTCCTAAAGCAGAGTTGAATTCAATACGGTATCCCCGATTCACTTCAACTTCACCGCGATCATTACGCCAAGGAACACGGAACATAATCACCCGTTCCGGCTCAACGATCCGTTCTAAAATTTTAGCGTGTATGTATTGCGGATTATCCTGGATAAAACTCCATAAGCTGGTAACCACTTCTTCCACTGCTTGATGGAATTCCTGTTCGCCGAGTGTACGAGAAGTAACATTATCCATGAAATCCTGAATTGTAGTGTACATGGTTATTTTTCTCCGATTTTTTATTAAAATTTAACTGTCAGAAATTACGGAGTCCAATTAATGTAACCCTATAAATTTTCATGTCTTTTACCTTTGTTTTACACAAGCAGAATTCTAATTTTGCTGACTTAATATCTTGTAGATATTTACCATTTGGCGGAGTAGCTCAGCTGGTTAGAGCAGCGGAATCATAATCCGCGTGTCGGGGGTTCAAGTCCCTCCTCCGCTACTGAAAAAAAACCATTTACTGGGGGTTTTTATATTTATTGCCTATTGGTTTTCGGTTACCGCTTATTATCCGATTGTTGAACTATATAAATAATCTTGGTTAATAAATACATTTCAAATCAGTTTACATCTATCAAATATTTATACAGTCTAAATCCGTTTTTTCAGCGACCAGAGTAAAATGCCTGTCTTTATGTAGAATTGCACATTCGTAATGAATGGCTAGAGCAGATAAAATTAAATCAACTGTAGCAATTGTTAATCCACTTCTACGCAGCATAAAACCGAGTTCATATGCTTTCTCCCAAAGAACCGAATTCAAATCCAACCCGTTCAAACTATGCATTAAATTGGATAGTGTCGTTTTTTCTTTGTGAGTATTGCAACCTTGAAGTAGTTCTAAAATGATCAGTGGGGACGTCACAGCTCGCCCCGATTCAATTGCTTGCTGTAACAATTCTTTTTTATCAGGATTCAGACGTCCTTTAAACGCTTCTATCCATGCAGAAGTATCCACCAGAATTCGTTTATCGCTCATCGCGGAGAACTTTCAAATCACTCAATTCTAAATTGAACTCATCCATTCCGTTGGTCAAGGCTGAAAGTTCTTCTCTCCTTTTCATTTTGATATATTCCTTGAATACCGTTTCCAATGCCCGTTTTTTCATTTTTTTTCCTGTGAGTGATTTGATTTCGTCCCATAGTGCATCATCAATATCAATAGATGTACGCATATTTTTCTCCTATTATTATGCATAATTATAGGTATTATATGCATATTATTCAACAATAATATTTACATTTTTACTTAAAAAACCCAATTTGTCAATGACAGATATTTTTTTATATAAAAAAACTAAACTTGTCATCGTGCAGAATGGAATAACAAAGCGATCCCCTTTGTTCTGTTAACACCCGGTGATTATTAATGTCTTTGCGTCTGTTAATGCAAGGAGATTGCTTCTCCGCCAGGCGGATCGCAATGACAGGTATTTTTTTTTAGTTTAATAATCGAACCTGTTAGAAATGGATCAACTACAGACAGCCCTATATGTGTATACAAAACCGGAGGCACACCAATATCCGCTACATAAACATCACCGGTATAATCTTTTGCTTGCTCAATTATCAAACCGGTTTTTGGTAAAGCCAATGTCAACGTTGCCACTGCTTTAATGCAAACGAGACTGGATTTCCCGGTTGTTGCATCCAAACCGGAAGGAACATCTAAAGATATCACGTCTTTCCCGGATTGAATAATATCCCTGATCACTCGAGCCGGAACACCTCTTAATTCTCCCTGAAGACTATATCCTACAATCGCATCAATAATCAAGTCTGAATCGTTGTAAACTTGAATTGAATCTGTGCTGTTTGCCCCAATCGTTTGAACGTTCATGGCTTGGAGTGTTTTCCAATGGTTTGCCGGGACGGGTTTTAGCTTTTCTGAATGGCCGGTAAGAATAACAATAATATCGTGTCCTTTATTTGCCAAGAACCTGGCGGCCACCATTCCTCCACCGCCATTATTTCCGGTTCCACAAGCAACAGCTATTCTATACCGCTCTTCTTCTGGCAATTGTTTGTGTAACCAATTCAGCGAAAATTCAGCCAGATTTCGTCCGGCATTCTCCATCATTTGCCGAAGGCTGATATGGAAATCTTCCACCATGAGCCGGTCCACTTCCCGCATTTGTTCAACAGTAATTACTGGTAGATCAATCAAGTTCATTTTTCAGTATCTGTTCCATCTGTTTTGCAGAGTGAAAACCACTTTGACGGTATCGTTTTTTTTCATTTTTGTCAAACATAATAATAGTAGGTAATTCAGTTATTCCATACTGTCTGGCAAAATTTAAACCTTCCTCTGTATCCACATCCACTTTATCAGGAATATAATCATTCAGTGCTATTTGTATATTTTTATCTGTAAAGGTTGCTCTGTCCATTTTCTGACAGAAATGGCACGAGTCTGCATGAGATTTTACCATAACAGACTTGCTCTGATTTTCTGCAGCTGAAAGTGTTTCATCCAAATTGTATTTTGAGAAGACGTCTTTACCTTCTGCCATCAACAATGCTGCGGCAAATCCTAAAACGACCATACGTTTTTTAAATATAATATATTCTTTCTAATTTCGTTAGAAATTTTACATAAATCATCTGAAAAGCAATGTCTGTCAAATGACATTTTTTGAATATTTATTGTAATTATTATTTTACAAAATATACTTGCTAAATACATTAATGCGCATATACATTAATACATCACTATATGAAAAATAATGAAAAGAATAAATCTAACAATCGATGATAAATTGTATGAGAGAACCCGCCGTGCAAGTTTTATCACCCGTCGGTCAATTTCAGACTTATTAAGAGAAGCAATGAGAGAATGGTTTTTGAATCATTCTTTTAGTCATAAAGGTGAACTGCTTTTAGAATCATCTGATGAAAAAGAAATACTGGAAATTCTTGAATCTAATGACTTTGTTGAAATGGATGATGTAAAGTTAGAATTAGGTATTTCAGACAAGAAATAATCATTGACCTTTTCTTTAAGCAAGCAGGCTTTAAAATATTTAAAAGCACTGCAGCCACGCCTCACAAAACGCATTATTTCAGCCATAGAAGATTTACCTGATTTTGGTGATGTAAAAATTCTTAAAGGTAAAAAAACACCCCTACTTTACAGATTAAGAATAGGGAAATACCAGGTTGTTTTTCATATAAATGAGGATGAAATACAAATTATAAAAATTGATACACGAGGTGATATTTATAAGAAATAAGATTAGTTAAAATTCCAATTCTGTATTCCTAATCTTTATCCAAAATCTTTTGTCTCATATTCTTCCGTCTTCGGGAATCAATAGTATCCACGGCTCGAACGGCATATTCCTGGGCAGTATAAACCTGCTTCATGACCGGTTCATCTTCCCGCTTTGCCATATCTCCGACAGCAAATAATCCCTTAATGGATGTTTCTCCTTTATGATTGATCCACACGTGCCGCTTTTCTTCAGGCTGGTCTTCATCCATGAGACGGGCATTTAACTGCCTGGCCAAATCATTATAAACTCGATGCAATCCCAGTGAAACCAATGCAAACTTTACTTTGATAGAATCATTTTGCCTAAATACAAATCCCTGGAGCTGCTTTACACCTTTATTTAATAAATCAGTGATAGGTTCAATAATAATCTCTATTCCATAATGTCTAAGTATATTATATCGTTCATCAGAAATATCAAGTACACCACCATTGGTCAAAATGGTGACCTTGTTACCATACCGCTCATGGAGCATCATGGCCAATTCTGCTGCAACATTGGAGTAACCAATAACAGCCACCCGGTCATCCTTTGTTAAATGTCCCTCGCAACGAATGCAGTAAAGGACTTGTTCCCGATTGGCAAAAGGATAAATCCATTTAGGCGTTTCTTCCCATTCATCCTTTTTATTCAGTTTTTGGATATGTGGATGCTCATCCATGACACCGGTTGATATTACCACTGCTTCTGCAACAACTGTTTCATCATTGAATGTTATTTCAAACCCATTTTCCATTTTTTTCAACGAATCAGCATTACTATCAATTATTGTTACATCAGGAAAATCATTTTCTATCCGCTGAATGGTATTTTTAATCAGCATCCGGTTATTGATGTGATAATGTTCTTGTTGGAGTAAAGAAACAGCTTCTTCCTGTTTGTATTTTTGCAATGTTTTAATGGCTTGATTCTTAATGATATCCTCATGGAAACCCACAATATTATCCAGGTTCATGACCCATTGAGACCTGCTTTGTTTACGTGTTTTTTTTGATCCCAACAACCAAAGAGCCTTCATCCCGTTTTGTGCAGCGCGGAGAGCAGATGCTGATCCACCAATACCACCACCAATAATAACGATATCATACATAGTCTATTCCTTTTCGATTATAGTCCAATTACTCACTATATAGTTTCCGGCTGATTCAACAGTCTCTATGATACTATTTCGTGAAAGTTTAGTATGATTATATTTTACTGTAAATATTCGTGCTTCCACATCAAATGTATGTCTCTTCATCCCCTTCAGCCCATCCAGGGCCTTACCAATACTGGTGGGTCACCCCATTCATAGAATACCGTCCCGGATATCCATTCCTTCCACGTTAAAAGAAGCCAAAACATATTGGTCATTTTCCATACAGGATGTTAACACAAGAATTGCCGCTACTGCAGCTATTTTTGATAACCAAATCATTTATTCGCTTTTAAATATGACCAAATGCGTCGGATGGGAAGATGATCGCCAATATTCTTTCCGTAATATGCAGTATATATTGTCCCGTCAGGGTTTATTAGAAAATCCGCTGGTATCATTGAAAAAACACCTTCCATTTTTCCCGGCATAAAACCATTCCACAACGCTTTTATTACCGTGGAACCTCCCATGATATATCCCAGCCATGAAGATTCTACGCCATAGAGTTTGTATAATTTTCTTTCATGATCCGGAATGACGGAAAATGGCAATTCACTTTTACCAACATACTTCATAATACTGTCTTTTGGAGATTCAAACACTGCAAGGATTGATAGTCCATTTTGCTTTAACTCATCATATTCCTGAAGAAGATTTTGAATACGCATATTGCATGCGGGACAGGATGCATATCGGAAGAAAGACAGCATCCATTTTTTTCCTAGATATTTTTCAGGAGATTGCTCATTTCCAAAAATATCATTAACTACAAAACCCGGAGCAGAAATATTTGCTTTTAATCGAGACATGTCAACGTCTCCAACCATGAAATTTTTCGATCCAATTTAATAGACCTTCGGGCGCGTGTGCCTTCTTCCAATTTCCGGCCAAATATTTATTCGCTTCCCCGATGGTAGGATAGGTATGAATGGTTCCAAGAATTTTATTCAATCCTAATCCATGTTTCATGGCCAAAACAAATTCTGTAAGAATATCCCCTGCATGAGACCCAACAATCGTTGCACCCAAAATCTTGTCTTTTCCTTTCGGGGTAATTACTTTCACGAATCCGTGGTCTTCTCCATCGGCGATGGCTCTGTCTAAATCATCCAGACCATAACGAGTTACTTCAAAATCGAGTCCTTGCTCTTCGGCTTCCTGCTCATTGATGCCAACCCGGGCCACTTCCGGATCCGTAAACGTCGTCCATGGAATAACACGATAGTCTGTTTTGAATTTTTTGAACGGACTGAACAAACTATTCACAGCTGCATACCAGGCTTGGTGTGCTGCAAAATGGGTGAATTGGTAAGGACCCGTCACGTCACCAACGGCAAAAATATTCGGATAATTTGTACGCAAGAAATCATCTGTTTCAATGGTGCCATTTTTTCTGATTTCCACACCCAGTTCTTCCAATCCAAATCCGGTCACGTTTGCCTTTCGTCCCAATGCCATGATGATTTCATCACATTCAATATTGATTTTTTCATCCTGACAGTTACAAGTAACTACTTTGGAGCCGCCTTCGGACTGAAGCCCTTCTACCATATGCCCTGTGAGAACGGTAATTCCTTCTGCTTCAAATTTTGTCCGGACAGCCTCGCTTACCTCCAAATCTTCTTTCAGCAATAAACGGTTCATGCCTTCTAACAACGTTACTTTTGAACCGAATCGTGAAAACGCTTGCGCCAATTCGCAACCGATGGGTCCACCACCAACCACCACTAATCGTGTTGGTAATTTCCGGATATTCCAGAGTGAATCACTGGTAAGGGGTTGGACCTCGTCCATGCCGGGAATCGACGGCATCAAAGGCCGGGCGCCTGTAGCAATAACAATATTTTTTGTTGTTAATGTTTCACCGTTTACTTCCACCCGGTAGGGATCAATAATCTTTGCTTCCCCTTCATACACATTCACACCCAATTCCGTGTACCGTTCTACGGAATCATGGGGCTCAATTTTTTTGATTACATTTTGAACCCGGTCCATCACATTGGCAAAATCATATTCTACTTTTGTTGAGTCAAATCCCCAGTCCTTTGCACGTTTGGCATAGTGAAGCATTTTGGCAGAACGGATAAAGGCTTTACTGGGTACACATCCTGTATTCAGGCAATCGCCACCCATTTTATGTTTTTCTATCAAGGCGACTTTCGCTTTTACTGCTGCAGCGATGTAGGCCGAAACCAACCCGCCGGAACCGGCTCCGATAACGATCATGTTATAGTCGTATGATTTGGGTTTTTTAACAGATTTGTTTAATTTCCTGTTCTTTAACCATTGAACTGCTTTTTTTGATGCAAGGGGGAATATACCTAAAAGTGCAAACGCAAAAATCATATTCAGAGATAAAATACTACCTATAGATTCCATTTTACTAATTTGCGTTCCCGCATTCACAAAAACAGCCGTACCCGGTAACATCCCAATTTGACTTACCAATGCATAAGTAAAAACGTTGATGTAAGTTTTCGCAAATGCCGCATTCACTAAAAAGAATGGAAAAACCGGACTCAACCGGGACATGAATAAAAACAAAGCGCCATCCTTATCCACGCCGTGGTTTACTTTTTTCATGACTGGTTTTAACTTTTCCTGAAACGCATTTCGAAACAAGTAACGGCAATTAATCATCGCTAATGTTGCGCCAATAGTGCTTGCTATTGAGACAATAATGGTTCCATATAACAAACCAAAAATAGCCCCGCCAGCCAAAGTCATTATTGTAGCTCCGGGCAGAGAAAGCATAGCAATAACAATGTAGAGTCCTGAATAGACCGAAATAGTGAAAACTTGGTTTTTACTGTAAAATTCTGCTAATTGGGCTTGCTGTGTTTTGAGGTATTGGAAATCTAAATACTGTCCCAAATCAAAAATAAAAAAACAGGCCAGGACGGTGGCAATCAATAATAATAGAATAATTTTCTTAATCATTAATTAATCTGTACGCCTCTGAAAGGGGTTCCTGCCCGTCCGGCAGGCGAGAAAACCCCTAATTTTTGTTGTTTACTATAATCCTCGCCATAAATGACAGGGTAATTGATATTCTTTGACATATAGTATTTATTTACTCCGTCCTTCCCGCCTGAATGGCATAGTCGGGCAGGTAGGGCGGAGTTCTGAAATCCTAATAAGATGGGATTCCCGCCTGCCCCATTTGAAAAATATTGTAGGGGGCGAGCAGGTATCCCAATTAGACATTTAAGGAGTGAGCTCATAAAGATTTTTCCTAAATCAACTTCGAATCTGTTATGCATTCAACAATAAATGGCCCGGTATTTTTCAATCCTGTTTTAAATGCATCTTCCAATTCATCTTCATTAGATACACGAATTCCATCACCACCGCAGTTTTTAGCATATTCAGCAAAATTTGGATTGGATAATGATGTATGCCACTCGTCCATTTTATCAGCCCGGAATTCCTTGGTGATTTTCCCCAATTCACTATTATTCAACAATATGAGTGTAATATCCATTCCATATTTCACTGCCGTATTGAATTCCGCCATATATTGGCCAAATCCGCCATCACCCGCAATAGCAACGACTTTCCGTCCTGTTCCGGCGGCCCAAGCGCCCATAGCGGCAGGAAATGCAAATCCGATGGACCCTAAATAACCGGACATGAGTACAGATTGTTTTTTACACTCGAAATATCGCCCAAAGGAATAGGTATTATTCCCTACATCCACTGCAATAATAGTATCATCTGGGATTGTGCGGCTTAATACATCGAATAAGTATGCTGAATTTAATCCTTTGTCAGATGAATCATTCCGACGTCGCTCTTTTTCTATCCGCCAGTTTTTCCACCGCGATGAAATTTCCTTTTTGACATAATCATGGGATAAAGGTTGAAAATTTGATGAATCCATCAATTGATTAATCGTAACACCGATATCCCCCCAAAGTGGTACATCCACCGGACGAAATTTTCCCAGCGTCATTCTGTCTCTATCCACCTGGATTGTTGGAATATAATCGGCTACGCCCGTATGGACGGAAAATGATGCTCCAAACGTAATGAGCAAGTCTGCCGTTCCCATCATAATGCTGGCCACCGGAATGCCGCTGCGGCCCAACACACCACACACCAGAGGATGGTCATCAGGGATGAGTCCTTTCGCTTTAAAGGTGGTCACGATTGGCGCTTCAACGGTTTCTGCAAAGGCCAGCAATTCATTTTCAAATCCGACAGCTCCCTTCCCGGCGATGATACACGGACGTTTTGATTTGTTTATCAATGCAATGGCTTTATTTATTTCATCTCTCGGCGGTGCTATTTCCGTTGAGATCGGAAGAGCACACGTCTGAACTCCAGTCACATTCCTTTATCTCGTATGCCGTCTTCTGCTTGAAAAAAAAAAA
>CAJVYU010000021.1 GCA_913009735.1 uncultured Fidelibacterota bacterium
TATTGAGATGTACGCGTCAGTGAATATTTTTAGTTGTTCTATATTTTTTTTTTAATGCTACGGCGACCACCGAGATCTACACTCTTTCCCTACACGACGCTCTTCCGATCTCTATCGCTAATCCAAGTTAGATTCTTTTCAATAATTCCGCAAAGATTCCTTTCGTTTTTCTATACATAAAGATATCAGGATAAAATTATTCAGGTATTATTTTTGATCCAAAATGCCCGGTTTATATTTCTAAATGTTAGAGTAAATAAACTTATTGATAACAGTAGATTTAACTTTGAAATCTAAATTACTCATTATATTTTCAGATATAGGGTTAATAACCCATTAATGAGAAATATCATGAAACGAAAAGGAATTGAACTCGGAAATCTATCAACCCGGTTTTTTGCTTACATTCAGCTAAAGAACAAGAATGTGATTCGCACCGGAGAGATAGCTCCATTACTAAATATTACAGAATCACAAGAATATGATTTGTTACGACGCTTAACAGACTCCGGATGGATTGTACGATTAAAACGTGGTGTGTATCTGGTTCCGGATCGTTTACCAGCTGGTGGGAAGTATAATCCCGGTACTTCTATTATTCTTGAGAAGTTTATGAAAGAGTATGGGGGTAAGTACCAAATCACTGGACCAACCGCCTTCAATTTTTACGGATTTGATGACCAGATTCCCAATATGTTCTATGTGTATAACAACAGAATTTCAGGTAACCGAATGATAGGTAATCAAGCGTTTCAGTTTATAAAAACCAGTGACCAACGTCTTGGTTCCATAAACAATATTGCAACTTCTCAGGGAACCAGTCTTATGTATTCGTCCAAAGCCAGGACTTTGGTCGATGCTGTCTATGACTGGTCACGGTTTAACAGTCTTCCACGAGGATATAAATGGATTGAATCAGAATTGAGAACCGAATTGGAAATTGTTTCCGGATTAGTCGATGTCACGGTTAAGTATAGTAATCAGGCAACAATTCGGAGAATTGGTTACTTACTAGATTCTTTACGCCAATCACCAAAGTTGATAAAACAACTAGTAGAACAGTTGAGTAGCTCGAAATCACTCATACCGTGGATTCCGAACAGGGAAGAACGAGGTAGAGTAAACCGAAAATGGGGAATTATTGTTAATGGATGATCGCCTCGTAACATATCCCCATCAATTGGATATTGAAATATTTCGTGAATCATTGGCTTATTCCGCTGTAGAAACTGGCTTTGCCGTTTCCCTGATTGAAAAGGATTATTATTGTTCGCTGGTTCTAGGTCATTTTTTTAATGGAAAGACTGAACTGGTATTCAAAGGTGGAACAAGTTTTAGCAAAGTGTATTTTGATTTTTATCGACTAAGTGAAGATTTGGATTTTATCATACCGGTCTCAAAGAGAACAACAAAATCGCAGAGAAAATATAAGATTGATCCAGTTAAATCCTTAATGGAGGGGTTAAACACAACTATTCCTGAAATTGCTATCTCATCCGCACTAACCGGACACAATCAATCTCGTCAATATATAGGAAGCATACAGTATCATTCAGCAGTAGTAAATAAATCTGAAAATATCAGGATTGAGATTGGCTTACGTGAACCGCTGATGCAACCCTATGATCAACAACCGGCACGCACTATCGCTGTCAATCCGTTTAATCAACAAACATTAATCCCCAACTTTCCTGTCCAAGTGATGAATGTAGAGGAAGCATTCGCTGAGAAAGTCCGTGCTGCATTGACAAGGAGGGAACCAGCCATCAGAGATTTTTATGATCTACAGTTAGCTGTGGATTCTAAAAAAGTCGATCTATTCGATCCAGGTTTTCTGGCAATGGTAACGGCTAAACTGATCGTTCCAGGAAATGATCAGATTAATGTTTCAATGGAAAGAAAAGAAGAACTGGATCACCAGCTGGAAACTCAGTTAAAACCGGTTTTACGAACTCACGATTTTGAAAAGTTCAATTTAGATCATGTATTTCAGATGGTACTGGAAATCGTTGCTAAAATGCAGTGATTTGACACTTATATAATGTAAATCCGTTAATTAAAAAGAGAGAAAATCGTCTTCAAAACCGTGGCTGATAGACAATCACTATCATTATTGAAAATCATCGATTTAGTAGGGATTATATATAATATGGTGTGTTAAATATAACGGATATGGGGTGGGATCACTTCTCGTGTATACACCTTGTTGCTTAATCCGATCACCGCACTTATTACCGGAGTAATCCAATCAATCAATCAATCAATATTCTAAAAGTCCGTTAGTCATTACTGCCGTACCGGTTTTTACCAGCCGTAGCAATACGACGCTTACCGTCTCGTACATGGAATGTCGGGGGGTGGCGAGTCCGGTGATGAGGATTAAGATTAGGAGCTTGGATGTTCTTAAATCCTAATCTTTATTTCTTATCCGAATTCCATATAATTAAGGGCGACAGCTCCATCCGGTCTTCCGTGGGAAGAAATGGGACTCCGCGAGGTCGCCCTCGACGTAATACTAACATATTCTGTATATTCTTCCCCGTGAGACAACGCACATGTTAACAAATATCCTATCAAAGAATTGAATACTCCGGCATTTTCCATAGCATTTGCCCTGGCAGCCGGGATGATTGCCCAATCAATTGCCCGGCATATTAAAATCCCCGGAATTGTATTATTATTAGCTGTGGGTGTTTTTTTGGGACCGGATGGTCTAAATATCATTCGGCCGGATACATTGGGAGAAGCACTTCCCATCCTGGTTGGGTTTGCTGTAGCGGTTATTCTTTTTGAAGGTGGTATGAATCTTCGGATTGGTCGTATAAAAAGGGAAGGACGCACGATACGCCAATTGATTACGGTGGGCGCATTGGTGACTGCAATCGGTGGAACACTATCTGCAAAAATATTCCTGGATTGGGATTGGCAAACTGCTGTTTTGTTTGGTATTATAATCATCGTGACGGGACCAACCGTCATTAATCCTTTACTTCGAAGGATTAGGTTAACTCCATCAGTATCAACGGTTTTAGAAGCAGAGGGTATTTTACTTGATGCTATCGGAGCCATTGTAGCAGTTGTTGCATTGGAAGTAGCCGTTAGTCCATCCGGATTGACATTTCTTGCAAGTCCTTTTATCATAATTGGACGGATTTTTGTTGGAAGTCTCATCGGTGTTATTAGTGGCTTTATCATGGCCTGGTTACTTGGAATCCGAAACCTTGTACCGGAAGGATTAGAAAATGTTTTTACTCTATCACTTGTATTTGCATTATATCAATTTTCCAATGTGATGAGCCATGAAAGCGGAATTGTAGCTGTCACGATAGCCGGATTGGTTGTTGGAAACAGAAAAACCTTTGTCCGCAGGGAATTAATGGAATTCAAAGAACAATTGACTGTATTGATGATTGGAATGTTATTTATTCTTTTGGCAGCAGATGTGCGGTTGTCTGATGTTAACGCTCTGGGCTGGGGAGGTGTTTATACCGTTATTGTCCTTATGGTAATCGTTAGACCAATGAATATTTTTATTGGTACTCTAAACTCCGAACTCACATTCAAGCAGAAAGCACTTTTATCCTGGATAGCTCCCCGGGGAATTGTTGCGGCTGCAGTTGCTTCTTATTTTGCAATTGAACTTGAGCGGAATGGAATTGATGGGTCTCAATTAAGAGCAATGGTATTTTTACTTATAACAATTACAGTATTATCGGCTGGACTGACAGGCGGATTGGCGGCAAGACTGTTGGGTCTAAAACGCAAGAGCAATAATGGTTGGGTTATACTTGGAGCGAATGCCATCGGCAGGGAAATGGCGAAACAGTTGAAAACGAAAGGGGAAGAATGTGTTCTGATCGATGAAAATCCCGGTTTATGCCGAATTGCAGAAAAAGAAGGGTTAAAGGTTATTTATGGAAATGGACTTGAAGAAAATGTATTGCTTCGTTCTGAAATTGATTTACGAAAAGGAGCTATAGGTTTAACCGAGAACGAAGAAGTAAATATGCTCTTTGCCAAGCGCGCGAAGGAAGAGGGAAAAGTTCCCAATTTATACATCGGCATTAAAACGGATGAAGAAGGAATTACATCAGAGATGGTGGAAGAAATAGGTGGAGTTATCCCTTTTGCAAGGGCAAGGGATTTAGAAAAATGGTCAGTGTGGATCCGCCGGGAACAAATAAAAGCAGTCAACCTTATATGTGATTCAGAAGATGAAGTAATAGCTGAAAAAGCCTTTGATAAGGAAACCGAGGGAATAATTATCCCGATTACTTTTTCACGAAATTCAGAATTGCAGCCATTGGGACATTTAACCAAATTAAAGAAGAAAGATCAAATAACGTGTCTGGTTCATGTTCGGAAAATGGAACAATTTGAACAATGGCTCGAAAAAAGTATTTTTATACATAATTATTATTAATGGAAAATATTCAAATATTAATTAATCTGCTGCAGTGCTGCCCAAAATAAATTAGTTTTCACATATTATTGATAAAGAAGTTTATTCTTGAGGATCGAGGACGGTTTTGACCAGAGTTTTCCACTTGTTAAAGAATCAATCCCGCAAAGGTCTCTAATACTAACTGTTGTTATTTTGTGTGCACAATCTAAAACGTTATTAAAGAATTTTGATTTACCCCGTCATAAATGACGGTGTAATTATTTCATTTTTACAAACGTTTTGGACAGATATGAATCCGCTGATGTATAGAGATAACTCATTTGGGAAAAAGCAATATGAGTTGTAGTATCTAATCTTATGCAAGATGAAAAAAATGATGACAACGAGTTTGATTTAATTTTGTCATTATTTTGTACAGAGTGAAATGAAGAAAATTTTATTAATCTTTAACAGGGCACGGTTAAGGAAGTGATTCTTATGAAAAGGAATATTTCCAAATTGATTTCGTCATCGTCCGTGTCCTGTTTTAATGACCTGCTTTAAGGAGTCAACTATGTGGGAATTCATTTATCATAAAGAAGCGTGGATTCGAAACGGTATTACATTTGGTTCAGCATTAGCCATCGCCATTTCGTTTTCTATAAACAAATCAGTATTTTGGGCAATACTACATGGAATCCTATCCTGGATTTATGTATTTTATTATGTTTTAGTTTACTGATGACTGAAGTCAAAAAACTATACCGTAATGTAAAGCACGGGAAAATTGCCGGTGTTTGTGCCGGAATTGCCGATTATTTTGAAATTGACCCTGTTTTAGTCAGAATATTGTTTTTACTAATGATTTTTTGGGGAGGGGGTGTTTTGGGTTATATCATTGCATGGTTTATTGTTCCGCCAAAATATGAAATATAAAACATGAAAAGATCTTAATTGTATTTTATAAATTCACGGCAAATATTTTTTCAATCCTATGCGCATATCTTTATTTTTCATCACAATCATTCTCTTTTTTGCATCTTGTCAAAAACCACCCAGAGAAGCAGAAATACTTTGGGACGAATATGGTATTCCACACATTTACGCACAAAATGCGAATGACCTCTTTTATGCATATGGTTGGGCACAGACTAAAGCACATGGAGATCTGGTATTAAAGTTATACGGGCAAGCCCGGGGAAAGGCGGCTGAATACTGGGGAGAGGAATTTCTGAATAGTGATAAATGGATGTGGACTAATGGCGTTCCGGCAAGATCTGAACGCTGGTCAAAAGAACAAGTTGAACCCTATAAGTCCATGTTGGAAAATTACGTTGCAGGGATTAATGATTATGTAAAACAAAATCCCCAAAATATTAATGAAAAATATAAAATTGTTTTACCTGTCACTTTGCAAGACGTGATGGCTCATATACAAAGGGTGCTTCATTTTACATTTCTTTTCAGTCAGGATGATCTGGATAATAATAAGGAAGATTGGAATCAACAGGAAGGTTCCAATGCATGGGCTATTGCACCCAGCCGTTCTGCTTCCGGAAATGCAATGTTATTAGCGAACCCTCATTTATATTGGGGAGATTTGTTTACCTGGTTCGAGGTTCATTTAAACTTGCCAGATGCAAATATTTATGGTGCCAGCCTCGTTGGGACACCGGCATTAGGGATAACTTTCAACGAATACCTTGGTTATACACACACGGTCAATACCATCGATGGGGCTGATTTATTTGAATTAACACTCGTCAATGGCGGATATGAATTTGATGGCGAAATCAAAGCGTTTAAAATTGATTCTGTAGAATTAAAGATAAAGAGTGGAGATTCATTGCAAACAGAACTATTCATTGTTAAAAAATCCATTCATGGTCCAGTGGTAGATGAAAAAAATGGAAAAGGATTGGCATTGAGAGTTGTTGCTCTTGATGCAAGTCAAATATTTAAAGAACGATGGGAAATGGCTACTTCTACAAACCTGGACGAATTTGAAGCCAGTATGAAGAGTCTGCAGACTCCTTTATTCACTGTTATGTATGCTGATAATAAGGGGAACATATTGCATCTTTTCGGAGGGCAAACACCCAAGCGTCCTCCAGGGGATTATGATTGGACGGGAGTTGTCCCGGGAAATACTTCCGAAACTTTGTGGAATGAAGTCCATAGCTATGAAGAATTACCGCGTATCTTAAACCCGGAAAGTGGTTGGCTGCAGAATGCAAATGATCCACCCTGGACAACCACATTTCCGGTAGAAATTGATCCAAATGATTATCCTGATTATATGTCTCCAAGGAAGATGGGCTTTAGAGCACAGCGATCGGCAAGGATGCTTGAAGATGATAATAGCATTACATACGATGAGTTGGTGGAATATAAATTTTCGACACAGATGGAATTAGCAGACCGTGTATTAGATGATTTGTTAGATGCAGCTTCCATTGCCAGTGATAAGGAAATCAAGAATGCTGTTCGTGTCTTAAACCGTTGGAATAGAACTACTGATAATGCCAGCCGCGGCAGTGTGTTGTTCAAACATTGGGTAGATGATATGAACTTTCCGGATGATTTTGCTTTGCAATGGAACGAACGAAGTCCGACACAATTACCCGACGGTTTGAAAGATAGGACAATGGCTGTTAATCGACTGTATGGAGCGGCGAAAGAAGTGAAAGAAAAATATGGTCGTCTGGATGTATTTTGGGGAGAAGTATTCAGATTACAACGTGATAGTTTGGATCTACCCGCCAATGGAGCGCCTGGCGATCCTTACGGTGTATTTCGTACGTCCTACTTCAGACCCATTGATAATGATAAGCAAACATTAATCGCCGGCGATACGTACGTTGCTGTGATAGAATTTGGCGATTCAATCAAAGCAAATGGTGTGATTGGTTACGGGAATTTTAGCCAGGAGGGTTCAATTCATAGAACAGATCAATTAAAACTATATTCGGATAAAAAGTTACGGCCCATTCATTTTTACAGAAAAGATGTGGAAGAAAATGTTGTTGAACGAACGACCTTTTAGAAAAATTGACAGCCACCCTGAAAATGAAAGAAGAGAGGCAGACTAGGTAGATTATTTATTAAATATAACCAAGGAGGTTAGCCTGCCTCCCGGTAGCAATATAACTATATTTGCCTATTGTACGTTGTGATGTACACCACATTATAATTTCATAATTATTCTTATGCTCAATAAACAGGTTTCCATTCAGTCTATTTTTAGAACATAGCCAATAAAATTAATTCTTATAAAAGCATATGTCATTCTGATACCGTACACGAAGTGTCGGGAGAAGCCTGCCTGCGTTCACACTACGGCAGATAAAAACCTCATGTTTCAATTATAAATTAATGCTTGAGATCCTTCCTCTTCATTGTCTGCCTGCGCTTCGCCTCCGGCAAACGGGCGTTCAGAGTCAGGATGACAAGTATTATTATGTTTATAGATTACTTTGGCTATGTTCTACAAACTTACTGAATTAGACATAAAAATATTCAACACCTACGGCGTTGGCAATCTATTATTATTGGATGTTATAGATATTTGACTCCTAACGGAGTCTTTAAAATTGAAAGAAATCACGTAGGTGTTCAACAGGGAAGTTTAAACAGTATTCAAATCAGTTCATCTTTAGAACATAGTCATTACTTTTACTTCGGTTGTATTTAGTAAAATATCAAAATTTTGAGTCAGCGTTCTCGAAAACAGCGGGTTTTTATTGAGGCTGTGGGTGTCCCAACATCGAAGTCAGGAGCTAATTTCCTATTGATTTCGCATAAACCATGATAAACCCTTTATTTGATTTTTAGGTCTTCGTATATGTAGCTTCTATCATGAAGGAGAGTACCACGGTTTCTATTAATAGGAAAAATTGACGAATCCCCACGAAATCCTCGAACCCTTAAGCTCACTCTGGTGGCAGACCATCATTTGGTCAATCGTAATCATTTTTGGACTGCTTTTTGCTGCCAAAAAAATGTCCAAAAAACATGTCGCTTATTTTGCAATTGTGATTGGTGTAGTATTGACAGCTCGTTCCATTCTTGTACATCCATATGTCGCATATCTCAAAGGATGGGATATTTACAATAATTTGCCCCTTCACATGTGCGGGTTATCTGCTATCATCTCCGGTATCATTATGTTTTATAGAAAACAATGGCTATATGAACTTCTGTATTACTGGGGCATCCCGGGAGCTTTTTATTCTATCCTGACTCCTGAATTTACTCAGGGAACTGAAGGATTGTTGTTTATGGAATATTATCTCGCTCATGGTGGTATCATATTCAGTGCCTTGTTCTGTACGTTGATACTTGGATTTAAACCGTCAAAAGGTTCTTGGTGGAAGGTCTTTCTTTGGACCCAATTACTTTTACCTGTCATTGGTGGATTTGACTGGCTAATCGGTGCAAATTATATGTATCTCTGTAAACCGCCTATCGTAGACAATCCGTTCATTATAGGTGACTTTCCTGAACACTTAATAGGTATTGAGATCGCCGGATTTCTGCATTTTGCACTCGTGTATTTACCTTTTGGATTAAAGTATCGTTATGCATCAAAAACTCCAGGGCCTGCAACTATTTGACACCCTGCACGTAACTTATTTGCTTACGTGGTTGGTGTTATGGATATTGATCCCATTCATTGGGAAAAAATATCTTAATAAAGATCAACAGAAAATAGTTGTATGGATTATGATTATTTTTATGGTGGGACAAGAGATGGTTGATTATTGGAACAGGACACAATTTCGCCCCTTATCATTAGATCTTGATTTACCTCTCCATTTATGCCACCTGGCCCTAATATTTTCGGTTATTTTACTTTTAAAACCCAATCAATATCTGTTTGAGATTACGTATTTTTGGGGGTTAGGGGGAGCAATTCAAACCATGCTAACACCGGATATGACGGATTTTGATAATTATTTAGCATATTTCCTGGTACAAGCGCATCATGCAATGATCATTTTGACATGCTTGTGGTTGGTTGTTGTCCTTGGATATCGTTGTCGTCCCGGGTCCATTAAACGAACCTTTATCTTCACTAATATTGTCATTATACCGGTGTGGTTTATTGATTGGTTAGTAGGTGGAAATTATATGTATCTAATGGCCCGGCCACCCACGGAAAGCCCTTTAGTCTTTGGTGACTGGCCATGGTATATCATCAATATAGAAATAGTAGGACTCATTATTTTTACCATATTGTATATGCCTATGATTTATCTACGCAGGAAAGAGGAACTGCAGATGTTATGATAGATTATATCAGACCGGAACTGTATGGCCCTTTGCATCTAAAATATATATTGATGGGATTGGCTATGTGGATCATCATACCGTTTTTCGGAAAGCAATTCTTAACCAAATCTCAACATCGTATCGTAGCGTATATATTAATCATATTTACCATTGGTCAGGAAATAATTAATGATTCTTCGTTAATGTTTCAAGGCGTGTGGCAATTATCGGTAAATCTGCCACTGCATATGTGCGGATTGTCACTTTTTCTGACTTCATGGGCATTGTACAGTAAAAAACAAACTGCGTTTGAGTTGGCTTACTTTTGGGGTATCGCAGGGTCAACACAAGCGATCTTAACACCGGATTTAAGCGGTGTATGGAATCCTATAGGTATTTTTATATTTTTCTTCTCTCATTCCATCATCGTTCTAAACGTGATTTGGTTGATGGTTGTGGATGGAATGCGTTTGCGAAGAAGTTCATTAATTGATACCATAATACTTACCAACGGCTTTGTGTTTATTGTTTCTATTTTTAATTTCATTGTAAATGGAAACTATTGGTTTCTATGTGCCAAACCCGTATCCAATAGCCCATTTCTGATTGGCGATTGGCCTTTTTATTTACTGGGTATTCAAATAGCAGGAATAGTTTTAATGGGTTTGATATATTTACCATGGTTACCCTATTTTCGTCGATTGAGATTGCAGACTGAATCCGACACGGTATAAATTCAAATACAATGACAACCCTTTTATTGTACTTTTTCCTCGCCTTGGGTGTATCGTTTTTCTGTTCACTACTGGAATCGGTGTTACTGTCTTTGACGCGTTCGCATATCAGTGTATTAATTAAAGAGAACCATACTTCCGGCAGGTTATTAGAAAAGCTTAAAGCAAATATTAATCGCCCCCTGGCTGCCATATTGTCTTTAAATACGATTTCGCATACTGTGGGGGCCGCAGGAGTTGGTGCAATTTCATTTGATTTATACGGCAGCAAATGGGTTGCTGTAACTTCCGGTATTCTGACGTTATCTATTCTGATATTTTCGGAAGTTATACCTAAAACGATTGGTTCACATTACTGGAAAAATTTAGCTTCACCATCAGCGTATTTAATCAGGTGGCTGATGGTGTTAATGTATCCCTTTGTAGTCATTTTGGAATTTCTGTCAAATTGGTTAAAGCCGGATATAAAGCAGGATACAGTCACCAAAGAAGATGTTATCGCCATGGCTGGAATAGGTGAAGATGAAGGTACAATTGAAGAAGATGAAAGCACAATTATAGAAAATATTTTACGGTTAGATAATGTCACTGCAGAAGAAGTCCTGACTCCTCGTTCTGTGGTTTTTGCATTGCAAAAAGATCTGTCTGTGAAACAAGCATTGGATGAGAATCCAAATATCGTATTTTCCAGGATTCCGATTTACAGCGAAAGCCTGGAGGATATCGTTGGTCTCGTACGACGTTATGAACTTCTTAAAAGAAAAGCAGAAGATCAATTTGACATTACCATGGAAGAACTTTCAAATCCTGTGCATGTCGTTCAGGAAAAAGATTCGGTGGGAGCAATTCTGGATGAATTTGTCCGCCGGCGCGAACATTTATTTATTGTTAGAGATGAATTCGGACAATTTGCCGGTATTATTACGTTAGAAGACGCAATTGAAACATTATTAGGTGTTGAGATTGTTGACGAGATAGACACGGTCGTTGATATGCGAAAACTCGCAGTTAGTCAAAGCAAGGAACGGAAATAATAACCAGTAACTGGTGAGCGGTTGGTGATTGGTGATATGTAGCTGGTTATTGGTAAAAAGAAAAAAAAACTAAAAATGGAAAAAATTTTCTAAATCCAATTTTCTAATCCTAATCTTAATCCATAAAATTCTTACATTCCTCCATGAAGATTCGATATATGTTTGTTACTTTTGTTAAATACTTCATTTGTAGCTGGAGGTAGGAGGAATAACCAGGTATAGTAAATCTGTTAAAATATAATTAGATCAAAACAGGGAGCAATATTTTAAGGCATGATGAAGATCAGAAATATAGTTACTTTTTTTGTAATTGTTTTTACTCTAGAACTTCTTACAGCACAAATACCTACGGCAGTAACAGAATTTGAGGTTAAAGGGATCAGCCAATCCGAGGCCAGTTCATTAACTGACCGATTAAGATCTGAACTTTTCAAGTTTGGTACTTTTCAAATAATAGAACGAGGGCTTATGGAAGAAATCCTTTCTGAACAAGGATTCCAACAAACAGGGTGTGTTTCAGATGAATGTGTTGTTGAAGTAGGTAAGCTTATTGGTGTACAACAAATTATTGGAGGAAGCATCAGTAAAGTTGGGAAAATATTTTGCGGACATACCAAAGGCAGTAAAAAAGTTGTGCGAACTGGAAGTGTAAAACCGCTGCTTAAAGCATTAAACATTTATATGGAAAACCAAAAATGAAAAAAGATATTCAATATTTCAATAATTTACCTTACAAAGTTGTGATAGAATTTAATGAAGGCGATGATACATGGACTGCCTATCATCCTGAATTAGGTTGGGGTACATGTTATGCAATAGGAGATACACAAGATGAAGCAATCAAGTTATTGGCTGATGAACGTAAAGACTTGTTGGAAATACTTTTAGAAGATGGCGTTGAAATCCCCGAACCAAAACTTGAGGAAGAACTGCCCAGCGGAAAGTTTATGGTACGCATACCCCGGAGTTTGCATCAGCACATAAGAGAGAATGCTGAAAAGGAAAGCGTCAGTTTAAATCAATATGTAACAACGGTATTAGCCGAGAAAGCAGGGTAGTTGAAATAGGATTAGGAAGGAGGACGAAGATTAAGATATGGAAAATGGAAATTTCCTAATCCATTCCAAATAAATAATTAGTAGATACTTCAAATGGAGCATGTTCATTATTATTTTAGAGGTGTAGAAATGAAAATCCAAACAAGTGTGCGAGTCGAAGACAGTTTTTATAAAGAGGCAAAAACTGTATTTAGGGTATCCTCAAAAAGCACTAACCCTCAATATGATTGAATATACGGTAGATATTTTCTAAGTTAGTGCAAGGAAAAAGCCATTTATCCCCCAAAACCCTTGCAGATGAGGAACTATGATTAAACAAAAGAATACCAAACAGGCAGCCTTTGACTTCAATTTCACATTATGTAACCGTTTATCCCCCAACAACCGCTGGTTCCAATTAGCCCGGCAGATTCCATGGAAGGCACTTGGTTCCATTTACGAAGAGAGTCTTTCAATGAATAAAGGAGCCCCTACGATTCCTTCCCGAGTCGTTATTGGAGCATTGATTATCAAACATATGAAGAATCTTTCAGATGAAGAGACCATAGAAGATATTCGAGAGAATCCATATTATCAGTATTTTTTAGGATACAGTAGTTTTCAGGATCGTCAGGTATTTGCTCCCAGTTTGTTTGTGGAGATACGGAAGCGTTTAGGGTTTGAAAAGCTTCAGCGCATCAATGAGACGTTTCTTGGTTTTACAGATGATAAGTCAGAGACAGAAGAACATTCGGATAATGATTCTGATGATGGACATAAAGGGATGCTGATTATGGATGCGACAGTTGCCCCGCAGGATATCACCTATCCTACGGATGTAGGTTTGTTAAATAAAGGCCGTGAAAAGTTGGAGAAGATAATTGATGAATTGTGGATTCCTGTCCCGGGTAAGATAAAACTCAGGACGTACAGGCGTGTAGCCCATAAGAAGTATTTGGACTTCAGTCGCAGACGCAAACCACAAAAAAAGACAATCCGTAAGGCGATACGATGTCAATTGGGATATATTAACAGAAACCTGAAGCATATAGAATCATTACTGGATGGATATCAAGATAAAGACTTTCCTTTGAGTTATATAATGCTTCGCCAGTTATGGATCATCAAGGAGTTGTATCGTCAGCAGAATATCATGTATAAGACAAAAGTCCATAGCATACCGGATCGCATTGTCAGCATATCCCAGCCCTATGTCCGTCCTATCGTCAGAGGTAAAGCAAAGGCAATGACAGAGTTTGGTGCCAAATTAAGTGCCAGTGTCATTGACGGGAAAGTTATTTTGGACAGGTTGAGTTGGGATGCGTACAATGAGGGTGAGGATATAGAACCAGCCGTTCAACGATACAAAGAACGGTTTGGGTATTATCCTGAAAGTGTGAATGCGGACAAGATTTACTGGAAAAATGAAAACAGACGTTACCTGAAGTTTCAGAAAATAGAATTGTACGGCGGTAATCCATTGGGTCGTCCTTCGAAAAGCAAGACTCCGCAAGAGAAGAAACACCATAAGGAGGAATCAGTAAAGCGCAACAGAATTGAAGGAATGTTTGGTTTAGGAAAACGACGATTTGGATTAGGATTAGTAATGGCTAAGACATGCCGTACCAGTGAAAGCTGGATTGCCATGGTGATATTTGTAATGAATGTGGCAGCAGTGTATCGTGACCACATTTTTTCTTATTTTTTACTTGTAATTGGACATCGGGTTGAGATAATACGCTCTATTATCCTCCATAACGCATTGAAATCCGTAGAAAAAATAAGAACCGGTTGGATAGTAAAGATGCCGTACCAACTACAACATGAAACTAATTTACGAAAACTGGCTTTTTGAGGAAGCCCTATTTAATAGAGATATTATTTTTCTTTTCCCTCAATATCTCCCATAATACCTCCAGCATTTCCTCTTGATTAACCTTTTTTCCTTGTTCAGCCTCAACAGTAACGTTCAATGCCTCAAGGCGTATACAGTAATCACTGAACATTCCCCGGTCTGGTGGTTTCTGTGCTATGAGAGCTACATTATAGCCAGATATGGACAGGGCAGCAAAAAGATCTTCCTGAGTCACAACGAAAAAATTGTCCGAATCCTGCTGATGATTGATGGAGACTTTACGGGTGTCATTCCCATACCATCCTCCAGGACGAAAATCGTTGATAGTCATCTTGTCCGGCGTGTTGTTGTGAATGGCAATTACAACCATCCCTTTTCGTACCGCAATCAGTTTTGTCACACTATCCCGGAAAGCGGCGGCAATAGCAAAGATTTCATCGCTATTGTTGTTGAAATATTTGAGGGATGCCCGCAACCCTACATCGCTAAACATACGGTTAGGATCAAACCGGTGAAGTATACCATTAACACGCACCACCACTTCCCGGCCGCGGCCATGCCGCAGCTCGATCAATCGACCACCGTACTTTTCGATAAACGCCAGACCCGCCTCGACGGCAGTATTCTCATTGTCATGGAGGTTCAAAAGCGTAATGTCTGCCCCGGTCCGTTCGTAAATATCTACCCAAACCTTTTCTTCGCCGAGATATAAAGTATGCGTGGTTTTTGATATGGACTGCATGAAACCGGTCCCCGTTGTAAAAACAAGCAGACTCCCTAGAATGGCGAGGTCACGCGGTCTCATTGTAAACACTGCATTGGTTATTCGTTCTTTACGATATATACTCTCAATATGTTATAGAATTTGGAGAGCAGTGTTTAATATATCAAAACAAAAGGGTAACAATAGAAATACTTACCTTTAATCATTTCCTCCGGAGAAAATCTACCTGTGCCAAGACATCGGTAGATTCACCCTATAATAACTCGCTTTTTTTAGCCAAAGCATAATATTTCCTTAAATCCAGGTAAGAGCAACGTTTTATATTTTAGAAGGCAAGGGGAAACACAAAGCCTGCCTACTGAAATCGCAGCGAAGGTTTGAGGTCAAAAACATGTATTTGATTGGTTTCGATAAATGTTTTGGACAGATATAGTACCGGGAGGTTTTTAAGATTATTGGTTGATAAACCCCAGCATTTCTGTTTAATTTTCCCAATGTATTATAACAAATTCAATACAGAGTTTTTTAACAATAAGAGGTTATTATGAATAAACTGAAAATAATCTTTCTTGCTGTATTAGCGGTTACCATGGTAACGATAATTTCATGCGGGAAAGAAGAATCAACCAACGACAATCAAGACGCCTACGATACTGCAGACGGTGTCCGGGGCGCCAGATTGTATGATCACGCCTTGAATGAATTGGGTATTACCGGAAAAGTCGCCAATGAGAAATCCAATTTTTATAGATGTAAATCCTGCCATAGTTGGGATTTATTAGGAAGTTCAGGCGTAGCGGTCAGTCAAACCGGTTCCGCAACAAAACCGGCTGCGGCCCTGGTTGATTTAATGGAAGTACGTGCAAATGATGATATTGATGAAATCTTCGAACATATTATGGCCACTGACGGGCCCAGCTTCGATACCTTCGATGAAAACCATCAGAACGAGATGCCCGCTTGGGGAACAATCCTGAGTGAGGATGATGCCTGGGATCTGGTAAAATTCATCAAAGAAACGGCTCATGACGTTTCCGAATTTTATGATATGGACATTTCATCCGGTCAAGCAGTATTTAGCAATATCGGCAAAGGCGGCGACGCCGCTGCCGGTCTGACAGCATATAACGCGAATTGCAAAAGTTGTCATGGTGCTGACGGAACCCAAATAAACATCTATTGCCAGGACGAATACCTGGGCGATATGTTTAGAAATGATCCCCATGAGATTCAACATAAAGCCATTTGGGGAATGCCCAACGATGTTGAGCATATTGCCGCCGGTTGTGCTGACGCAGGAATGATGCCCGCTCAAAATATTACGGATCAGGATATCCGGGATATGATGGTCATGGGTCAGGATGAATCCGCCTTCCCCGGCGCCGAATAATAGAAGCTGGTTTTGATATAAAATCGCTTTTGATTTTTAAAGAAGGCCCTGTTTAGCGGGGCATTCAGACTGTTGACAAAGTCCTCGCAGAAATGCGGGGATTTTGTCAACTATTTGAACCCTGCTTTCGCAGGGTTTTGTATATTCGCCGGAGGAGGTCTGCCTGCGCCAAGGCTTCGGAGTCTATACCCAGATAATAAAAAAGCCTTACCGCCAAAAGGCGGAAAGGCTTTTTTGCTCCGGAGGAGGGACTCGAACCCCCGACCTGGTGGTTACAGTTTACCCTACTATTTCTAATAGGACTGGACTATCTCATCACCCTTCTCAAAATATCGAGAATAGGGTGTCGGGCGCTAATGGGATTTATTGGTTAGGTTTCCTCATCCACTAGTCTCTGCACCTTCCGACCTACATTCATAACCTATTCGGTCGACTTGGCTCAGGATTGCCTTATCCGCCAATAAGCGTATTTAGGTTTCCCTGAATTCACCCAATTTTTCAATCCCGATTACTCGGGAAAGCTGCAATTTCAGCGTGAACTTCCCGATGACAATTAGCACAAAGTAACTGACAACAATTAAGTTCCTTTTCTATCGATTTCCAACTTTAGGTATACCCTTTTTCGGAAATACCGAATTCCTTTATTTTCGGATCCAAGTGGTGAAATTCTAATGCGTTGTTACATTTATTGTAACCACATTTTTCACATTTCCCACCTTTATATTCGATTGCCTTAGTACGAACTTTTATGCGTCTCTTTTGTACTGCTTTTATTAAGTATTCTTTTCGGTCAGAATACTTTCTTTTGTCTATCTTGCGTTTTTTCGCTTTACTTACAGCCACTCGCTCTACCAACTGAGCTACTCCGGAATATTAATTTCAAGTTTTAAAAAAGCTGGCGAATTTAGGGTTCTTTTTTGTTGCTCTCAAAGCTACATTTCTTTTTCAGCTTCAAGAATACGGTTTTTTACAAAAAGTCCGTTTTTCATTTCCTCTTCCGTAATATAAACAATTCCGGGTTCATCGTGTGGTTCACCAATTCTGGAATGAATGGATTTTAATCCCCCCAGCCATTTTCGCTTATCGCTTAAGTAAACCAAATCACCGGTTTCAGCCGCCATCGTCTCCATGTCTTCCCTGGCAAACCTCACATTCATATCACTGCCCTCGTGCAGTTTCCAATTAACCAATGCCTTGTCCCCTTCGCGATCATTTGGCAGTCCGCCTTTAAACCTGATACGCGCTTCCTGAATAGAATCGACTATTAATCCTTTGGTTTGTTTTTCTTCGTCATACGATACGTAATGTGTAACGACAAGCGGTAATACCACGACTAATAGCATCAAATCAATGAATTGTAACGTTGAAGACCCCACATTGAATAGCGGTATCAGAAATAATATTACGGATATCGGTATCAGTGTTTTCATCGGTGTTTTGCCCTTCTGTAATAAGTAGGCCACAAGTCGTTTCTGCCAGCTCGTTGTCAGCCCCACAACAACACCCACACCGGAGCATACCAGCATATTGTACAAGGCCCTGATATAAGAATATGGGTGGGTTGGATTCATGGTGATTCCATGATCAAACGGAGCAATAAAAATCCCCGGATATCTGGCGCCCAGCAACATAAGGCCAACGCCGGCTACAAAAGTGGTAATCACAGCAGCCGGGGTAAATTTTTTCCAAAAGATGCCTAAAAATATGGCTACAACCAATGGCGGCGTCAGGGTTGAATGAAAAAATCCATGCGCCTCATAAACGGTGGGAAAGTTTTTAAACGCCAATACCGCCAACACACCTAAGGCCGTCACCCCAACCGATGCATATCGGGCAACCAATAATTCCCGCTTATCCCTCGATCCTGATATTTTTTTTCCTTTATCTATAAGACGATGCACCGGACGATATACATCATTAATAAAGATCGCCGCGGTGGCATTAATCAATGTATCAACCGTACTCATTAAGGCCGCTGTCAAAGCCGCCATAACAAAGCCAAATATACCCGGATGAGACACAATATTTGCAACAACAACAAATATTTGATCCGGGGATGTATTTGGCGGAATGAGATTCGGGCTTACAACTGAAATAGCTTTACCAAGCCACCCTGCATTTCCTACAACAATCGCCGAGATCGGCAGAACGAACAGGATGTTTATGGCTGCCGCTTTTCGTCCCTCATCGACGCTTTTACACGCCATAAACCGCATAAGTAAGCCCTGATTCATGAATAGAAATCCAATGGACCCGGCGATAGCATCCTGCCAGAAGATTCCCACAAAATTGAAATCAGGCGGCTTGTTAAAATCCGCCAACGGCAGTTTCCACGCTATGGGTAATAAATTCCAAAAAGTATCAAATCCTCCCAAAAATGCAAGTCCTAATGCAAACAGCATTAACCCTGCAAAAAGGAGAATAAAGCCTTGGAGCAAATCCGTGAATATGACCGCTGTTTGCCCACCAAAGGTGATATAGATTCCCGTAATAATGGCAATAACAATAATAGCGCCCATTAACGTAATGGGTATTGTCGCACCAAATAGCATAAAGGATTCGGGAAGCATCGGGATAATAGCTTTTCCTAACGTTAAGAATCCAATTCCAATATAGCCGATCATATATAAAAGCAATAGGATTGTGGCAAGGAATCGGGCAGAGGGACTAAATCGTTTCTCAAAATATTCAGGAATGGAACGAATCCGTGAATAGACAACAATCGGCAACCAGCCAAAAATGAAGAAGGGGAGAAAAAACCAATCATTCATATAAGTCATAGTTGAAGATATACCGTGTTCGAATCCTTTTGCCGAATATTTGACAAAGCTATGACTACCGACACCGGTGGCAACAATTGACATTGTAATAAGCCACCAGGAAAATCGACGGCCGCCAAAAAAGAAATCTGTGGTAGAGCGTGTATATCGACCAAAATAGCTGCCGAAAAGCATAACAGCAATAAAATAAACTACCATCACTATCCAATCCGTGGATGTGCCGATACTATGGAATGTTTGTATTGTGCTTTGGGCTTCCATTATGCCTCCCTCATCCGTTTTGTCCGAAATATTCGCATTCCCACGAAAAAGAGAATGAATTCAACCGCTAAACCGTATAAAACAACTACCGGCCGGATCACATCCAGCGCTGCGAGATTTAATAAAGCATGAATGGAAAAATACCACACATAACCAAAAATGAGAATAAATAACCAACGCCGGTGATGAGACCGACGCAGGTCTATGGATTTTGCACGGAATATAATCCAGATTCCTATTAAAAATAAAAAACCTCCCAACGAATATAAGTAGATAAATGGTAACCAGGTATGTTCAAACGGAAGCATCAATCCTCCTGTGTTAAATCTATTTTATCAAATAGAGGTTTAAGTGAATCATAAGAATCCTGTAAGCCTTGCACCTGAACCTTCGTATGGCCCAATACCGGCATGAAATTGGTATCACCTTGCCAACGCGGTACAACATGAAAATGAATATGCTCTTTAATCCCAGCACCGCCGGCACTGCCGATATTCGCTCCGAAATTGAATCCTTCCGCCTTCATCACTTTTTTAATAATTTTCATTGTTGCATCCGCCAGTGTCATAATTTCACATCGTTCTTCCGGGGACAGGCCGCTTAAATGATCTGTGTGGGTATAAGGTGCAATCAATAAATGTCCATTATTATATGGATATAAATTCATCATAACAAACACAAATTTACCACGATGAAGAATAAGCATTTCTCTGTCATTATCATTTTTTAGTTTATCACAAAAAATACACCCTTCCTCTTTTTCAGATCGAACGTACTCAATTCGCCAGGGTGCCCAGAGCCTATCCATGGAAAATGTAAAATGGAAGATGGAATATGGGGAAAAAATGATGGGGAAAAATGTTAATCATTATTCTGTGAATTTATTTTTATGGTGGTGAATATTTTTTTGAATTCAACAGATTCAGAGATCAAATTTTGTAAAGATATTAAATCAATATTTTTATCATCTCCTGACACAGCTTCAATGACTCTTAACCAATAATTACTTTCTCTTGTTTCTTTTAGAACAATTCCAATTTTATGAGTGAAATCCTTTTTGGATTCTCCGGCTTGAGCTTCTTCATAATTTGCGCCAATCGATGTGGATGATTTTGCTAATTGATATTTCAAAACCCTGTATTTTTCTTTTTTTGGTATGTTATCCAAAAATAATAAGCAATTGACACAAAAGTTAAATGTTCTTTCAAGTAACCTTTTAGTTTCATCTTTCATAGTTTACATTTTCCATACTCCATCTTCCATTTACCATATCAAATCATTCTTCATCTTTTTTCGATTTAGCCACAACTTTTTTCTCCATATCTTTTGGCATTTGTTCGTAATGACTGAATTCTTCGGAATGCAAAGCTCTTCCACCGGTTAATGATCGCAACGTTGTTGAATAGTTATAAAGGTTTCCCTGTGGAACTTGAGCTTTGATAATCTGCATGGTGCCTTCAGAATCCATCCCCATTATTTTTCCTCTACGTCCGGAAACATCTCCCATTACATCACCCATGTGATCTTCAGGTACTTTTACTTCAATATTCATAATTGGCTCAAGTATACAAGGCTGGGCCTGCATAAATGCTTCTCGGAATGCATGTTTACCAGCAATTTGGAATGCAATATCTTTAGAATCCACCGGGTGTTGTTTTCCATCATAAAAATCCACTTTCAGATCTACAACACGATACCCGGCTAATACACCTTCTTGGCATGCAGCATTTACACCTTTTTCAACGGATGGTACAAAAACACGGTCTACATTCTGCCCCACGAGTGAATTACAAAATTCCACACCTTCGCCCCGTTGTTTCGGTTCAACGCGCATCCAAACCTCAGCAAACTGTCCTGCACCGCCGCTTTGTTTTTTGTGACGGTATTTTGCTTCACCCCGTCCGATGACTGTTTCACGATACGGAATCTTGGGTTCTTTTAACGTTATATCGACGCCAAAACGTCTTTTCAATCGATCATGAAGCACTTGTAAATGCAATTCTCCCTGACCTGAAATAACTGTTTGATTTAATTCCGAATCAACTCTATAAATAAAGGTTGGGTCTTCTTCGTGGAGTGTAGAAAGACCAACGGCTACCTTCTCCTCATCTCCCTTGGAATGGATTTCAATCGCAGCGTGAATATTCGGATTTGGATAAGTAACATCCTTTAGTTTTACACGAGTCCTTGATCCACAAAGGGTATTGCCGCTGTGAGTATCTTTTAGTTTGACAACTGCCCCTAAATCGCCAGCAGCTAACTCACCTATATTGGAGCGTTCTTTCCCATTCATGATGAATAACTGACCAAAACGTTCATTCTGGTCACGGTTAGTATTATAAAGGTCCTCACCTGTCGTCACACGTCCGGAGTACACCCTGAATAATGAAAGTTCGCCTGCGTGACCTTCTGCAATTGTTTTATATACAAAAAGAACCGGATCTTTTCCGGAAAGATCAACAATCGTTTCTTCACCGCTATTGGCGTCAAGAGCTGTGATTTGAGCTCTATCTACAGGAGAAGAACCATATTTGGCAATAAAGTCCATCAGTCTGGAAACTCCAATATTTGATGTCGCTACTGTACAAAATAATGGTATAAAAGTTTGATTATGGACAGCTGCATGAATACCGTCGCGCATTTCTTCTTCAGACAAATTGCCTTGTTCAAAAAACTTTTCAAGAAGTGAATCGTCTGATTCGGCAACATATTCAATTAAACTCTGATGTAATTCATTGACTCGTGATTGCAAATCCTCCGGTAATTCTGATTCAGTATACTTTCCAGAATCATCTGTATCGTACTCGATGAGTTCACTGCGCAACACATCAACAATTTTATTCATCCCGGGGCCTGTAGTCACCGGTATCTGCAATGGAAAAACATTAGGACCAAACCGTTCTTTGCATTGATTCAGGATATTATTAAAATCGACGTGTTCGCGATCCAAACCGTTTACAACGATTATTTTGGGTATATCATTGCGGGATGCATGCTGCCAGACTTGTTCAGTACCCACTTCAACACCATTTACAGCATTGACAACAACTACCGCCATATCCACGACAGCCAAAGCGCTTAACGCTTCACCAATAAAGTCAGCGTAGCCGGGAGTATCTATGAAATTAAATTTTGTATCGTTCCATTCGGTGACCATTGGAGTGGCGTGAATGGAAATTTGTCTGTTTTGTTCACCCGGATAATAATCAGATATTGTATTTCCGTCATCGATTGTGCCCATGCGGTTAATCTGTTTACTATTATAAAGTATTGCTTCACTTAAACAGGTTTTTCCGCTGGCGCCGTGGCCAATCAATGCAAAATTTCTTATATCAGCAGTTGCATATTGTTTCATGATCTTACCTCAAATAATTATGTGATTAATAATGTTTTATATTATATGCACCAAGGATTCAAATGTACTAATCTGACTTCAACAAATTAAAATATTTTAACCATTTATATCAAACAGTCACTTCTTCAATATATGACCGCAAAACAGGAACCAGATATTTATCAGATAAATCTCTGTAATGAAATGAAGTTGCCAGCACCTTTAACCGTTGTTCGATGGGTTTTGATTTATTAATTACAATATATTCCTGATTATTGTATACACATGATCCGCCTTCAAAACTTCCTTTTGTATGCACCAGTTTAATATTTAGCTTATCCGATAGTTCTTCGAACATAGTTAACATTTTTTCAGGCCTAACATTCACAACAAATTTTCACGGTCTTTTTCTCGTAAATAATTTACGACTTTGCGTACATCTTCTACATTGTCTTTATTCACAACAAGCGTTGCGTCCGGAGTATTGATAACCATAACATTCTCAAGTCCAACGATAGCAGTAAAATGATTATCGTTTTGAATAAAATTATCTTTTCCATCGATGACCACACCTTCTCCTCTTATAAGATTGCCCTTTTTCCCCTTTGGCATTTCATCATAAACCGAATTCCAGGATCCAAGGTCATTCCACCTAAATTCTGATTTGACAACAAAAATATTATCAGCTTTTTCCATAAGACCGTAATCAATGGATTCAGGCTCCAGATCGGACCAAATATCTTTAAATGATTTCCTGGCTTTAATTCGTTTACCAATTTTCGCCAATTGGCTTCTCAAATCAGGCATGTGCTTACCTAATTGATCCATAAATACATCCACTTTCCAAATGAACATGCCGGCATTCCATAAAAAATCACCGCTATTGACGAATCTCTTTGCAGCATTCAGATGAGGTTTTTCAGCAAAGGTGCGAACGGGGAATACATCCATTTTTCCCACTTTCGATTCAGGATCGAATTGGATATAACCATAGGCCACTGAAGGAAAAGTTGGATGAATACCAATAGTGACAAGACCTTCCTTTTCAATAGCCACTCTTGCTGCCTGGTTCAATGCTTTTTCAAAGACTCGATGACCGACGACCAAATGATCTGCGGGAAAAATTCCCATAACGGCTTCACCGTCAATGTTTGCGATTTTCAACGCGGATAACCCAATAGAAGGTGCCGTATTTTTTCCACTGGGTTCTGCGATTATATTCCCGGGGAGAACTCCAATGATATCTTTCTTGATGGCGTTAACGAGATCCATCCGTGTTGAAATATAAACGGCTTCCGTTTTTTTGCATTTAATCAGCCGGTCAACCGTCATTTGCAGCATGGTATTGCTTCCGACTATTTTCAGTATTTGTTTTGGTTTACTCACCCTGCTGTACGGCCAAAACCGTGTTCCGCTTCCACCAGCCATAACAATACAATGCATTATTTATTGCTCCAAATCTATTGGGGATAATTCAATATCCCAGTTGGCACGAACTTCGATAGTATCGCTTGATTCATAAAACCATTCGCTGGGCTGAAAGGGAAATGCCTTACCGAAGGTATATGCAAAATTTTTATCTTTATCTTCAAATAATGAGATGGTGTATTTTCCTTCAGGTACTTCAAAAAACTCAAAATGACCAGCGGAATTTACAACGCTCATAAATTTCCAATGAGAATTTTCAACATGACTTATTTCTGCAACATAATTTTTGGAAATACCTTTTACTGATCCTAATAAGCCACCGTATCCAAGTTCCTTTTTTGTTGAAATTTTTATGGTTTTAACAGAATCCTTAAATGTTTGTTTTACTTCACTGCTATCTAATTTAAACATTTTCAATGTGTATGATGATTTAGCTTTCCAACCGTCTTGCGGTAAGATAGTCATGCTCATTGGAGTTGTTATGTTTTTGTTAATTGCAACGTCAATTGTATCATTCAATAATAGATTAACAATATGTTTATTAATGATTTCCTCACCTACAGGTTTTGAAAAGATAAACTCTATTTCAGGTCCGGTTTTATCCGGCGTAATTGAAATATTAGATTCCGGTTTAGTAAATGTTAATGAATTTGTATCAGCTGCTGATGGGATGGTTACGCTCACTTTTGAAGAATCCAAGACTATCAAATCATTCAATTGAATTGATGAAAATGAAATAGATCCTTTTGTAATATTCAGTGAATCTTTTATTGTAACCACTATAATTTTTTTGTCAGCAGGACTTAAAAACCAATCCAAATCCTTTGACCCAATTTTTAGGTTTGAAAATGAATTTTTTAAGGAAAGTTCGCTGTTAAAATATATCTGACCCCAATTCCAGTCCTTCCACTCTCCCCGCAGTAAACGCAAAGGTTTATCTTCCTGGTGCAGTTTTAAATGAATATCGGTTTGCAGAGAATCAAGAATGATGTTTGAAACAGATGAAACACCGTAAGCCATACGTGATGGATCCAATTTTGCCCCGGCTACACCTCTATCAATGGCAAGTATCTGGTACGATCCAGGGGCTAAATAATTAAATGCAAAGGAGCCATCATCTCCTGCTTCAGAAATATAGCTCGGCGATGACAACAGCAATGTATCGCTGCCATCATCATAGAATAAATAAACGGCTGCCGGCTGATTTGAATACACATTACCGCTGATACTTCCACTATTAATCTTATCACCAAGACTATAAGCCAATTGTGTGGATTTGATCAATTCAACGCCATGTTCGTCCTTTATTTCTCTACTCAATGTTAACACAACGGTTACATTATTATTAATATCCTCCGGAAGTGTCAGGATAATCTTTTCACCTTTAAACTTTATTCCAAGTTCGTCTGTTAACACGGGTGCGACTCGAATTCCTTTTTCAAAACTCTTCTCATCCATATATTCTGAAAATGAAAGTATAATTTCAGGCGAAGTAAGCCGAACTGTTCCACTGGGTGGGTCAGCAGAAAGCAACTCCGGTGGAGTGGTATCTCTCGCCCCGCCGCTGGGTGGGCCGAGAGCTGCACATTGCCATGTCGCTAAGGCAGAAAAACAATATGGTATTAGGAATATTTTAAGCTTCATCGGGAGGATTTAAATTTACGGGAATTTCACCGTAATAGGTCATTTCCTTTAAAGAAATATTGGTTTTTATACAATGAATCTGGACACCGTGTTCATGGGCATTCTTTAATGCCTTGGCAAATTCAGGATCTCGATTCCACATGGGGCGAAATTCATCTGCATCTGGTCGCTGGCAAACAAATAAAATTCTGGATTTCATTCCTTCATCAGCCAATTTTGATAATAGGTTAACATGTTTTCTACCTCTGTCTGTCACTGCATCAGGGAATTTTGCAATCCTGTTTTCAACAAAAGTTACAGATTTTATTTCAGTGTATACTTCATCTCCTTGAGAGTTGTTAAATAGAAAATCAATACGATGGTTCCCGATCTTACATTCATTTTTTTTAATTGTCCATTGGTTGAATAACGGTATCGAAGTATAATCCTGTTGGATAAAATGGTTAGGCAATGTACTGTCTAATGAAATCAATACATCTTTGTTTTTAACCAACACTGTTGAATATTTTGTTTTTCTTTCTGAATTTTCAGGTGCGGGACGTACATAAACGATGGCACCTGGAAAAAGCAACTCCTGTAACCGTCCCGGATCGGGCAAATGGCTTTCAACAACTTTATCACCCAAAGAAATGATAGTCAAAAATCGATTGGGTCTCCCGATAAATTCACCTTTTATCAGTGGTTCGGCTATTTTCATAGCTCGGAGTTTAGAACTCATTGTTCGTAAATTCAAATCATGCCTCTTGTTCCATCATATATAAAAAATCTTGCGAATTATGTTGCCGGAAAACCGATTGAAGAAGTACAGCGCGAACTGGGCCTTTCAAAAATTATTAAATTGTCTTCGAATGAAAATTCGCTCGGGCCATCACCCCGGGCTCTTGCTGCTATTAGACTTGCCATGGACAAAATTCATCGCTACCCGGATGCAAACGGGTATATGTTAAGAAAAAAACTTGCAGATAAGTTTGATGTAAAAATAGAAAATGTCGTTTTAGGTGCAGGATCAGAAGGAATCATGTCTTCGATTATGAGGACGTTTTTATTAAGTGATGACGAAATTATTTCAGCAGAAAATTCGTTTATAGGTTTTCGGGTTCTTGCAAATACCACCGGGAAAACCATCCACTGGGTTCCTATGAAAAATTATCGATATGATCTGGAGTCTATGGCTGCAAAAATAAACGAATACACAAAATTAATCTACATTGCCAATCCGGATAACCCAATGGGGACATATATTAAACGAGATGAATTCGATGAATTCTACGCCCATGTTCCGGAACGAGTACTCATCATTCTGGATGAAGCTTATTTTGAATACGCAAGTTTGATTCAAGATTATCCTGATTCGATGACCTATCGATACGATAATGTGATTACACTCAGAACGTTTTCCAAAGCATATGGCCTTGCGGGAGCCCGGATTGGTTACGGATTTGCCCACGATGAACTCATTTCTAACCTCATGAAAGTGAAGGTCCCTTTCGAACCGTCTTACCTTGGACAGGTTGCCGGCTATGCTGCTCTGGATGATTCACAATTTTTAGACGAAACAATTAAATTAAATAAAATAGGTATGGAGTATTTAACGTCAGAATTATCTAATCTGAATGTTCAATATATAAAATCTGTAGCAAATTTTATTACCACCGTATGGGAATCAAATGAGCAGGCTGCAAAACTTACACAGGCTCTGTTAGAAAAAGGCGTAATTGTCAGGCATCTCACTGCTTTTGGCTGGCCTAAATGTATTCGGATCTCGGTGGGACTGATAAAAGAAAATGTGAGATGTATTGAGAGTTTGAAGCATGCTTTATTTGATTCCATTGAAAAAGGGTAAGGATTAAACGGAAATTTGTAAATCAAGATTAATGGCTTTATGAAATTTGTTACTTACGTAGAAAAAGTAAGTGACTCCAGGCGGTTTGGATTCATTTTAGGGGAGTGTGTTGTAGATGTGCTTAGAGCAGCTATCTATTTGAAGGAAGAAAATAATGTTAGTGAATTTTTAGAAATTCCCTCCTCACTGAAATTCTGTCTAAATGAATGGGAATCCAATTTTATCAAACTCCAAAGGCTGCAAGATGAACTGTCTGATAAACCCATTGCTGATTTGGTTGCCTATGGTAAATATATTGCTCAATTTGAGTCCGATGTACAATTTCTTCCGCCAATACCTAATCCCGGTTCCTTTCGTGATTTCAATGCGTTCGAACAATATGCCCGCGCTTCCTTTAAACTTCAGGGATTAACCATGCATCCGGATTGGTACAGGCTGCCAATCTTTTATTTTTCAAACCCAAATGCCCTTTATGGACAAGGCGCAGAAATACCTTATCCGGAGAACACGGAAGAATTGGATTTTGAACTGGAGTTTGCTGTTATCATTGCAAAAGGTGGGCGTGATGTAAAAGCCGACGATGCAGACAGACTTATTGCGGGCTATACCATTTGTAATGATTGGTCTGCCAGGGATCTTCAGCGAAAAGAAATGGAACTGAATTTGGGACCGGCGAAGGGCAAAGATTTTGCTACCAGTTTCGGTCCTTATATGGTAACACCAGATGAACTGGTTGATAACTGGGATGAGAATGGAAAACTTCATCTGCGCATGACCTGTCATGTAAATGATCAATTAATATCAGATGGAAATACGAACAGCCTCTATCATTCTTTCCCGGCGATGATTGAGAGAGCAAGTATGAATGCAAATCTAATTCCAGGTGATTACCTGGGATCCGGGACAGTTGGCAACGGTTGCATCATGGAACTTCGTCCGGAAAACACAGGGGGGTGGTTGAAAAAAGGAGATACCGTCAAACTCGAAATTGAAAAACTTGGAACATTAGAAAACAGGATACAATAATATGCTCTTCTATCAAATACCCGGTATAATTCCATCAAAATGGTATATACAGACAAGAAAAAGTGATCTCGACCCAAATGTTAATCGAATAAAGATCCGGGATATCCCCTGTAGCTGGAGGAAAAATGATTATTGATCCGACACAACAGTCCTTTAAAGACAATTATAGATTAATGATTGGGTCTATCGTTCCACGCCCCATTGCATTTATTTCTACAAAATCAATGGACGATATTGACAACCTGGCACCGTTTTCCTTTTTTACTGGAGTTTGTTCTAATCCGCCCACCGTTGCATTTTCGCCTGCTCGCCGGGGAACGGACGGAGAAGTCAAAGACACTCTTAAAAATATTAGAGATACTAGCGTATTTGCTCTTAATATTGTCAGCGAATCTTTTGCTCCGGAGATGGTTACTACCGCCATGGATTTCCCACCTGAAATCAGTGAATTTGAGGAATCCGGCCTCACTCCGATTCAATGCGAAATGATAGATGTCATGCGCGTGAAGGAATCAAAGATCACCTTTGAGTGTGAATTAAACCAAATTATCGAAGTGGGCGATGGCAGTCCTGGAAGCGGATTCCTTGTATTAGGTACCATTGTGCTTTTTCATGTCGCTGATGAAATATATAATAGTGGTCGGATTGATTTATCCCAACTCCAGCCCATCGGTCGACTTGCCGGTCCTGATGGATATTGCAGGATTACTGATCGATTTGAAATTGAACGCAAGATCAAACACGAATAACATTGAATAAACTACTATCTGAACATATTTATCAAGCACAATGCCTGGGGAATGTGGAACCTATCGAATACATGACGCCCTACCCAAATCTCGGAGCATTGGTCGAAGGGCAAAATATAAAGCATCATGGGAAAATGCTTTATGCTGATTTGGGAATAACGAATTTGGATTTCTATATCCGTGTCCGGAAAATCGCAAACTGGTTGACTGAAAAAGGTGTTAAACCGAAACAGCGTGTCCAAATATTTCCACAAGATTTTCCGGTGACCGAAATGTTAGTGTTTGGTATTTGGACCGTTGGTGCTTCAGTTATATTATCAGAAAACAATAAAGATGATATTGGTAATATTGTTCAACCGGATCATATTTTGGACGAATACATTTCTTTGGAACAATTCAATAACATTAAAGAAATATTCGATCCTAAATACATACCTTTGTTGGACGATGAAGCAATGGTATTCATAAAAGAGGGCAAAGGAATTCGACTGTCTCATTATAATCTTTTAGTCAATGCAAATGATGTACAGCGGAAATTGAATTTATACGATGATGGGACATTCTATATCAAATTGGAACCTAATAGTACAGCCTGGGTCGTTCTGCAGGCTATCTTTCCGTTATATACTGGAGCACCGTTAACAAAAAATAAACCCGATCTGACAATAGGATTTAATGATGCGGATTATATCGTCGATTTCAATTGGACGGAAATTAAAAAATCGAATCATCTGTATATTTTACCGGAAAATACAGCCGTTCTTTCTGTTGGAGAAAAAGGATTACATTTAACATCTTTTGAACAAAGGAATGATCAAATGACTGTAAATGGACATTCGGTCATGATGGGTTATACAGATGATAAATTGAATGAAAAAGTATTTACAGGAGAGTCCCTGGTTCTGCAATTGAATCAATGATCCCGGTTGGTTTTCCCAGTATTTCTGTTATTTCGTGTCTTTGGTATATTTCAATCAAAACTTGTAATAGAAGGCAATAAACGGCCTTTGAAAATGGATACCGATTCTAAACTGTTCATTATAAGCGTAGATAAATCCGAAATCGAAATCAATATCAGAAATTTTTTCATCTTCTATTAATTCCAGCGTGGATGCCCAATAGGGATCCCAGAATGCCTCAAAAATAAGTTTCAGGTTGCGGCGAGCATCAGCGTTTATCGCATAATAAACCCGGGGCATGAGATTATAACCGGGATAGGACGTCAATGAAAACCCGATAGTATGGTTGATTCGTCCCTGCCTCGATTCTTTTAGGTTGGAAATAGTATAAGCTCCAAAAATTTCCCACCACATATCGTTTCCTGTAAAGCCGGATTCATAATAAACTTCATCTATTACCCCGTCATTATCCCAATCATTTTCTACAAATTTTGAGCCGACTCTTACCCATTGTGTTTCTGTTAAGGTTGTATCGTATGGGATCCAACTTTCAGTATCCTCGTCCCATCTAGTATTGGATACTGGGGAATTCCATGTTTTAAGTTCATATTTATCGGGCAAACTCCGCGTATGAAAATGTGCCCCGACTGAAAGGACCTGTTCTGATTTGAGACCACCCTTTTTGAATATCATAAATTTGGGTCGAAAATTCAGATCACCTAAAAAATACCCTCCCCATTTGGATGTGATTTGAAATCGATCCGTCAGGCCGTACCCCCAAGAAAGTCCACTTAAATACAGAATATTGTCTTCCAATGTATAGCCTGTGGGGTCGAAATAAATATCGATGAGACGTTCACTGCCGTAATACCAGCGGCCTTCCTCAGCTTGTCCTGGGCGGGTAAATCCACCGCGGGCACGACCCATACTTATGAAGTCTATACGCTCGATCTTATCCCGGTTGATAAACACTTCGCCAAATTGGGCTTTTACGGTGAGACCCTCATCGCTTTCTGAAAGAATAATACCCCGGAGTTTGTCACCGGATTTCAGAAAAATAAATGCTTCTTCCGGTTTCACATTATTCTTATTGATTGTAAGAACGCCAAAAGATGTCTCAATAGTATAAGTAGAATCCGTTTCTGATTTAATAGATCCGGTTACTTTATCACCGGACTTGAGGTAGAACGTTTTTTCTTGGGCAAATATGCACCAAATTAATAGGATACACATTATCAGTATTTTTATGATATTCATAAACCTTCTGTTAAAATTAAACTACATTATGTGAAAATATTAACCAATTTGAATGATTGGTACAACCAAATAAACCTTTTCCTGAATTTCAGAATTAGAGTCATTTCTTATTGTGATATAACATATACTTAGCTGTTTCATAGACGCCTTCCGTCATTTCCCTAAATCTTTCTACTTCCTTTGGATAATCACTTTTAACATCCTTTGCAGGATTGTTACTCTTCAGGTCATGAAATTCCATACCTGAATCATTACGAAAAATACGCAAATAATTTTCTTTATTCAGTACACCATAACTGCTGGGGGATATTTTTTTATTTACAATAAAGGCAAAATCATCTTCAACGTGTAAAACGTCTCTCCCAAGAGTTTTATTCATGTACTCAATACCGCTTAAACCGGCTATTGTGGGTAAAAGATCCGCTAAACCACTAACTGTTTCAATTTGCCGGTGCTGAAATTCTAAACCGGGAGCAACAATAATCAACGGTACATTATAAGACCGCAGCCTTAAAGCATAATCATCCGCCGTCATGTGTTCTGCTTTTGGATCGGCATTGCCGTGATCGCCAAATAGAACAAAAATAGTATTATCAAAATAATCTGCTTGTTCAGCCATATCAAAAAACTGTCCAATAACATGGTCCAAAAAACGCATAGCATTGTACTGCATCACCGAATTGAATCCTGCTTTTCTCAATTCTTTTTCATCTTCATCTTTTATAACAAACCCGGCATTATCTTCAGGGATTGAATAGGGCTTATGGTTCCCTGCTGTTTGCACCACAGCAAAAAATGGCTTTTCAGTCTCTCGCTTGGAAAATAAATCATGGGCCTCTCGAAATAAATCCAAGTCGGATATTCCCCATACATCCACCCGTGGCCGATCAAAATCGCCCAGTTCAATGATTTCCATATCTTTTAGGTTATAAGTGATAAGACTGCGAATATTTGCCCAGCTGGCACTGCCACCGATCATGTAATATTTATCATAATCTTTAAATTGTGAAATAATGCTGTATTGGTCTCGAATAAGGGGATTGCGAGAGGATGTTTTGGTTCGTGCCACATCCGGAATACCCGTCACCATAGTGAACACAGATCGGGACGTACTCACCCAGGGGATATAAAATTTTGTAAAAAACAATCCGTTGCTGGCCAATCTGTCCAAAGTGGGTGTAGGATTAAATGGATTTCCCATGAGTCCCAAGCGATTTAGCCCGACCGATTCCATAAAAATAATAACAACATTAGGCTGTGTATCAGTGGTTTTGCCTGGTTTGACATGTCGGGTAAAATCCAAACTTTCAATATCCGGTTCATCTACTCCCAGCCAATTAGAGATTAATGGATAATATTTTCGAACACGATCTTTATTATAATCCGCTTCACTGAATGTGGCAGTATCATAAAAGTACAAAACCGGATTCAAAGCCAATGCGGAAACAAAGGGATCACGGCTAAAAAAGGCATCGCTCCAGAAAAGTGCATATTGGGCAAAGGTTCCCCAAATGCTGAATAGATAGATCAGTCCACCAAAAATAACTCCCGCAATTTTATGAGTTGAATTAAAGTATTTGGGTTGTTTGGCGATTGTATTCGCCATTATCCTGTTGTGAAGTTTTATCCAACTCCAGCTAATTAATACTAAAAAGATCAAAACCCAAATGACCGGATAACTTTCCCATACCATGTACAATGATATAGCAGGATTTTCAAGCAGGCTTACGGCAGTAATATCTACTCGCTGTTGGAGATAAGCATAGTGACCCGCATCCACAGTATAGAAAATGACAGTACCTACAATCAAGATCCCATAGACCCATTTTCCAGCCATTCGAGTTCGTGATGAGCGACCCATATTTACGACCGGAATCATTGACAAAATCAATAAAGGCAATGAAATCAATATAGATAAGCGGAGATCAAAACGAACACCCATCCAAAAAGCACGTGTAATGTCAGTAAAGCTAACATCAGACGTTGTATTTGAGAACGTATAAAAGAATACGATCCGAAATAAGACAAACAGAATCCACGACAACCCAACCACTCCGAACAGATAGCGCAATCGTCTGGAACGTATAAATGATAAATTCATATTAGACAGTTATTTCAGCTTATCTCCTGCAACACGTCTTGGGCATGTGTTTTTACAGATACTTTTTTATATACATTGGAAATATTTCCATTTTCATCAATAATATATGTTTGTCGCATGATACCTTCATATTCCCGGCCGTATAATTTCTTTTTTCCCCAGGCTCCATATGCTTGGATAGTTTCCTTATTTTCATCAGAGAGTAACGGAAATAGAAAATTGTATTTATCACTGAAATTTTTCTGCCTTTGAACGGAATCCGCACTTACGCCAATAATGGCAATATTTTTATCCTGAAAATTTTGGAATTCATCCCGGAATCCCTGTCCTTCATTGGTTCATCCGGAAGTATTGGCTTTTGGAAAAAACCATAAAACAACTTGTTGTCCCTTAAAATCGGACAAGGATACATCATTCCCATCCTGATCCGGTAATGTAAAACCCGGTGCTTTTGTGCCTATTTTTAACATATTTACCCCAATTATTAAACCGGTTGCGATAAACGATATTGAGCTTCATCGAGCACCATTGCCGCTAACCGTCTAACGATATTTCTGACCAACGCATACGGTCATCATTGCTTAAAACCATTTCATTCACTACTTGAATACCTTTCTTTTGCCCATTCCAAACTAAATGTTTTTGAGCTTCTTCCAGCGTAACCCATTTATATTCGCTATGTTCCTCTGACAATATAACGTTATCAGAATCTACTTCAATTCCAAAAACGGGTACAAGATTGATGCGGTCGCCAAAGGCTTCATAAAACCGGCTGACATGATCAGCAACAAACATGTGTTTTGGTTTTAAACCCGTCTCTTCATTCAATTCACGGATGGCTGCTTGCCATGCTGTTTCTCCTTTTTCAATCTTCCCGGCGACCCCTTGCCATAAATGTTCATATAGTTTTGTTTTGGCACGTCTTAGCATCAAAAATTTTAATCCATCTGCTGTTTTTCGGAACACATACGCATCAACTACTCTGACTAAAACGTCTGTCATTACATTCCTTTATTTTCCAGCATTGTTTTTAAATAACCGTGTGACCATTCATCAAATGATCCGGCGTCAATTTCGCGACGCATCGTTTTCATCAAATCCATGTAATAAGTCAGGTTATGTAAGGACGCCAAACGATGCCCAAAGATTTCGTTAACGTTCATTAAATGTCTTAGATATGCTCTTGTATAATTTTGGCAAAGGTCGCAATTGCAATTTTCATCTACCGGAATGAATTCTTCTCTATGTTTATGATTGGTAATATTTATAATCCCTTTTGATGTAAACAACTGGCCATTCCGGGCATTACGGGTTGGTAAAACACAATCGAACATATCTATCCCGCGCTTGACTGCCCGCACCAAATCCGTTGGACGACCTACACCCATAAGATAGCGGGGTTGATCTTTCGGCAATAGCTCATCCATTTGTTCGATTGTCTCAAACATTTCACTCTTATCTTCTCCTACAGCCAGACCACCGATGGCCATCCCACATTCAGCATAGGGTAGTAATTCTTCAACATTTCGTTCACGTAATTCAGGATATACATTCCCCTGTACGATTGGGAACAAAGTCTGCTCCCAATTATGTATCCCATTATTTTGTATTAAATAATCTTTACAGCGTTTAATCCATTTTGTGGTTCTGTCCACCGCTGCTTCTACCGTTTGGTAATCTGCCCGGCCCGGAGGACATTCATCAAAAGCCATAATGATATCAGCGCCAAGATGCTGTTGAATTTCCATGGATGACTCCGGTGTAAACATGTGTCGACTGCCGTCAATATGGGACTGAAATTCCACACCGTCATCACTGATTTTATTCAGTTTTGCCAAAGAAAATACTTGAAATCCTCCGCTATCTGTGAGCAATGCCCCGTGCCAGTTCATGAATTTATGCAGCCCGCCGGCTCTGCCGATTAATTCATGACCCGGTCTTAAATAAAGGTGGTATGTATTCCCTAAAATAATTTTTGTTTCAAGGGCATTGAGTTCATCAGGTGAAATAGCTTTCACGCTGGCTCGTGTACCGATTGGCATAAATACCGGTGTCGGGACCGTTCCGTGATCCGTTTTGATCTCACCTGCCCGCGCTGATGATTTTTCGTCTTCATGATGGATTTTAAACTGCAAAATCAGAAAATATATTTAAATGCTTCCTGAACTGTTTTAACACCGTGAATTTTTAAGCCCTTTGGTGCTTTTTTATTTTTCATATTTCCTTTCGGAATGACAGCGTTAGTAAATCCTAATGCAGTCGCTTCCTGCAGACGCTGATCTATTTTTGCCACGGAGCGCACCTCGCCGGCCAACCCCACTTCACCAATAATAACGGTTTCATCCATAATGGCCATATCTTTATTGCTGGAGGCAACGGCTGCGACGATAGCCAAATCCGCTGCCGGATCTTGTATCTTCAACCCACCCACCAAGTTCACAAAAACATCATTCATACCCATAATGTGGCCTAATCGTTTTTCCAGCACAGCCAGAAGCATCGCTAGTCTGCGAATATCTACTCCGTTTGCATTTCGTTGGGGTGTTCCAAAATTTGCTTTAGAAACTAATGCTTGTACTTCCACCAAAATGGGGCGGCTGCCTTCCATGGAAGGAAAAATGGATGTACCGGCTGTGTTGGTTGTACGTTCTGCCAAAAACAATTCAGATGGATTGGTTACTTCGTCTAAACCGTTGGATGTCATATGAAAAATGCCTACCTCGTTTGTAGCCCCAAATCGATTTTTCGTACAACGGAGAATTCGATGATCATAACGCTCATCGCCTTCCATATATAATACAGTATCTACCATGTGCTCCAACATTTTCGGTCCGGCGATGTAACCTTCTTTAGTTACATGTCCAACGACAAGAACAGTAAAACCATTTTGTTTACACGCATTCAGTAATTGCTGGCCGCAGTCACGGATTTGGCTGACAGATCCGGGCAGTGAATCCAGATCTTCATTATAAACTGTTTGTATGGAATCAACCACCAGGATCAAAGGTCGAACAACAGAAACCTGTTCCAAAATATTTACTATTTCATTTTCTCCTGAAACATGCAGATGTTCTGATGTAACACCCAATCGTTCTGCCCGGAGCGCCAATTGCTCTTCACTTTCTTCAGCGGAAACGTATAAAGTCGTTTGATCGCAGCCGGAGACAATTTGTAACGCTAATGTAGATTTACCAATCCCGGGTTGTCCGCCTAATAAAATCATTGATCCGGGAAGCATTCCACCACCCATAACTCGATCGACTTCTTCCAACCCCGATAATATTCGTTTCCGATTACTTTGTCTAGATAAGGATTTCAACTGGACGGTTTCTCTTGGAGATCTTCCATTTGTCTTGCCACGGGATTTAGGTGGACTGAATTCACTTAAGGTTCCCCATTCACGGCAGGCCGGACATTGACCGTGCCATTTGGAAAATTCATTTCCACAGCTGTTGCAAAGAAAGATTGTTTTGGATGAAGATTGTGCCATTGTTCAGTGAATAAGTTATTGGTAACCGGTTATGTGTGCAAAGCTTACAAATGTGGAATCAATTTTTTACTTCTTTATTAAATTCTTCCAGAGATCGGAAGAGCGTCGTGTAGGGAAAGAGTGTAGATCTCGGTGGTC
>CAJVYU010000022.1 GCA_913009735.1 uncultured Fidelibacterota bacterium
ATAATGATACAGGAAAAGGCCAAGGGAAGTGTCCGTAATCGAAATGCATTAATCCAAACTTTCATTGCCTCAAAATGCACAAAAATCACAAAATTAGGATAATATGTATTTCTTGATTTGAAGTTTGGATGATCCAAAATTTATCAACAATCCATGTTCCATTCCCGACGCTCGCAAATACCCAAGTATTTGGGCAGTATGGTCATTTATCAAAGTTTTACAAGCTTTCAACTCAATAATGAAAAAATCATTTATTAGCAAATCTGCAAAATAATCTCCCAATAGGGTCCCATCTTCGTCGTGTACCTGTAAAGGGAATTGTTGTTGAACTTTGTATCCTATTTTCTTTAAACGATGGGCTAATCCATTTTCATACACCTTTTCCAAATGTCCATATCTCAAATATTTATGTAATGAAAATGCAGTTTTACGAATTTCGTCTATCATTTTTTTGATTTCCTGATCCATTTTATTATCCTTTTTTGTTATTCTAAAAAGTTTCCTTTTTACTCTTGTGATTTCTGTGCCTTTTGCGGCTATTAAGGAAACTTTGGGTATTTTGAAAAATCCGGTTTACGTTTTTCCACAAAAGCATCTCGCCCTTCTTTCGCTTCATCGGATAAATAATATAACAATGTAGCATTCCCGGCCAGTTCCTGAATTCCTGCTTGTCCGTCCAATTCCGCATTGAATGCTGACTTCAACATCCGGATAGCCAATGGTGATTTTTCCTGGATCTTTTTTGCCCATTCAATAAATGTGTCTTCCAGTTTTTCCAGTGGAACAACCGTGTTCACTAGCCCCATATCCAGGGCCTGTTTGGCATTGTACTGATCGCATAAATACCAGATCTCCCGGGCTTTTTTCTGTCCAACAATCCGCGCCAGATAGGATGCACCGAATCCACCGTCAAATGATCCCACCTTCGGCCCTGTTTGACCAAAGCGCGCATTTTCTGCTGCAATAGTCAGATCACACACCACATGTAATACATGTCCCCCGCCGATGGCCCAGCCAGCCACTGCGGCGATGACGACCTTCGGAATGGAGCGAATTTGTTTCTGCAAATCAAGTACATTAAGCCTCGGGACTTCATCCTTGCCCACATAGCCTCCATGTCCGCGGACGCTCTGATCCCCGCCGCTGCAAAAGGCCTTGCCACCTTCCCCGGTTAAGACGATGACCTGAATGTTTTCATCATCACGGCAGATATTCATGGCATCGATCATTTCCTTTACCGTTCTTGGCGTGAAGGCATTGTGTTTTTTGGGACGATTGATACTGATCTTGGCTATCCCTTCAAAGAAATCAAACTTGATCTCGTCATATTCCCTGATTGTCTGCCAATTATTTTTCCATTCCATATTTATTCCCCATTCATTAATGAATTCAAAAATTCTGTATTTGTTACCATGTCAGTAAAAATTTCCAGGATGCCTTTTTCGAAACCGCCAAGGGATGCTTCCAATGTTTCCATGGATGATGTGCTTCGGTAATCCAATCCAAATTCTTTTGCGGTCAATTCAGCCGTGCGATTGTGAGGTGTGGTGAACAATTCTTTAAGTTTCCCCTGATTCGATGAACCGTGAATTATATCGAAAATCCCCCCGCCACCGTCATTCAGAATTACTATCCGTAGATTTTTCGGAAATTCATGATTCAACCACAATCCATTCCTATCATAGAAAAAAGCTAAATCACCTACAATTAAAGTATGTGTCCGTTTTGGATCAGCTAAAGCATGGCCCACGGCTGTGCTCACCGTTCCGTCAATCCCCGAAGTACCCCGGTTTGACCAAACATTCACATTTGGTGTTTTTAACCCGATAATATTGGCAATCCGAACCGGCATGCTGTTTCCCAAATGCAAAACTCCATTTTCTGGCATTGCTTCCATGACTTTCCAAACGGCACTGAAATAATTGAAATCGGGTTCATTCAGTTTTGATTTTAATACTGAATCAACTTTGGTTTGGACTTCAGCCAGGATAGAATGATACCCGTTCTGATTTGAAAAAGTGATTTCTCTTTTCAGCCATTCTCCAAAGAAATATTCCGGGTCAACTCGAACCGTTTTCGTCAGACTCTGAAACGGGTCTCCTGCTATTCCCAGACCGATATGCCAGTGGGTTTTTGGTTTATATTTTCTAAAATAAAGTTTCAGGTTTTTAGAAATAACCGAACGACCAAACGTAATCATTAAATTCGGTTGTAAATTATTACCGTCTGTTTTAAAAACAAGATCCGCATTTTTTATCACGTTATCCACTCCGTGAAGATTGCTGATTATATCCCCCACAATAGGGATATCAATTTGGTTTAACAATCCAACTAATTCAGCATTGGGTTCTGACTGACCACTTAAAATCAATACATTTCCGGCATTATTTAATTCCGTCTGTAACTCTTCCCAATTTTTTTCTTTGATGATGTCTCCATTATTAATACTCTGTGTTCGGCGCGTCTCTGTGGCAAATTTTACATCATCCAATCCATCGGGATAAAACGGTTCCCTTATGGGAATATTTAAATGGACAGGCCCCGGTGCTCCGCACAATGCTAATTCCAACGCTTCTTCAGCCACATTCCATGTTTCTTCTTCAAAAACAAAACTGCCTTTTACATGCGGTTCGTACAAGTGTTTCTGATGAATTGTTTGTCCATCCCACTGGTCAATCCATTCCGGTGGACGGTCAGCCGTTAGGACAATTAAGGGAACATTTTGGTAAAACGCTTCCGTGACAGCCGGGGTAAAATTCTGTGCTGCGGTTCCTGATGTACAGACCAGGGCGACAGGTTCACCGGACTGCTGTGCCAATCCTAACCCCACATACCCGGCAGAGCGTTCATCGGTCATAGAAACCGTTTTTATTATCGGATGTTTACCGAATCCAATGAGCAGAGGCGCACATCGAGACCCCGGACAAACAACAGCTTTCCGAACACCTTTTTGTGCACAAAGTTCTACAAGATCATAAATATGTTGGGTGTTTTGTAAAGCCACAGATTTCATAGTTTTTTCTTTTTTTTTCTCTGTGGCTCTGCGGCTTTATTCCCGTTCATTACATCCAATAGTGTCTGGCATTTCAAAGCGGTTTCATCCCATTCTTTCTCCGGGATTGAATCATGGGTAATTCCTGCTCCGGCGTAGAGCACTGCACGGGTTCGTAATATCTGCATACAGCGCAAATTCACATAAAGACGGGAAACGCCATCCATATTTACCGGACCTAAAAACCCGCTGTAGAATTCACGACTCAAATGTTCATTGACAACAATAAACCGTAGTGCAGAAAATTTTGGCATCCCGCAAATAGCAGACGTGGGGTGAAGGAGATGAAGCATCACTGTGCCCAATTCAGGGAAGTGAACTTCTTTCAAATCTACGGTGTATTCCGTTTTCAGATGAATCATATTTCCCGCTCGGATTGAACGCGGTCCCGATTCCTCAAATTCCCGAAGACGAATTGTTTTGAACTGTTCGACGATGTAGCGGCTCACCATCGCCTGTTCTTCAATTTCTTTTTGGTTCCATGCCGCTTCAGACAGGTCAACATCTAAAGGAAATGACTGTGTCCCCGCCAGTGAAACAGTTCGAAAGTGATCATTCGATGATTCAATCAACAGTTCCGGTGTTACCCCCATCCAGGTTCCTTTTTCCGGAATAGAAACAAGATTGATAAAAGCATCCGGATATGCTTTTTCCATTCGTTGAAATTGATCGACCACATTAAAATGTTCTGGTAACGGTTCGTCAAGTGTTCTGGCAGAAACAACTTTGTCAAACTCCCCATCTTCAATAGCAGCAATTCCATTTTCCACCATTTTGATGAAATGAGCTTTCTTTCCTGATATCTCCGTATCCGGTCGGATATTTAAGTGGTAAGGTGTTGTCTTATCATTGGATCTGGATTGTTTCTCTACTTCTATCCAATATTTTTCTAATTCCGCCCCATGCTCCATCTTCCATGTTCCGTCTTCCATCAAAGATATATGAACATTGGCTTTCAAGAACAAAGTTTCATTCCCCTCGGGATTCATGAACGGACTTAAAGCAAAACCACTTTCACTCTTTTGAAGATCCAGTCTTTTTTTTATCGGATCCGGAGATAAATCAGTGAGAAAATGAATTTGTTTTTCCCGTGGACACCGCCATAAGACCGCAGATGCATTTGTATTTATTGCTGCTTTCCAAAAATTACATAGTTGTTTTTTTTGTGATGAAATATCTGAAACCATTTTTATTTTATTTAATATCTGATTCAAGATGATTTCACGACAGCTAATGTCATCCTGGAAACACAAATCAACTGATCATCTTCATTCTTGATTTTAATTTCCCATACATGAGTTCGTTTTCCGATATGGATCGGAATTGCTTTTCCATATACCCAACCGGACTTCGCACTTTTAATATGATTTGCGTTAATTTCCGCACCGACAACGAATTCTTCCGGGTAGTTCACGTTTATAGTGCCTGCTATACTGCCCAATGTTTCAGCAAAAGCTACAGAAGCACCGCCGTGCAGAGAACCCAGGGGTTGTTTTGTCCGTTTATCCACGGGCATTTTCCCCTCTATCATTTCCTTTGACGCACTCGTTACGACAATGCCGAGGTTTTCAGCCAAAGTATTTTTCTCATGGTCCTGGATAAATTGAATTAGTTCATTTTCATTCATGTTTTTTCTTTCCTATATACAGGGTACAAACCCCAAATGTTAATGGAATAGCACGACAGTTTTTCAATCCCACCGATTCCATCAGTGCCACAAATTCTCTCCGTGTGGGGAAATTTATAATTGAATCAGCTAAATATTTGTATGCTGAAGGATTGGTGGTAAAAATCCGTGCCAATTTTGGCAGTAAACCTTTCAGGTAAAAACTGTAGATGGACCGCCAGAATCCCGGCTCCGGCGTAGTAAGTTCCAACACCATCACCTGCCCATCCGGCACAATGATTCGCTTCATTTCTTTTAATGCTTTTTCTTTATCCGGAATATTGCGAATCCCAAATGCCATGGCAGTCACATCAAAAGTATTGTCTTCAAACTCAAGATTTGTGGCATCCCCCCATTTCAGTTCAACCTTATCCGACAGATTCTGTACAGTAATTTTTTCGTTTCCCCTATCCACCATTTCCTGAACAAAATCCACACCTGTTACATATACATTTGGATATTTTCTGGTGCAGTCTAATGCCAAATCGCCTGTGCCGGTAGCTACGTCCAGAAATCGATAGGTGTTGAAAAAATTCATTTCTTTTACAGTCCGTTCCCGCCAAGCCACATCCCGCCGACCGGATAGGAATTTATTCAGAAAATCATATTTATCCGTAACCGACGCAAAAATATCTTTGACGATTTCAATTCGTTGATCGTCTGTCATTTCCTGAACAGGTGGATAATCCTGATTCTTTGATTCTCTCATTTAAATCCTTTTGTAAAAAATTCAGTAATTCCCTTTACCCATTTTTCTTTGTTAAACCGGTTATTTTCTCCCAATTCTAATGTTTCATGGTAATCCTTTAAGAATCTGTTCAATACTGAATCCAAAAAAAACACTGCTTGAGTTTTATCAAGTTGAGCATTCAATTCATTCCGATCCATAGCATCTTGAATAATACCTCCCAGATATTTATCAGACATGGATTGGAGTTCGCTTATTACTTTTTTTCTATGGGGAGAATCACCGGAATAAATCAGCCTGAAATAAATCCGGGCCAATCTGGGGTGCTGTGTTATAAACTGAATACCAGAGTCAACAATTTTTGCCATTCGCACATCAAAGGGCAGTTCAGCCGTCTCATCCCGGACTTTCTGCAAATACGCCTTTACTTCTCCCAAAGCCAACTGGTAAATATGATTATAAAGGCTGCTCTTTGACTTGAAATAATTAAACAGAGACCCCTTGGAGATACCTGCCTTATCCACAATTTTATTCATGGATGCTGTTTCGTAATCTTTTTCAGCAAATTCTAAAATGGATGCATTTACAATACGTGCTTGTTTTTCGATTGGTAATTTTTCAAAAGGTTTCATGTCACTCTTTCAATCAAAAATAATATAAATTGACCGGGTGGTCAAATTAAGCAAATTGGGTATAATATTAACATAAATTCTTTAAGAAATTTGATTGTTTAAAGCTTGTATTAGTTCACTTGGGAATAGTTAATATATATACTATATTCCTACGAATAAATATTTAGGAAAGTTAATTATTATGTCATCATTAGAAAAATGCACAGGATTCTTGACAGTACGAACCGGCCGGAGTATGAAAAAAGCACTGGATATCAACTTGACAGAAAATGGTGTAACGTCAACACAGCAACATGTCCTTAGTGTCCTTGGAGATGAGGATGGAATATCACTATCCGCCATTGGGAGAAGGATTTTTCTCGATAAACCGGCTATGACCGGTTTGGCGGATAGGATGGAAAAGGACGGCTTGGTCGAACGTAAGCGGAGTCCGGAAGACCGTCGGGTGATTCAATTATTATTAACAGAAAAAGGCAGAAAGGTTCTCAAAAAGTGTGAAAATATTGTTAATGAAACAGATGAACAATTGGTGAGTGTTTTGTCTGGAGATGAATTGAAATCTTTCAGAGAAATGTTGGTAAAAATATGGAAGAATGCAAAATCAAATACAAATAATGAGAACGGAAATGAGTAAAGAGCCAATTTTCGATGGATGGAAGGGGCAGCCTTTGGATGAGATTCTCTGGCTCGTTCAGGAAACAATCGAAGACATTGAAATGCCAACAGCAAAAATGTGGCGTAAGAACGGCGGAAAAATACTCGGACACTTCCAAGTATATTTCCCTGAAGAAATTGCCCATGCTGCCGGAATGCTCCCCTTAAAAATGTGCGGTGCGTCTGTGGAATCACGAATCGCAGACAGTCGGTTCGGTTCATATCTTTGCTCAATTATTAAAACTTCTCTCGAACAGGTACTCAGCGGACGGGTAGAATTGGATATGTTTGTTACACTTCCCATCTGTGACGCTGCACGAAACCTGGGGTCGATCTGGGGTCGCAATTTTAATTATCTCTGTCAAATCCTCTACTTACCACAGAATCCAAATTCAAAATATTCAGTCCAATATCTCCGCGATGAATACGAGCGGTTGAAAGAAACCATTGAAAAAGTAGCTGGTAAAACAATTACAGATGAACAGTTGAGAAACTCCATTGCTGTATTTAATAAAAATCGTGCTTTATTACGCAAACTCTATGAAATTAAACGAAACACCCCATGGTTGGTAACCATCCATGAAGCGTATATACTAACCCTAATCGGTAGTATGATCCCACGAGAAGAACACAACGAACTTCTGGAAGCAGTCTTGCCTATGCTGGAAAAAAGAAATGCCAAAAAACAGGATAAAATTCGCGTTGTTTATGAAGGAGGCTTTTGTGAACAACCGCCATTAGATATGCTTCGCACGATGGGAAGGTCATGTTATGTGGTAGATGATGATCTTCTGATTGGTCTACGGTGGATATTGGAAGATGTAAATGCAGGTGACGACCCCTTATACGGTCTTGCAGACGGATACATCAACCAATCATCTTACAGTCCGGTTCAACATGATTTAAGAAAACCAAAAGAGGATATGTTGTTGGAACGGATCCGAAATTCCAGTGCGGAATCAGCAATTATAACTGCGGCGAAAATGTGCGAACCCGGATTGGAAGAACAGGTGACTTATGCACATACTCTGGACAAGGAAAACATTCAATATTTCATGAGTGAATTTGAAGAAAACATGACCAGTTTTGATCATCTCGAAATTCAGCTTGAGACGTTTGTTGAAAATATAATTTTTGATTAAGGAAACAAAAATGAGTGAGGTGATAAATATAGTCGGAAGAGGTGCTCGGGATGGTGCTAAATTATTTCGCGATTGGTTTAGTGAACTATCAAAAACTGCCGAACTTGGTAATCCGGCAGCTTATGTATTTGTCATGGGAAGTATGGCAGAAATACTTCGGGTATTTGACCTCCCAATGGTTTTTCCGGAGATCAATTCTCTGCAAACTGCAGTAAGGCATGTCTCCAGCGACTATTTGAACGAAGCCGAGGACTATGGCTATTCCCCTGATATTTGCGGATATGTGAAAGCGGATGTGGCAATGCAGCTTCGGGGTGGGGAACATCCAATGGGACGAATTCCTAAACCAAGTATTGCAGTGTTAACCAATGCCTGTAATACCTATTTGAAATGGGGAGAAATTTGGGAGAGGATGTACGGTATCCCTATGTTCACAATCGATGTCCCTGCTACGCGTCAAGCCGGGAATCCAAGTCAGATTGGTTCAAATCAGTTTGAACGGGAAAAGAAATATATAATAGCCCAACTCGAAGAATTAATCGAACTGTGCGAAAAGATCACAGGTATCACATTCGATATTGATAAACTCCGGGAAGTAATGGAGAATGTGAATAAAATGACTATTAGTTTCAAGCGGATGCTCGAGTTGAATAGAAGTAAACCATCGTTGTTTAATGCTCTCACTGACGGCACTATTTATCTTGGTGTTGCAAATACTTTCAGAGGAACCATTGAAGGAGTTAAATATTTTCAAAATCTGGTGGAAGAACTTGAATATATGTCAGAAAATGGTATTGGAACCTTGACGGATGAAAAATACCGCTTGTGTTTTATCGGGGTGCCGTGTTATCCGATTTTCAGACGGTTCAATGAAATGTTTACAGAATGGGGCGGCACATTTGTCACATCCACCTATTTGTGGTTTGCCACCGGTGGAACCAATCTCGGCTTTCAGTATGATTTGTCAAATCCACTGGATTCTTTGGCCGAAGGAATTTTGATCAGCGTCCGCGATGCCATGGATTCCATGTTTAATTCTGAAATACCATTGGTCAAAATGATCGATGATTTTACTTTGGACGGAGTTATATATCATCCAATCAAAAGCTGCCGAACCGTGTCAACCGGTTTGGCAGATAACCGTCGCGCATTGATGGAAATGAGGGATATCCAGACTTTGTTCATTGAATCTGATATGATGGATACCCGTGTAGTATCAGAAGCCCAGATGAAAAATAGAATTGATGCATTTTTTGAAGGTCTGGCTTCACGAAAGATAAGAGAAGCCGTAGGAGAAATATAATATGGCTTATGCAGCAGGTGTAGATGTTGGGTCCACCCTGACCAAAGCAGTTATTATTAATGAAGACAGTCAGATTGTAAGCCGTTCTTTGATCGATACCGGCGCAAATGTTGTAAAGGCAGCCCAAAAGGCCTTTTTACTTGCATTGGAAAACGGAAATCTGCGCGAAGAAGAAGTTTCCTATGTGATTGGAACGGGGTATGGCCGGTATAAAGTTACTTTTGGGAATGCCCAGGTTACAGAGATCAGTTGTCACGGTCGCGGTGCAGTGAATATGTTCCCCGGCACTAAAACTGTTCTGGATATGGGCGGGCAGGACACAAAAGCTATCCGCATTGGAGATAATGGCGATATCATTGATTTTTGTATGAATGATAAATGTGCCGCCGGAACTGGCAGATTTCTGGGCGCGGCCGCCATAGCATTGGATATTCCAATTGATGACCTTGGACCCACAGCGCTCAAATCAGAAAAACCGGTCAAAATCAGTACAACATGTACGGTTTTTGCCGAAACGGAAGTGTTGTCCTGGCTTGGAAAAGGGAAGAAAATCCAAGATATCCTAATGGGAGTGCATTCTTCCATTGCATCCCGGTCTGTCTCTCTGCTGCGGCGTGTAGGAATTAAAGAGGAAGTAACCTTTTCCGGTGGTGTTGCAAAAAATTTAGGAATGATAGAAGTACTAAATCGAGCCTTGGGAATGAAAATGAATGTAAGTGATGATTCACCCTATATGGGGGCATTAGGTGCGGCATTGTTTTCGTTAGACTATATTTTTGAAAGCCGGACCCCGATGAGAGAGAAAATAGTATGAAAAATGTTATTGGTATTGATGTTGGATCAATATATACCAAAGCGGTGATGCTTTCACCTGAAAATAAAATTATCTGCAAAGGAATGTTCTCGACAGGATTCAAACTATCGGAAGTATCCAGAAAAGTGTTTGATAATGTTATTAAATCTGCCGGTTTGACCGAAGACGATATCGGATATATCATTGCTACGGGTTACGGAAGACACAGAGTTGATTTTTGTGATTTAACCGTAACCGATCTGACAGCTACAGCCCGGGGAGCCAATTTATTATTCCCGGGGACAATGACTGTTCTCGATATTGGAGGACAAACCATGAAAGCCAGTCGATTGGACGAAAATGTAAAAGTGAAATCATTTCGCTTAAACGATAAATGTGCAGCCGGGACAGGTGCTTTTTTGGAAAAAACCGCCAGGTATATGGGATATGAAACAGAAGAAATTGGACCGCTTGTCCTGATATCGAAAGAAAGCGTTCCTATTTCAGGTGTGTGTGCTGTGTTTGCCGAGTCCGAAGTGATCAATCAGCTATCATTGGGGTCTGCCCCTGCCGACATTATGTTAGGCGCCATGGAATCATTAGTTAAACGGGCAATCCAATTACTGAAGCGTGTAAAAATGGAGCCCAAAGTAATATTAACCGGTGGGATAATGCGCTTTCCGTCTATGATCCAATTGTTAAGAGAACAACTCGAAGATGGAATACTCAATGTGCCTGAAGGTGATATGGTTCAGTTTACCGCTGCATTGGGCGCTGCAACGTTAGCCCTTCAAAGAATGACAAAAATTAGTGCTGCCGCATGAGTGACCTCTGTGGCATAACAGTCTCTCCGAGAGAAGATGAGTTAGTTCTAAATGGATGGGAAAAACAATTTTCTTGTAATGAACCGCGACTTTCTGAAGCAACCGAATTGTTTGAATCCATGGGAAGAGACGTAATCGTTGAAAATGTTATAATTGAAAATCTTCCCAATGGAGACAGCTGTAAGGAATGTTTCATAAGCTGCAGTGGGGAAGTAAAAACAATCTGGACTCGAACTAAAAACACAAACAAGGTCACTTAAGAACGATATGTCTAATAATTCAATTCTTGAAAGTACGATGACCCTTCCGGTTCATGCCGAGAATCTGGCAAGTATGTTATCAGAAAATTCCAAAGCATTTTCGGGTAAAACAATTTGCCAGGAAATAAGGTATAATGTTTATGAACCCTTATTATGGGAAAAATGTTATCAAGACATCATTGCTATTCAGCAATACCTTCTGTCTATTGGTTTCAGTGCAGGAGATCGATTGGCCATTTTATCCACAAATTGCAGTAAAATGCTGGAGATTGAACTTGCTGTAATGTCTATGGGTGGAATCGCGGTCCCCATCTTCGCAGGTTATCCCCGGGAAAAGACTAACCTATTGGTTGATTTCTGCGAAGCAAATATTGTTGTCTTGGAAGATGACGCGCAAATTAACAAACTTTCCGATCCGGATAAATTTAGGAAAATAATCTATTTTAATGACCTGAACATCTCCGCTGGAAACCAAATTTCATTTAGTGAAATAATTGGTAATGAATCAACAGCAGATATCACCGGAATTGATATTCCCACAGATACTGTCTGTTTGATGATGTACACATCCGGCACCATGGGAAAACCCAAATGTGTACAATTGACCCATGGTAATATTCTGTCACAACAGGCAGCGATGAGAGTATTATGGAAACTTTCAAGCACAGACAGATTTCTGTCTTATCTCCCCTGGCATCACAGTTTTGGCGGAATTTTTGAAAAATATGCTGCCATTTGCAACGGGGCAGTCCTGTCCCTGGATAATAGTTGCGGAAAGGATATTGATAGATTATTAGCGAATTGGAGAAAAGTTAAACCAACCGTTTTCTTCAGTGTTCCGCGGATATACCAGTCATTGGCAACAATGATGCGCCATGACCCTGAAATTGAAGATTTAATCTTCCATAATGAGTTGCGATTTATTTTTACAGCTGCGGCGCCGCTCCCTAAAAATATTTCTGATATCTTTGAGAAAAAAAATATCCCCGTTTACGAAGGATGGGGTTTGACTGAGACATCGCCATGCTGCACGGTAACAGACTCTAATGTACCGCGAAAAATTGGCGTGGTGGGAAAACCCATTGCCGGAGTTTCATTAAAATTGTCTCATGATGGAGAAATCCTTGTCAAAGGGCCCAATGTGATGACAGGATACTATCACAATCCGGATGAGACAGAAAAAGTTCTTTTGGAAGATGGATGGTTCAAAACGGGCGATGTCGGTAAGTTTACGGATACCGGGTTAAAACTGATTTCCCGCAAGGACAGGATATTCAAATTATCCAACGCTAAAAAAGTCATCCCGGCCGAAATCGAAAATTTGATTGCAAAAGACTGTGCATATCTTTCTCATGCGTATGTTTCAGGTAGTGGTAAGGATTATCCTGTTGTATTATTATTCCCAAATACAGGCATGTTCGACCAAAAACCTGATGAGGCCCAGATAAAGGAAGACTGTTTATGTCCGAAAAACCTGATTGAATATGTTAATTGCTTAACAAATTGTTTGGAAAATTGGAATCACTCAATCGATGCAAAATATTCCAGAATTAATAGAGCCAAACTCATTGATTACGAACTCTCTATTGAGAATGAAGAGTTGACCCCATCTATGAAACTAGCACCAAATGTTGTGGGAAAGATATTCAAAGCAGAAATTGAGGAGTTGTATTCGCAAGAGACTGCAACCGAAGATGTATATATTATAAAATTAGGATAAATCATGCCAAGACTTCAATCACAGACCGCATTAAAAAATATATTAAAAACATATTTCACAGAGATGAGGTCACCCATAGCTTGGTGCACAAGTGCCGGTCCGGCAGAGATTTTAAGGGCATTGGGATTTGATGTGTATTTCCCGGAAAATCACGGTGCGTTATTGGGAGCATCCCGAATTGCAGAAAAATATATACCCCGGGCACACCAGGAAGGTTTTGATGGTGAAATCTGTTCTTATCTGACGGCCGATATCGGCGCATGGCTCATGAAGGAAACCCCTTTAACAAAGATTTATGGACTGGAATCGATTCCAAAACCGGACTTGATTGTTTTCAACACAAACCAATGTCGCGAAGTTGCCGAATGGTTCTCTTATTTCGGACGGGAATTTGATTGTCCGGTGGTAGGTATTTTCCCACCCCGATATCTTGAGACTGTCCATAAAGCGGATATAGATAATGTGGTTGCTCAATTCAAGAACCTCATATCCATTGGTGAGAATGTAATTGGGAAAAAGTTAGATCCGGAGCGACTGGCTGAAACACTTCGTTTAAGTTCAGAAGGATCACAATTGTGGAAAAAAGTATTGGGTACTGCAAGTAATAAACCTGCTCCGCTTTCATTTTTTGATGGTTGCATCTTAATGGCTCCAATTGTTGTTCTTCGCGGTACACAAATTTGTGTTGATTTTTATAAGGATGCCTTAAGTGAATTAACTCAACTTGTCAATAATAATAAAGGCGCTGTTGCCGACGAACAAGTACGCATTTATTGGGAAGGGATGCCGGTGTGGGGCAAGTTAAGAAGTTTGTCGGAACTGTTTGCTCAAAACAATGCTTCGGTGGTGGCTTCCACTTATTGCAACAGTTGGGTGTTTGATGATTTTGACATATCAAACCCGTTGGAATCTATGGCTCATGCCTATACACAAATATTTATCAACCGTGGTGAAAATACCAAACTTGAAATGATGATGGATCTCATTGAAACTTTTTCAGTTGATGGTGTGATTTTCCATAATTCAAAAACATGCTTTAATAATGCAAACGGCCGATTTGGCTTACCAGGTCGACTGGAAAAGGAAACCGGAATTCCAACTGTATCTTTCGACGGTGATCTCGTAGATCTTCGATTTTTCTCGGAAGGACAAACTGAAACAAAACTCGAAACATTTTTTGAACAATTAAAAGGTTAAGATGGTTCTTCAAAGCCATCTATAATTCCAACTGAATGGAGATAATTATATGACCGAAAATAATCCTCAACTTAAGATAGGAATAATTGGTTTAGGTCCTGTCGGTGCAACATTAGCTGTCCATTTTTTAGAGGCAGGTGCTTTTGTCGTTGCATGTGATATTGATCCTCAAAAAATAGATATGATTAAAAAAGATGGGATTGTACTGAAGCATACGATTGAAAAGCACGTACAAATCGAAGAAGTATGCTACACGTTACCGGAATTAGAGATGTATGATCTTGATCTTGTAATCATTGCGACAAAAGCAACTGCTTTGGGGAAGGTGGTCAAGCAACTGTCTGAAATCGCTACAGAAAAAATGTATGTACTTTGTGCGCAAAATGGCATTGACAACGAACAGAAAGCATCGAGCGAATTTGGCGAAGATAAAACATTGAGAATGGTGATTAATTATGCCGGGAACATGAGTGATAGGAATACGGTTCATGTCAGCTTCTTTAATCCGCCAAACTATGTTGCGTCCATGATGCCCCAGGGAAATCATATGGCTGAAAAAATAGCCGAACTATTAAACTCTGCCGGTTTGGAGACTGAAATACCTGAAGATATTCAGGACTTTGTTTGGGAAAAAGCAATTTTGAATGCAGCCTTGAGCGCAGTCTGCGCCATTACCCGGCGAACGATGAAGGATGTTATGAGTTTCCCAAAGACACTTGAACTAGTGGAGGCTATTATTGATGAGTCCGCACGGGTTGCTGATGTAGAAGGCATTGAACTCGGGAAAAAATTCCGAAGGTTCTGCATTCAATATTTGAAAAATGCAGGTCACCACCGCCCATCCATGTTGGTGGATCTTGAAGACGGCCGTCGAACCGAGATTGATTTTCTTAATGGAAAAATCGTGGAATACGGCAGAAAACATTATCTGCCGACACCCTTGAATCAATCTGTTACGGCATTAATACATATGCTTGAATACTCACCTGAAGATTAAGGATGCGGGGAATGTCTGACTATTTTGTTGGTATTGATTTAGGCTCATCCTATACCAAGTTCGCTGTTTCTGATGAGGACAAGAATCTTGTGTATAAAGCAGTCGTTCCGACGTTGAGCAGAAATAAAGATGTGTTCAAGAATGAACTTGAAAAGATCAGGGATAAATATTCTATTTCGAAAATATGTACAACTGGATATGGGCGGAACAGTTTCGATAGTGATATTAAAAAAACCGAATTGGTTTGTGCGTCGGTCGGAGTATCTGCATTGTATCCCGAACATAAATGTATTATTGATATCGGAGGTGAAGATATCAAGATCATTGAAAGCGGTCCAAAAGGCGAAGTTCTCAATTTTTATATGAATGATAAATGTTCTGCCGGAACCGGAACATTTATTACAGAAATCGCAGAGAAAGCAGAACTCGAAATAAGTGAAATGAGCACGCTTGCAAAAACATCCAACACAACTAAAGTCATTAACAGTTTCTGTACTGTCTTCGCTAAATCAGAAATACTGGGATGGAAGTTCAATGATATGCCTATCGAGGAAATTGCCAGAAGCATTTACCTTTCCATTGTAACACGCATCAGAAAATTGCCTGTTAAAACAAATCTTGCGATTTATCTATGTGGGGGCGTAATTGCATTTCATCCATATTTAAAGGCGCTGATATCCGAGGAATTCAATGTTGATATTACGGTTCCTGATGATTCCCAGTTTATCGTGGCATTGGGTGCATCTGTTTTGGCAAAAATGAAAAAATAAAGGAGATATTTTGAGTAACAAATTTGCATGTGAATATGACGATATATACCTGATAAACGGTGCCCGCACTCCCTTTGGGAAGTTTATGGGAGCCCTCGGAGCTATTTCGCCAACGGATCTTGGGATCATTGCAAGTCGTGCCGCAATTAAAAGATCTGGAATTACACCTGAAGATATTGACCATGTGGTTTATGCCAATATCATCCAGTCCAGTTTTGATGCCATTTACATTCCGAGACACGTGGGTCTATATTGTGGAATACCCTCGTCCGTTCCGGCATTGCTGGTTCAGCGGATTTGTGGTTCAGGATTCGAATCCATCATTTCTGCTGCAGAACAAATCACTTTGGGCAAGGCTGGGTTTATTTTAGCGGGCGGCGCAGAGAACATGACCCTTACCCCTACAGCATCGTTTGGGAACAGAATGGGTTACAGGTTAGGTGGAATTAAATTTGGTGATACGCTGATGGAAGGTCTTTACGATCCCGCCGGGAATTGTTCCATGGGACAAACTGCCGAAAACCTTGCCAAAAAATACAAAATTTCAAGAGAAGATGTTGATGAGTTCGCTCTTCGGTCCCATACCTTGGCATTAAAAAATATGAAGGATGGTACTCTTGGAGAAGAAATAGTTGAGGTTGGTTCCGGCGTCCTTGAATCAGAGAATTTAACTCCACGCAAAATCAGGACTATTCCAAGCAAACGTACATTAAATTATGACGAAAACATTCGTGAAACCGGTATGGACCAACTGAAAGGACTGTCCCCGACTTTTGCAAAAGATGGCGTTCAAACAGCCGGAAATTCCAGTGGCATTGTTGACGGTGCTGCATCGGTTATTGTGGGTTCCGGTAAAAAAATAGAATTAAAAGGTTTACAACCGCTCGCTAAAATAGTGGCATCCGCATCGGCGGGAGTGGATCCAACAATTATGGGAATCGGACCGGCTCCGGCAATACGGAATGTATTGGAAAAAACAGGATTATCTTTGGATGATATTGATCTGTTTGAAATCAATGAAGCCTTTGGTGCGCAAATTGTAGCTGTAGAATTGGAGCTGGGGTTGGACAGAAAAAAACTCAATGTGAACGGTGGCGCTATCGCTATAGGACATCCATTGGCCGCAACTGGAACACGATTGACCCATACATTAGCTTTGGAGCTTAAAAGAAGAAATAAAAAATATGGTGTTGCTTCCGCCTGCATTGGCGGTGGACAGGGAACGGCAATTCTAATCGAAAATGTAGATTAATGTCAGAGGTGCAGACAAAGGAAAGGACATTATGAAGACAATACAATCGTGGCAGATGACAGAGAAAGACCAACCTTTTGAGTTGGTTGAAAAATCAATACCTGAACTTGCTGATGGTGAGGCATTGGTAAAAATTGCTGGTTGTGGTGTGTGTCATACCGATTTGAGTTTTTGGCATTATGGAGTACCAACGCGTCATGAACTTCCGTTGGTGTTAGGTCATGAAATTAGTGGTATTGTAGAAGATGGACCTGCACATTTAAAAGGGAAACCGGTTATCATTCCGGCTGTAATGCCTTGCGGTGAATGTGATCTGTGCAAAGCAGGAAGAAGTAATATTTGTCCGAAACAGCAAATGCCCGGAAATGATTTTCATGGTGGTTTTTCCAGTCATATTGTAACACCTGCCCGGTTCTTGGTGGCGGTTTCAGATTCAGCTCTGGCAAACCATACATTAGCGGAATTAGCCGTTATCGCCGATGCTGTTTCCACACCGTATCAAGTAGTATTAAAGAGTGAAATTCAAGATGGTGATTTTGCTGTTATTATTGGCGTCGGTGGTGTGGGGATTTATGCCGCTCAAATTGCCAACATAATGGGTGGAAAAGTATTGGCGTTGGATATTTCACAGGATAAACTTGATCAACTTGCACAAATTGGTATTGATCAGACTTTAAATATTTCCAAAATGGGTATTCGGGATATTAAAAATGCAGTAAAGGAAAGATGCCGGGAAATGGGCGCTCCATTAAACCGTTGGAAAATCTTTGAAATGTCAGGCACAAAACCGGGGCAGGAATTGGCATTTGCACTTATGGGAATTGCCACCACCCTATCAATCGTTGGATTTACTATGGATAAATTGGAAGTCCGGTTAAGTAATCTGATGGCATTTGATGCAAATATTATCGGCACATGGGGTTGTAAACCGGAATTATATGCAGACGTCCTGGAACTGGTTTCTGAAGGCAAACTGAAAATAAAACCATTTACAGAAACATTTCCCTTGTCACAAATCAATGAAATTTTTCAACAAACATTAGAACATAAACTGAAGAAACGATCCGTTATGATACCGGATTTTGAATAGGTTTAGCCACAGAGAACACAGAGAACACAGAGAAAAAAAGTAAGGATAAATGGATTAATGAACAGCTCACTGTTCTATCAAATTAGTATCCAATTTTTCCCTCTTATCTCTTTATGCTTTTGTGCCTTGGTGGCAAGAAAAAAAGGAGAATGACATGAGCAATAATTTAGTCAATCACAATTTAGTGGATATTGATTACAAGGAAATTATCTATGAATTACGTCCATGCTTGGATTACAACGGCGACCCTGTTGAAGGATTGAACAATGCCTGGATTTTACTGAACAATCCCAAACAGTATAACTCTTATACAACAGCAGCCGTGAAGGAAATTATACTTGCTTTTCGCGAAGCTTCCAATGACCGCAGTGTTGTATCCGTTGTTTTATCAGCTGTGGGCGATAAAGCCTTCTGCACCGGTGGAAATACGAAGGAATATGCTGAGTATTATGCCGGTCGGCCCATGGAATACAAACAATATATGCGCCTTTTCAATGATATGATCACATCCATCCTGCACTGCGACAAACCGGTGATCTGCCGAGTGAATGGAATGAGGATTGCCGGGGGACAGGAAATTGGAATGGCATGTGACTTTTCCATAGCCAGTGACTTGGCTATTTTTGGCCAGGCAGGCCCCAAACACGGCAGCGCTCCTGACGGTGGGAGTACCGATTTCCTGCATCTATATGTGGGAATTGAACGAGCAATGCAGAGCGGTGTTTTGTGTGAAATGTGGACTGCCTACGAAGCGAAAAATATTGGATTGATCACCAATGTGATTCCTGTTTTGAAAGTAGATGGCAAATTTATTCGGAATCCCCTTTTAATCACTGATAAATGGATCAATGAATTCGGAGACCTTGTGTATGGTCGGAAAAAATCCGGGGATGAATATAAAGCTGGCAAAGAGTTGCTTATGAACGGTGAGATTGATCTGTTACCGCTTGATACCGCTGTTAATGCGTTGGCAACAAAAATAATGTACTTAATGCCAGAGTGCACCAGCAAGACTCTGAACAGTCTCCGTAAAAAGAAACTGGAGCATTGGGACAAAAACAGTCAAACCAATCGCGATTGGTTGGCGCAGAATATGGTCACAGAAGCGCTGGCAGGATTCAGAGCGTTTAATGAAGGTCCGAAAGGTAACCGTGAAGTTGATTTTATCAAACTTCGTCAAATGCTGGCTGAAGGACATCCTTGGGATGATGAACTGGTAGAAGCTATTATGCCAAAATAAGGTGTTGCCACAGAGACGCAGAGAAAAAATGAAAAGCTCATGAGAAAAATATTACTTATTCCGATTCTGCTTTCCCTGATTTTTTCTGGGTGCGCATCTGTTATAACGCAGAAGAAAACTGAACCGACAAATCCAAATAAACTTTATTCACCTGAAGAACTGAAAGAGGACTTAGACTATTTATTCCAGACGATGGAAGATGTCCACCCCAATTTGTATGCTTACACACCAAAGTCTGTGATTGATTCATTGCGGGAGAAAGCAACAGGTCAATTGACAAATCCAAAGACTGCATTTGAATTTGGAAAGTTGATAACGCCTTTGGTAGTGAAATTAGGAGACGGTCATACATTTTTGCATTTCCCGGGCGAATTATGGCAAACTTATTTAAATGACAGTGGCAAATTAGTTCCGTTTAAGATTATAGTTGAAGAAGACCAATTACTTGTGAAGAAAAATTATACTAATGATTCAACACTGTCCGTGAACACCAAAATCATTTCAATTAATAATGTACCGGCAAAAGATATAATTCAAGCAATGTTGAAATACACAAAGGGTGAAAAATTAGCTTTTCGGAAGAAAAGGATATCAAAACATTTTGCATCTTTGCTTTGGGCTTTATATGATATAAAAAGTGATTTTTCAGTTGAATATCTTTCTGCATTGGATGACCAAAAATATATTAATACCTTTTCCGGAATTACATTGAATGAGTTGGATGGATCTTTAAAAAATGAAACAAATAAGCAAACTAAACTACCTTTTTCATATCGTTTATTGCCAAATGACAAAATTGGAATAATTGATTTGAAATCATTTGCGGATAGCTGGGAGATTTTTGAACAATATTGCGAGAATACTTTCGGTCAAATTCAGAAGGACAGCGTGCAGACTTTAATAATTGATATTAGAGAAAACGGTGGAGGTGATTCCTATAATGGGGATATTTTGTTTAATTATATTACTGACAAACCATACCTGCAGATTGAACAGGCAGATTACAAAATAAGTAAAAATCTTAAGCAAAAATTCAGACAACGTGCGAAAAGACGCTTGGTCTATGCGTACTATATTTTATATCCGCTTTTGTATATTCATCCTGACGGACGTAAAATATTTGCATCTAAAAATGGTACAATGATTAGTTACAAAATTGAACCATACGCACCCGATAATAATCACTTTCTTTTTAAAGGTGATGTATATCTCTTAACCGGTCAATATACTTTTTCTGCTGCAGTAGATTTTGCTTCGGCCTTTAATTGTTATAATATGGGGACCATTATTGGAGAGGAAACAGGGGGTTTAACTGTATCATTTATTGATATAATACACTTTACATTACCTAATACTAATTTAAGATTTGGTGTAGCTGACAAGCGAAATATAAATGCATGCGGCAAAGAAGACGGCCATGGCGTCATCCCCGATTTTGAAGTAAAGCAAACACCGGAAGACCGGGAAAAAGGAATTGATACTGTGCTGGAATTCACGAAGGAATTGATAAAGAAAAATAAAACTACCGGAGTATTCGATTAATGGAATATTTGAAAAAACACTTGCCTAACAATGGGCGATTATGATAGTATACTATCATATAAGCCGGTTGATATGATAGCCATTCCGCATATATTATGAAAAGAATCATTACAAAAAACATTCTTCAGGAATTGAGCCATCTCAAAAGAAAAATTGTATTGATTTTGGGACAGCGGAGAACAGGCAAAACTTATGAGCTTCAACGCTTGTTGAATGACAATGAGAATGCTTTGTATTTCGATTTGGAAGATTTTGGAAATCGAGAATTATTTGCGCCGTCTGTTAGTCATCTTGAAAGTACCCTTGGTGATAAAAATAAATCAGGGATGCTATTATTGGATGAAATTCAATATTTAGAAAATTCAGGGTCAATTTTAAAACTATTGCATGATCATTTTCCAAAATTTAAAATTGTTGTTACCGGTTCTGCTTCCTTTTTGATGTTAAAAAATATTGGCGATAGTCTAATGGGAAGATATTTTTCATATCCATTGTTTCCATTAACTCTGCGAGAGATATTTGAGATTAATGATAATAAATTTTCAATTGGTGGATATCCGAGCCGTCTTAAACAGCCTGAGATATCAGGATTACTGAAAAATATTTTGGTTTATGGTACATTACCGGAAGTGCATTTGGAATCGAACAAAATTCGGAAAAATGACTATTTGAAATATTATGTGAACAGCCTTTTGTTTAAGGATATTTTTGAAATTGAGGGTATTCGCTATCCGGGATTATTTAAGCAATTATTACAGGTACTGGCATTGCAAATCGGTCAAGAAATTAATCCGAATGAAATTTCAAAAAAGTTTCAGATTCATCGTAAAACAATTATGGATTACATATATTTATTTGAAAAATTTCATATTATCAAAGTGATGCATTGTTTTAGCAATAATCCACGGAAAGAAATCACAAAAGGATTCAAGGTCATTTTTACGGATATTGGAGTGCGAAATGCATTAATCAATTATTTTGCTCCCCTGCATCAACGAAATGATATTGGTGCGCTTTTCGAAAATTTCGTAATGAATATATTTTACGCAAACATCGATTATTATCATGCACCCTACAAAATGTATTTTTGGAGAAATATTAAACGGGCCGAAGTAGATTTAGTATTAGAAAATACGGAAACAGGAAAACTGGTTCCCATGGAAATAAAATGGAATAAAAATAAAATGCCGTCTTATGCTTTTCGTAATCTTTACGGAGATAATATTGAAAATGAGCTTTATGTTAATAAAGATAATCTCTGGAAATTTATATGATTGAAAAATGAAAAAGTGAAGTTAATGGAGTAATGGAATTTTCGATGAATGGAAAAAAACAAAAACATTGCGGAAGTTTCCGCCGACAGGCGGATAAATTTCACTTTCGCAAAGCTAGTAAACTAATGAGAAAAATATTACCAATCACAATTATATTTACTCTGGTTCTTTCAGGGTGTGCATCTTTACTACCTTCAGTTGATTTAAATCCCGATGATGGTGTTGATACCGAAAGACTATATTCACCCATAGAATTGGAAGATGATTTAGACTATCTTCTTGAAACACTAGAAGATGTGCATCCAAACTTGTATGCCTTTACACTTAAAGATACAATCGATGCATTGAAAAATAAAATTGTGTCAACTATTTCTGATTCTATGACATCATTTGAATTTTGGAAATTAGTTCGACCAATAGTTTCAAAAATTGGTGATGGACACACTGTACTTCATTTTCCTGATAAATTTAGAACAGCCTATTTAAAAAACGGTGGATTAGCTATTCCGTTCGATGTAAATATAAGTGAAGGGAGAATTTTTGTTAATTCAAATTATACGAGCGATACAACTCTTTCTATCAATTCAGAAATATTATCCATTAATAATATCTCTACACAAAAAATATTAAAAGATATGAGTCGCTATGAAAGCGGAGAGCGTACAGAACATAAATATATCCGGATAAAAAAGAGATTTGGAAAACTTTTGTGGGCTTTATACGACTTTGATAATAATTTTAATCTCGAATATATTTCAGCCTTAAACAATCAAAAATATTCTAAAACTTTTTCAGGAATTACCCTTGATGCATATAAAGCCATTAATAAAGCGAAAGCAGTTAAATCTAAAGTTATTGCTAATTCGTACAAAACAATTCCTGGTGAAAATATTGGAATAATCGACTTACGGTCGTTTCTGGATTTTTCTGGTTTTAACGCTTTTCTTAAGTCGTCATTTACACAAATACAGGAAGAAGGTATTGAACAATTAATAATTGATAATCGAAATAATGGGGGAGGTAATTCTCAATTAGCAGATGACTTTTTACAATACATTACAGATGTACCTTATAAACATATTGAACGTGTATCCGTTAAAACAACAAAAAAAAGTAAAGAGTTGTTTAAAAAAATGTGGTTTAAGTGGTATTTATATCCCCTAATACCACTGGCTTATTTACACCCTGAAGGTCGTAACACACTATTTAAACCTGATGGCACAATTACTGAATATGAAGGTAGTCTAAGGAAAATAAAAAAGAATCCTTTAAGGTTTAATGGTTCTGTATATTTATTAGTAGGACCCTGGACATACTCAAGTGCAAATTTATTTACGTCCATTTTTAAATGTGAAAAGATGGGACTTATAATTGGTGAAGAAACTGGAGGATTGACAGTTTCTTATGGGGATGCGCTAATTTATAATTTGCCAAATACTCATCTTCCCGGGTGGGTATCCCGAAAGAAATTTTTTCAATCCTGCGGCAAAGAAGACGGACATGGTATCATTCCTGATTTTGTAGTCAAACAAACGCCGGAAGACCGGGAAAAAGGCATCGACACGGTAATGGAATTCACAAAAGAATTGATAAGGGAGAACCAAACTTTGCATCCCGATTGATCGGGGCGCAAAGTTAAAAAAGCAAATGAGTAAAATAATCAGAGAAGAAATATTTGACGGTCAAGTCATTCGTTTCACACTCAATGCCCCAAAGGCGAATGTGCTGGATAGTGAAATGATGACTGAATTACAGTCCAAATTAGCAAATATTGGTCAAGATGTAAAATTGCTCCAGTTTATCGGTGCCGGAGATCATTTCAGTTTTGGGGCATCTGTACCTGAACACACCAAAAAGAATGCGCCGGAAATGCTTCGACAGTTTCACGGACTGTTCAAGACAATGATTGAACTGACGGTTCCTACCATGGCATTGGTATCCGGTCAATGTCTGGGTGGCGGAATGGAACTGGCGATTTTCTGCAATTTCCTGTTCTTGGATGAAACGGCACGAATGGGGCAACCGGAAATTATGCTGGGTGTTTTTGCTCCCCCGGCTTCCCTTATCTTGCCGTTGAAAGTCGGTCAGACAAAAGCCGATGATCTGCTCCTGACCGGAAGAAGCATGAAAGCGGAAGAAGTGATGCAATTCGGTTTGGGCGCCAAATTGTTTGATGACCAACAAGCCATGATGGACGGTGCCGATGCGTGGGTGGAAAAGCACATCCTTCCCAAAAGTGCATCATCCTTACGGTTTGCTAATCGTGCAGCGCGGACAGTATTTAATAAAACCCTGTCTGCAACACTGGACAAACTCGCGGAAATCTACACGACTAAATTGATGGAAACACACGATGCCAATGAAGGAATCAACTCATTTCTGGAAAAACGAAAACCAGATTGGAAGAACTCGTAATGAGAACAATTACACACATTGGAATTATTGGTGCCGGCACCATGGGCGCCGCATTGACACAGAAATTTGCACAAGAAGGTCTCACTGTGTTTATGGTGGACAGAGAAGATCGTTTTCTGGATCGTGGCATGGAAAATATTCGAGTGGTACTTCAAGAAGGTGTGGAGCGACGCATATTCACTGAAGAGCAAATGCAGCAGATCGTTGACCGGATCCATCCAACCATCGATATGAATGAATTGGCACAATGTCAGATAATCATCGAAGCGGTCTTTGAAGATAAGAAGGTCAAGGAAGATTTGTTCAGTCAGATCAGCGAAATCGTTCCGTCGGACACTATTCTTGCCACTAATACATCATCATTTTCAGTTACAGAATTGGCGGAGTCTGTAAATCATCCTCAACGCTTTCTGGGACTTCATTTTTTCTATCACGCGGCAAAGAACCGGCTGGTAGAAGTAGTGGAGGGAGAAACCACAAGCGATGCGATTTTTAATGAATGTATGTGGTTTATGCAGCGTTGCGGAAAGGACCCAATCTTTTGCAAAGATTCCCATGGATTTGTTGTAAACCGGTTTTTTGTTCCCTGGTTGAATGAGGCCGTTCATCTCTATGAAGAAGGTATTGCCGAACCGGCTGCAATTGATGCAATCGCGCGTAAAGCCTTTGGATGCGGAATGGGACCCTTCGCTCTAATGAATGCCACCGGTGTCCCCATTGCTTTTCATGCCCAAAGAACACTGGAAGATGCTTTTGGTAAATTTTACCATCCCGCAGAAACCCTGAAACTTCAGACAGAGAAAAATGAAGAATGGAGCATTTCCGGATCTGAGGAAGTTGAACCATCCGTTGCAAAACAGATAACCGACAGATTGCAAGCTGTAACCATATTTGTATGCGGACAGCTTTTAGATGAGAAAGTTTGCACGGCTGGAGATATCAGCCGCGGTGCAGGTATCGGGCTCAAATGGAGAAAAGGTCCTGTGGATTGTTATCATAAACTTGGAGAAGCAAAAGTAAATGATTTAATTCGGGACTTGGCGAAAGAATGGAAATTGGAAGTCCCCGGTGCCATGGCTTCCGAACACTGGAGACCGGATTTTGTGAACACAGAAATTAACGTTCATACAGGGGTAATCACCATCAACCGTCCCGAAGGAATGAATGCCATGAACCCCACGGTTGTATCCCAACTGGCAGATGCGTTTGACCGGCTGGATGGGGATGCTTCATTGAAAAATATTGTGATAACTGCTCGAGGAAAAGCATTTGTTGCCGGTGCCGATATCAATTTTTTCATTGACCATATCAAAGCAAACACCATTTCTGAAATTGTTGATTTTACGACCGACGGTCAAAAACTGTTCACACGGATTGATGAATCGGATAAAAAGATTATTGTCATGGTAAACGGATTCGCGTTGGGCGGTGGATTAGAATTGGCACTGACAGCCGATGTGATCGTCGCATTGAATAAAGCGATTTTCGCATTTCCGGAAACAGGTATTGGTATCTATCCAGGACTTGGTGGCACACAGCGGCCCATTAACAGGATTGGTAAAGGTCTGACTAAATACCTTGTTTACACGGGGCAAATTTTATCTGCACAGAAAGCGGCGGAGATTGGATTAATCGATAAGGTAGTTACCTGGGACGAAATGGTGTCATTGATTGCTAATCCGGATTTGCTGGAAAAAAATTCGGTTACTTTATCTGAAAAATGGCAGAAGTTGTCAGACTATTTTGATAATACAACTGTAGAAGCACTGTTCAATATGGATGAAATTCCCGAAGGAATGGAAAAGATCATTGGCAAAATCCGGACAAAAGCACCGGTAGCGATGAAGATCGTTGAAACATTGATCAATGAGAATCTTGGACCTGAATCTGAACTGGACCATCTGGAAACCATTTTCAATACGGTTGATGCATTGGCAGGACTACAGAGCGTTGGAAAAAAGCCCCCGGAGTATAAAGGGCGTTGACCGAAATGGGACACAAACTACAAGAGGACTTTTCAAAGGAGATAAAACAGTTATGAACAAACGACTTGAAGGAAAAATTGCATTGGTAACCGGGGGGAGTTCAGGCATTGGGACATCTATAGTCCGGTTCTTTGCCAAAGAAGGAGCCCATGTTGCATTCACTTACCACAGCAATAAGGAGGGAGCTGAAACAGTTCTTTCTGAAATTGAATCAATGGGTGTGAAAGGTGCGTATTTTCAGGCGGAAATGTCAGATTTTGAAAGAGCCAATTTCATTGTAAATCAAGTAATTGATATGTTTGGAACCTTGGATATCCTGGTAAATAATGCTGGTGCAAACCAGGACAAAGTTATTTGGAAAATGTCTGAAACAATGTGGGACGAAGTGATTGATACCGATTTAAAAGGTGTTTTCAATTATATCCGTGCAGCTTCACCCAATTTCAGGGAAAAGAAATCAGGTCGAGTCATTACCATTTCATCCATTAATGCACTTCGGGGAAAATTTGGTCAGTCAAACTATGCCGCTGCCAAAGCTGGTGTAATTGGGTTGTCGAAAAGTGTTGCCAGGGAATTAGGTCGGTCGAATGTTACTGTAAATGTTGTATGCCCCGGTCTAATTGCCACAAAAATGATCCAGAGTATGCCCGATGATTTCAAAGAGAAAGCATTGGATGAAATAATATTAGGACGCATTGGTACACCTGAAGATGTTGCTGAAGTTGTTGCATTTTTAGCAAGCGATGGAGCCCGGCACATTACGGGTGAAGTCATAAAAGTAGATGGGGGGCAGTACATATAATGAAGCCGGTATATTTAATTGACGGTTGTCGTTCACCCATTGGTCGGGGGCATCCGGAAAAAGGTATTTATTCCAATCTCCGGGCAGATGAGTTATCCGTTCAGGTTTTGCATTCTCTCATCAACCGTACGGGACTCAATCCTGAACAGATTGATGATTTTTTTCTTGGATGCGTTGGTCAACACCTGGAACAAGGAAAAAATTTAGCCAGACTGATCATTCTCCTGGCAGGATTACCAAATACAATTCCCGGTGCCACGGTGAACAGGTTGTGTAGTTCGAGCCTGACCGCTCTTCAAATGGCAGCAGATAGCATCAAAACCGGAAATAATAATCAAATGCTGGTTGGCGGTGTCGAGCATTTAGGCCATGTCCCCATGACAGCTGCGTTGGGTTACCACCAGGATCTTTTCAAAGATTATGATTTCCAATGGACCAATATGGGCCTTACAGCAGAAAAACTATCAGAAGATTTTAATATTAGTAAAGAAGAACAAGATTTGTTTACCATTGAATCCAACAGGCGATATTTTGCTGCCAGGGAGGCAGGTTTTTTTGACAGGGAAATCATACCTGTGATTTTACCCGACGGACAGAGTGTTAATGATGATCAGGAACCCCGTTTATCTACGTTGGAATCGTTGGCAGGATTAAGAACGGTTTTTAAGGAAGATGGCACTATCACCGCCGCCAACAGTTCCGGTATTTCTGATGGCGCTTGTATGGCTTGGATAGGAGATCAATCCGCTGTTCTGCAATACGGCGGAGAACCGCTGGCAGAAATCGGATTAACTGTGAACATCGGGTTAAATCCGGTAGACATGGGACTGGGGCCTGTTTTTGCCATCAGGAAATTATTGGACAAGACCGGTTTTACATTGGATGAAATCGATTTGTTTGAAATCAATGAAGCTTTTGCTGTTCAAGTACTGGCGTGTCAACAGAAGTTACAAATTCCAGATGATAAGCTGAATATCCACGGTGGCGCAGTGGCTTTGGGGCATCCGTTGGGAATGTCCGGGTTGCGGATCGCAGTTACGCTTGCCCATAGCATGGTAGAAAAGAATGTTCAGTATGGTATTGCATCATTGTGTGTTGGTCATGGTCAGGGAGTGGCAATGTTGTTGAGACGAAAACAATAACCAAATATGGAGTGGATTAACTATGTCAATCCAAGCATTAACACAGTTAATGCAATCCAAAAAGGATTAATTAAAATCTTTGTAAAGAGTCTGAAAAAATGGGTTTAAAACAAATAGAATTAACGGTGAATGGTTTTTCCTCTCCATTTCTGGTGCAATCTGATGAAGTACTATTATTTACATTGAGAGAACGACTATACTTAACCGGTACCAAAGAAGGATGTAATCAAGGTACCTGCGGAAGCTGCACTGTACTTCTGGACGGGAAACCGGTTTTATCGTGTATGACTCCAACGCTTAGATGTGTGGGGAAGAAAATCATCACCATTGAAAATATCAGTTCCGGAGATACCTTGCATACCGTTCAAAAATATCTGGTAGAAAAAGGCGGGCTGCAATGTGGATTTTGTACACCGGGTGTAGTGATGACAATGGTACCGTTTCTTGAAGAAAACCCGAATGCCTCCCGCGAAGAAATCAAAGAAGGTCTTTCCGGTAATCTCTGTCGATGTACCGGGTATAAAAAAATTATTGATGCCGTAGAAAATGCTGCTGAGGAGATGCGGTCGTGAGCGGACCCATCGGCAAACCAACTCCATTTATCGATGCGGTACAGAAAGTCACCGGTCAGGCAATGTATGCTGGAGATTATCGAATGCCGAATATGCTGTATGTGCGTTTCCTCAGAAGTACAGAATCCCATGCAATAATTTCTAAACTTGATACTTCAGAAGCAGAATCATATCCCGGTGTATGTGCTGTTGTAATTGGAAAAGAAATTCCGATTTCATTTGGGGTTTTACCAATCAGTCCTGACGAAAATGCAATTGCCATAGATAAAGTTCGATATAAAGGTGAAATCGTCGCCGCAGTCGCTGCTGAAACGATTGAAGCTGCGAGAGAAGGCGCAAAAATAATCCAGGTTGAATATGAACCTATTCGTTTATTTCTAGAACCTGAAGATTCTTTGGAAACATGTGCATTTCATGAACAAATCCACAGTCACACGAAAAATGGAAAAAATATTCACAAGACTGCAGAACTGCGTTTCAACGAACCGGAAAAAGAAATTAAAACAGCCGCCCATGTTCGGAGGGAAAAATTCAAGTTTGCAGGAGTAACTCATGCCTTTACGGAACCACACTCAACAATAGCAGTCTGGAATGGAGATGATACACTTACGGTAATCAGTGCGACTCAAGTACCCCATTATCTGCACAGAAATTTGGCAAAAGTGCTGGGACTGCCCATGCATAGCATCCAAGTGAAAAAACCGGCGCTTGGAGGTGGTTTTGGCGGAAAAAGCGACCCCTTCCCTCATGAAATAATCACTGCCTATATGGCAATGAAAACCAAACGACCGGTAAAATGCACTTTTTCCCGGGAAGAAGTGTTTATCACGAACCATGGAAGGCATCCTACAGAAATTGATATGTCTGTCAGTTGTGATCAAAATGGAAAAATAACCGCTCTGGATACAGATATTATTATTGATGGTGGTGCCTACGGTAGTTTTGGTGTGGTAACGTCTTACTATAACGGTGTCTTGCTGCAGGGTCCCTACAGAATTAATAAGTTTGGTTTCCGAACTCGCCGTGTTTACACGAATAAGCCACAGTGCGGCGCCATGCGCGGACATGGAGCGGTAAATCCCCGGTATGCTGTGGAAGTAATGCTGGATATGCTGGCCCACGATATGAACATGGATCCCTGCGATTTGCGTATAAATAATTTTCTTCCGGAAAATACATTAACGGTTGGGCAACTGCGAATCACAAGTAACGGTGTTCGGGAATGTTTAGATACGGTCAGGATGAAATGTGATTGGGATAACCGTTACGGTAAACTTCCTTCTGGACACGGTCTTGGAGTCGCCTGCGGTTTTTTCATAAGCGGCAGCGCTCTTCCAATCATATGGAACCGATATCCTCAAACGGTTGTACACGCAAAATTGGATTTTGACGGAAGAATTGTCATGTTCAGCGGGGCCAGTGATATTGGACAGGGAAGTGATACGGTGCTGGTCCAGATTGCTGCAGAGGAATTAGGTATCACTATGGGTCATGTTCAGGTAGAAGTTGCCGACACAAAAATAACCCCTGTAGATCTAGGTAGCTATTCAAGCCGTGTTACATTTATGGTTGGGAATGCTGCCAAAACAGCAGCGACGAAAGTCAGAGAAGAAATGGCTAAAGCCATTGCAAAAGAAAAAGGTGTTATTGCGGAAAATCTGATTTTTAATAATTGCCGTATCTATACCAAAGATGAAACTGTCGATTTAAGTTGGGAAGAAGGTGTGGAAATTGCCCTGGCCGGCAGGGGTGCGTTTGTGGAAAGTGGATATTACATATCACCGAAACTTGGTGGAACTTTCAAAGGGGCCGGCGCCGGGTTGAGCCCTGCATATAGTTTTGGTGCTTTTATTTCTGAAGTGAAGGTGAACCCCAATACAGGCGAAGTAAACGTGATCAAAATCTGGGGAGCACACGATTGTGGAAAAGCACTCAATCCCCTTTCGGTGGAAGGACAGATTGAAGGAAGTATTCATATGGGGTTGGGTCAAGCAATGTCCGAAGAACTGCGATACAAAAATGGTCAGCAGATGAATGCCAATTTCTTTGATTATCGTATTCCGTCAAGCCTGGATACTCCCGATATGGATATTACTATTATTGAATCGAACGATGCTGAAGGTCCGTATGGAGCAAAAGAAGCCGGTGAAGGTCCTATTCATCCGGTATTGCCGTCCATAGGAAATGCCATTTATGATGCGGTGGGAATCCGCATGATGGAACTTCCTATCACCCCCGACAAGGTCTTATCAAAATTAAGGGGGGGGGAATAGTGGATTATTATCACTCTCCTTCGTCAATAAAAGATGCATTGTCTATGGCTGGAAAATTTTCAGGGAATTATACCATTTTTGCCGGCGGGACCGATATTCAAATTTATCGTAAACAGCAACTTGATACGAATGAACATATTATCGATTTAAGTGGAATTGATGAATTAAACTCCATCGCTACCAAGGAAGGAATCCTTCATCTGGGTGCCATGACAACCCTGGACGAAATCATTTCGTCTGACGAGATTCAACTCCATTATCCACTCATCGCTGAAGCAGCAAAATCTGTAGCAACTCCCGTACTGCGTAAAACGGCAACCATTGGTGGAAATCTCCTGGTAAAAAACCGATGTGTTTTCTATAATCAATCTCAAGCATGGCGGAACGGTATGGGTTCATGCCTGCGGGATGTGGGAACGATTTGTCAAGTCACTGGCGGTAAGAAGGACTGCTATTCCCGGAATGTATCCGATACTGCGGCAGCGCTGATAGCTCTTGGTGCTGAAATAACCTTGATGACCCCTGATGGAATAACACAAAAACCTCTCAAAGATATATATCTGCCATGTGGTATCAAATTCCACAATTTAGAAGAACATAGTATTTTGACTCAAATATCCGTCCCCATAAAACCGAAAAAATGGTGGTATAAAAAATTACGGTTACGGAAAACACTGGATTTTACATCATTGACTGTTGCGGCAACAGTAGATATAAACAGCATAGCTCGTGTGTGTTTGAATGGCGTGTCTATGTCGCCTATACTTGTTGAACAAACTATGGATACACTTACTCAGGAAAACCTGACTAGACAAGCCCGGAAGAACTGTAAAACCGTTGATAATGACTTGATGCCATTGAAATACCGGCGGGAAATGATCAATGTGTTTTTAGAAGAATGGTGGGATTCTATTGAAATAATATAATAGAGGGCTTTGCAAAATCCTCTAACGAATATTCCTTGTAAGTTATTACTGTAAGTACACAAATTCGGGTGTTGTCTAAATTAAGGAATGGTGAAATGAGTACAGAAGTAAAATTGATTCCAATTGGGAATTCAAAAGGAATCAGAATACCTAAAGCCCTATTATTAAAATATCATTTGCAAGAGCAAATAGTTATTGAAGAAAAAGAGAATGGTTTATTCATTCATTCCAACGATGAACAAAAATTATCTTGGGAAGAAACATATAAAGAAATCGAAAAAGAGGAAGAAGATTGGTCAGATTGGCACGCATTTGAAGATATTCATGAAATTTAAGAATCCAAAACGATATGAAATTTATCTTGCAAATCTTGATCCTGCGTTAGGATCAGAAATAAAAAAAACAAGACCTGTCGTTATTGTAAGTGATAATCTTATGAATAAATTTCTTAAAACCGTAGTTACGTGTCCCCTTACAACTCAAATACATAAAAAATGGCGCAGTAGGATACAAATTATGTGCAATAATAAGCTTACAGAAATCGCCGTTGATCAAATTAGAACCATTTCAAAATTACGATTAATAAAAAAATATGATAGATTAGATGGCGACAATGCTCAACAATTAAGAATCACTATTACAGAAATGTATGGTGAAAATTGATTGTATAATTAATTTATATAGTATATACTATAGGTATATACCTAAGGTGATTCCATGTCAAAAGCCATATCTGTAAAAATTAAAGATGATATTTTTACCGAAATTGAAGAAATTGTTTCAAAATTAAATACACCCCGAAATGCTTATATCAACCGTGCATTGAAATATTTTAATCAGTTAAATCGAAGAAAACTTCTGAAAGAAACATTTGCTGAAGAATCGATGCTGGTTCGGGAACACTCACTTCATATTTTGGAAGAATTCGAACAGTTTGAAGAATCTATTAGAGAATGAACATCCGAAAGTTTAATGTGTATACTGCAGACCTAAATCCACAAATGGGAACAGAGCCGGGAAAGTTACAACCGGTGGTAGTGATACAGACAAATCTCTTGAATGAAGTTCATCCAAGTACTGTCATTTGCCCAATAACGACAAATGTTATTCAAAAAACAAAATTATTACGAGTTCATTTGGAAAAAGGTGAAGGGGGATTAAAAAAGAATTCCGATATTTTGATCGATCAGGTACGGGCGATTGATAATCGACGATTCGTTAAGCATTTAGGTGAAATAAACACTGTTCATAAACAACAAATTTTGACCAATATTGGTCTTCTAATTTTAGAGTAAAAGAAATAATTCATGATGCATAGACTTACATTTCTTACAGCCGGGGAATCTCATGGGCGCGGTCTTTTGGGAATCGTTGAGGGTTTACCCGCCGGATTGGAGATTACCGAAAATTATATTGGTAATCAGCTTGCCCGTCGTCAAATAGGTTATGGCCGCGGCGGACGAATGAAAATTGAAACCGACCACGCTGAAATCTGGTGCGGTGTTCGCCATGGGAAAACACTCGGCTCACCCGTGGGTCTTCTCATTCATAATAAAGACTGGGAAAACTGGACCAAGATAATGTCCGTTGAACCTGTAGATGACGATATTAAAAAAGTGACACTCCCCCGTCCCGGTCACGCCGATTTAGCCGGGATTCATAAATATGGGTTTGATGATATCCGCAATGTTTTGGAACGATCATCCGCCCGGGAAACAGCCATGCGCGTCGCACTCGGCTCTGTATGTAGAAAATTGCTGTCGGAAATTGGAATAGAAATCGGCAGTCGCGTTCTCCAAATCCACGATGTAAAAGATGAATCACCTGTGTCTGCTGATTTATTTCCGGATCAACTCAACAACGCAGCGGATACTTCACCTGTCCGGTGTTTAGATAAAGACGCTGAAGCCGCCATGATGAAAATTATCGATAAAGCCAAGGCTAATGGAGATTCTGTTGGTGGTATTTTCGAAGTGGTTGCCACGGGGCTTCCTTATGGACTCGGATCCCCTTTCCACTGGGATCAAAAACTCCAGGCTCGTATTTCCGGTCTAATGATGAGTGTCAACGCTTTCAAGGGTATTGAAGTTGGCAGCGGATTTTCCGTCGGGACAAAATTCGGTAGTGAAATCCATGATGAAATTGGCTGGGACGGTGAAAAATTTATCCGATATTCCAACAATGCCGGCGGCATCGAGGGAGGCATGAGCAACGCTCAACCAATCGTATTAAAGATGGCCATGAAACCGATCCCAACGCTAATCAAACCTTTACGATCAGTGGATATTCATACCAAGGAAGAAAAGAACGCCCATAAAGAACGCACCGACGCCTGTGCAGTACCGGCTGCTTCCATTATTGCTGAAAGTATGCTTTGCTTTGTGTTGGCGGATGCATTGCTGGAAAAATTCGGCGGTGATTCCATGGATCAGCTCAAAGCACATATGAATGCCACAGCAAAATATTAGAACGTTATAAAGTGCTCATGTGTTCAAGTATTCAAGTATTCAAGTTTTTAGAACTGAAGAATAGTAAGAAGCAAATACACTAAAACACACAAACACATGAATACTTAAATAGCTAAACACATTTTTATATGAACTCTGGAAATATTTATTTAATTGGCATGATGGGATCAGGGAAGTCCACCGTTGGCAAACTGTTAGCTGAAAAAATGCAATTGTCTTTTATTGATTTAGATGAAATTATAGAAGCAAGTGCCCAAAAAACTGTGCGAGTTATATTTGAACAGGATGGCGAATTACATTTTCGAAAATTGGAATCGGAAGCACTGGTAAATGTAAATCAGGAGAATTCAGTCATTTCTTGCGGCGGCGGAATTATTTTAGATGAATCAAACAGAATTCAGCTTAAATCATCTGGAAAAGTTGTTTTTCTTAAGGCATCCGTTTCAGAATTAACACACCGTTTGCAATCTGTGGTAGATCGCCCATTATTGTATGGAAAACATAACGATGAAGAATTAAACTGTCTTTGGTCTGAACGAAAAGAATTTTATGAAGAGACAGCTCACATTACCATAAATGTAGATGGTCAAACCCCAAAACAAATCACTGAATTAATTATCAACAGTCTGAACCGATGAAAACAATCCAAGTAAATCTTGACAAGCGCTCCTACCCTATCCATATAGAATCCGGCCTCATAAAACAAATTCCGACTATTTTAAGCGAGAGAAACCATGGACAAAAATGGGTTATTATCTCTCAACAAGGTATTATTGATCGATATGGGAAAGCTCTGGTCGAGCAATTGTCTGAAGCAGGATTTTACTCTATAACAATAGATGTTCCTACCGGCGAAAAGGCAAAGAGTTTTGAGGAATACCAGATTGTATTATCTCGCATGGTGGAAGCCGGTTGCGATCGATCATCTGTGATTCTTGCTTTGGGTGGAGGTGTTACCGGTGATTTAGCAGGGTTTGCCGCTGCAACTTTCATGCGCGGAATTGATTATTTTCAGATTCCTACAACACTGCTGGCAATGGTTGATTCTTCTATTGGAGGAAAAACGGGAATTAATATCACAGAGGGAAAAAATTTAGTCGGTTCCATTTATCAACCGAAAGGTGTTTTGATCGATCCCGATATGTTGAACTCCTTACCCCGGCAAGAAGTTGTTTCAGGATTGGGGGAAATCATTAAATATGGTGCTATTCGTGATAAGGCTTTTTTAATTCGTATTTCTTTATGGTTAGATGATATTGATACTTTCCCATTTGAAAAAGCCATTACCCGTTCATGTGAAATTAAGGCCGCTATTGTAGCCTCGGATGAACGGGAAGGAAACCTGCGACGGATATTAAATTTTGGACATACAATCGGTCATGCTTTGGAAGCTTACCTTGGATATGGAAAAATTCGGCATGGTGATGCGGTTTCATATGGAATGACCTGTGCCGGCTGGATTTCCAATCAACTTGGTTATTTATCAAATAGTAAATACACTATTTTAAAAAATGCCATACAAAAGCTGCCTTTACCATTACTCCCAAAACTTGATCATGATAAAATGCTCTCTTTTGTAAAAAAGGATAAAAAAACAGTTTCGGGGAAATTGCATTTTGTCATTTTAAATGAATTAGGATCGGCTGCAACCACACATAATGTAACTCACGATTTGATGCTTAAATCCTTAAAGGAAATCCAATGAAGATTCTTATTATCAACGGACCAAACCTAAACCTGCTTGGAAAGCGTGAACCGGAAATTTACGGGCAAGAAACGTTAACAGATCTCGAATCATGGCTGGCGGCTACATCGGAAGCAAGTTCACATGACATTGAATGGTTTCAGTCCAATCATGAAGGTAAAATCATCGATCGAATACACGAAGCCATGGAAAACGCTGACGGGATAATAATAAACCCTGGAGCCTTTACCCACTATTCATACGCCATTCGAGATGCAATTGCTTCTGTGAATATTCCAACAGTAGAAGTTCATTTAAGCGATATAGAAAACAGAGAAGCGTTCAGAAAAGTTTCTGTTATAAAAGATGTGTGCATTGATCAGATTAAAGGATTGGGTAAAATAGGTTATTTAGAAGGATTAAAAACGTTGATTAATCAGGAGTGACATTCCTGAATTAACTGAACTGTAATCTTCTTTTTTTTACCTAATCGCCTAGACAGCTACTTCCGCTCCCGAAATTCTTGGACTATGAGTAAATACCAAAAAGATAACGAAGTAAACTATGAGGTGGACCCCATAGTCTGAGCAGTT
>CAJVYU010000023.1 GCA_913009735.1 uncultured Fidelibacterota bacterium
AAAATGGCAATTTGAAATTATTTATAAATTTCATATTAACCGAAATATATTTTTTCGTTGCAAGTGATTTTATTTTTTCCACTGCTGATTTTCGTTCTATCATTGTTTCATCGATCGTGATAATATTGGCCGCGGCGTATTCGCCATTGAAAGTGCTGCCGATGCTGTCAGGTTCAATGTTCGCTACATTTTTTCCAAATATGGCATTAACCCAATCTATAAATGTAGATTTTCCTGTTTGTCGGGTCGTACTTACAAGTACCAAAACCGGTAAAATCTGTTCGGGATAAAGGTAAAGCAATTGAAGGTATTTCAAACCTGCCTCAAATTGGTCTCCGAAAACATGGCGGAGAAGTATCTCAGACCATTTCCATTCGCCTTTTTGAGGAATATATGAAATAGGATTATATAGATTATAGCAATTCTTATAAATCTGTTCAAAATTAATATTGTCCGGTTTCAATATAAAATCATCGTATTTAGGAATATCATACAAAATCTGTTTACCATGGTCTTGCATGATCTCTTGTTTATTCCATCGTTTTATCTCTTTTTGCAAAATATTATATCGATCCGGTTTGTGAATTATTTTAAAATAATCGATGCCGACGCGGATATATTGCAAAGAAGCGGCTGATTTTTCCGGTATTTTAGGTCTTTTTATTTTTGGCATATTTAAATAGTTTAAGCCAGAATTTACTCCAGTAGATCAATTTTTGATTCTCATAAATAAAATTCAATTTGTCTCTATAAATCGTTTCACGTTCAAACAAGTCCATTTCTAATTGTTCGGCATATCTTTGATTTGTTTCTATTTGTTCAATGATTTCATTAAGAAAAACGGCAAGGTCTCTATCTTTATTTTTCTTTTCAAAGCTTTCTACAAATCTATCAATTTTCTGAAAAAAGCCGGATCCAACGCTGCCAGCATCAAAAACAGTAAAACGCTCCTCTGATTGAGGACGCTGTGATCCGAATTGATTTAAATTATTCATTTCTTTTTTACTTCAAACCACATACCTTCCATTACGGGGAGAATATGGAAATATTTATTTTTGATAAATTTACTCAATGTAATGTCATTAGTTTCAGAAGTATGGATAGTTATTCTATCTATTATTTCAAAACTATGACCATAATAATCAAACATTTTAGCCAGCAAATGGGGTTGTTCAATTGCAATAATTCTTTGCTGTTTTGAAAAAACCCTTATAAAGATAACAAAAACATATAATATATTTAAACCTGTATAAGAATAATTTTCGCAAATCTCTTGTACTTCTTCTTCATCTATATCAAAAAATTCACCATTCATTCTATTATCTGCAAAATCTTTATGTATAATCTTTTCAAGTTCAGCAGCATCGAATGTTTCAATTTGCCCTAACAAAACCGCGCCTCTGGGCGAGTAAGTGTTGGCCGCTTTTAATCTGTCTTGGACGTCATCTTTATTAGTCATTCCGATTTTGACACCTCTGAAATCGTTGTGTTTGATAAAATAAACGAAAGCCATAATAATAATCTCCTATAAAAAAACCGGACACCAACAAAAAAGGCAGCCATCTGTCAGGATGAATACTGCCTTTATGCCGGTAATCCGGTTCTTTATTCCAAAAAAAGTGTTTACAAATTTCATTTGACAGATATTTAAATTCATCACAAATATACAACTTTTTTCAACACGGTTTACGTTTTAATCGTTTACTGTCGGATGGTGGTGTATATCCGGTAGTTGGGCACAATGTCCAGCCCTTTCGATGTGGCCAGTTTGACGAAGAGCAGGACGGCCACGCCCGCCCCTCTGCTGGTCACCTGATGCCCAACACCGGCTAAAGCAAATGGGGTTTTACGTTTCAATAGAAATATTTATCTAAGTAAAAAATAAAAAACCCACCGCACAGGGTTATAGGACGTTTAATCCAATTTATAATAAGAATTATATGCGCCTGCAATATCTTCCGCCAATTTTTGTTTTTTAATTTCTTCTGCAATTCTTTCGCCTTTGGTTCTGTTACGATATGCAAGCCAACTTTCCTTTCCTTTTCTCCATCCAACATCATCGGTTAAATCTTTTGCCAGTTGTGTCATTGGGGCTGAAAATATAAATCTCCCATTAATGTCCCTAACCACTCCATCATTGCTAACTAATAATTTTACTCGTTTCATGTTATAATATTTTAATTTCGGGTCAGTTACAGGCCGTACCCACCGCCTTTTTTATTTTTATTTCGTTTTTCAATTCAAATTTAATGTTACCCACTTGCCTTAGCCAAACGTTGGGCACAATGCCCAGCCCCCTCGATGTGGCCAGTTAGACGAAGAGCAGAACGGCCACGCCCGCCCTTCTGCTGGCCACGTGATGCCCAACACTCAATATAGTGCATGCTCTGTTTTCGTTGAATAGAAACATTATCCATTAATCTTTTTCTTTTGGCCTGCGCTTTTAATCATTGCCGTAATTTAAAACATACTTTTTTGCTTCATCTTTATTAACGTCTTTTCCGTCCCAATCAAGGTAAATAGTATCACTATCACAAAGGTCTATTAACTCGCAAATTATTTCTTTTTGTCTTTGTGTATCTTTTTGAGCCATAGCACTAACTGAACTTCCTATTTCATAATATTCTTTTAATAACTTTTTGCCTTTTTTAGAGTTACTAAAATCCCAACTTTTTAAAGTTCCCCATTTTAGAGTTAAATAATTTTCTGTCTTTGTTTCCATTTTATTTTGTTTTTAAACCCACGCTAAAAAGAAAAAGCGCAAGCGGTTAATACTAAGTTTCTATCATTAATTTTCGCACGCACCATATTTAAACGTTGGGCACAATACTCGCTTCTCTCAAAGGCGCCCATATTGGATACGAGTAGACGGGCGCCGCCGCCCTGCCGCTCGTACCTGATGCCCAACACTCAATATAGGTTATGTCTCGCTTTTCGAGGCATGAGAAGGTTTAGCAATTTGATTACAGTATTTCTTTATACATTCTACCATAATGGTAAAAATTGGCTACAAGTAATATCTTTTTCAAACCGTAATATTGAATCTTGGTTGTACATACATTTTCCATTTTGGTTTTCTTTAATCACATCACCTGGACGATGATACCCACGCTGCCAATAATCACAATTGGAGCAAATCCTTTCAACTGGTTTTGCATTACAATTTTTTACAGGCCAATGTAATTCTTTCTTTAACTGATTGCCCATATCAGCAGCTTCTTTGGCGTTCTTTTTGCTAAGTCCGTGTGTTGCTACGTGCTGCCCACCATCTTTATCAATACCCAATATCACAATATGCGTATAGTTATACTTTTCACGTATTTCTTTTACTTCTTTAATTTTAATCATTTCAATATATTTTAAATTAATAATTAAGTTTCTTTAGTTACGCTTCGCCACACCCCATATTTAAACGTTGGCAGTAATATCCAACCCTTTCAAAGTGGCCAGTTAGATGAAGAGCAGAACGGCCACGCTGTCCCTTCTGTGGCTTACTGCTAATAACAGCACCTATAATTAAAAAAACAGGCATTAGTCGGTTTTAGAAGGTTTAGAAAAAACTTCAAATGAAGATAGTGCATCTCCAACAGTAATTTTTCTATCGGCGAATATCCTCAACAATCCACTCTTAGGAAGGCAATCAATACTCCATGATATTGGTTCTATTAAATTTGGAACAGAACCGTATTTTTGAACCCAATTTTCCCCCAGCCCACCGATACCGTTAATGTGAATTACATCACTACAACCACTTAATTTAATGAATGGTTTATCTTTTAATACAGCAACGAAATTCATTAATCTGAATCCAGAATCATGCAATCCGTTTATATCGTAAATATTAGGTTCTGCAATCCATTTAAATATTTTACTTAAATATTTCCTAATCCAATAGATATAAACAGATATAAGATTTACTTTTGATGGTAAAATAATTAAACTGTCAAATTCACCTACATCATTATTCCATGCACGTGATGGTAATGATTCAAATTCTTTAACTGTCCATTGATTAAATGATTTGTTTTTCATAATATTAAATATTAAATTTTAAAAGTTAGTAATTTTTGTTTGCCTGTTTTTCTAATCATATCTGCCATCCGTTAATGCTTCATATCAAGCCCCTTCAATGTGCCGTGATAGCTCAGCCCATAACCGGCACGCCCCCGCTTCTGCTTGCTACGAAAGCATAACACCACCTATGTTTAATGCTATGTTTCCGTTTCGGTTGACGGCTCATCCTTTGATTGCCGTTCGCTAAATATATTACGAATTAACACAATAGCCACCTGCCTGTATTCATCTTTTAGAGTTCTGTTATTAATTAGTGCTTCTTTCAACTCTTTAAAAGTCATAGACGTTTTATCTAATACCTTTTCTTTTTTTGTTGTTTCATTCATCGCTCACTTATTTTAATGTTAGTACTTAAATCCAATTCTTCGTGCATTTTTATCCAATTCTTCTGCTTTTTTTTTATAGTAAGCAATTTTTTTTTCATGAAACTTTACTTTCTTTTTCAGTTCTTCTTTTGTTAATTTTTTACTCATTTTTCTGATTTTTATAACATTTTATTTTAAATTTCTTTTTCAGGTTGCAGAGAATAAACCAAAGTCTAACCTTTATTTTTATCCGTAATGGAACTGGCTGGTTAAAAAACTCCTGTACTGAATTATATTTTACCATTTTTCTAAATGTTCATCTAATCCGCTATTTTCCAAAGATTTCCATTTTGAAAAAGACATTATTGAGAGAAAGTCATCGACCGTCTTCACAATCACATATTTTTCTCCGTTCGATTCCGCTCTTAATTGTTCTTTTTTCTGGTCAGGTGATTGTGTATCTTTTCCTATTTTCACTTCGATATTCAGCATTTCGCCACCGAAAAAACAAGTAATGTCGGCCCGCCCCGGTCTGGTGTGGTTGCTTTTTGCCCAAATCGTGCCGAGTTTTACCTTGTGCCCAATGACGTCAACGCCTATTTTATCCCCAATATACTTCCCTCTGTCATAGGATTTAACAGGATCGGATCCTTTTGCCCGGAGCAACCTAACGATAATATCTTCCAAGAGTTTGGAGAGATATTGACGGTGTGAAGTAACAGAATAAAAATATTTCTCCGGGGCCATGGGATAAGGATTTTTCGGATAATGTTTTTTTATCCATGTCTCCAGATATTTGTAGGCTTCGAGCGAACATATTTTGCTCATTTTTTTGCGTTGATATTGTTTTTCCGTCATAACTCAATTAAGTTTTCAATTTCTGGGACAAAATTTCTTTTTGTACAAATGTCATTTAGTTGGCAAACATTACACTGTAGAGATGTCGGATTTGATTTAAAATTATTCTTTTCCATCTCTTCAATTCTTTTTTTAACCGTCAAAACCCGTTCTCTGTGAACACGTATTCTTTCTTCATCGTAAATTACGCCAAAAAAACGGCTCCATCCTTTTTCAGAAAAAACAGTAAAAAGAAAATTCCGCTTTTTTTTATCTAACATCTGATAATGTCTTGCTTGCGTTAAAAAATTATCCGATAACGGAGACCAACGCAACTCTTTTGTGTATTGTGCGGCATTGAAAGCCGTGAATTTTACATCTCCGATTATTTCGGTTTTATTCAAAACGCCAAGGCAGTCAATATGACCGATACAATCCTTCGTAATCCATTCGGTTTGTGTAGATTTTGGATCAAAGACTATTTCTGATTCTTTAAGTACTTTTTTAGCATATTTGACCGTCTCCCTGACTGCTATTTCGGCGGCGCTTTGTTTTTTACTCTTCAAAAGCGGCATTTCATAAGAACCTCCCCGGCTGGCACCGAGCAATAATGTTTCAAAAAGTAACCCTTTGGTCATCGCTGCTGTTGCCTCTGTTTCAACTTTATCAAAATATTTTAATTTGATAAAATGCGGGCAAACATCTGTAATCATGTCTTTCAAAAGACTTTGTGAGATTTTAATCATTTGGCTTGTTTAAGAATTTATCACCAAAATTTTCCGTATCAGGGGTAAAACTAAAATCAAAATCCCTGTTTAAATTACGGCCAAATCTTCGGCCTAAAGACAAAACGGCATTCCGGAAAGCATACGATTTTGCAGCCGGAACGTTTTTATGAAGTGCCTTTGAGCTTAATTCTTTGGTCTCTTTGCTTATTTCGATTGGCACGGCCCCGATTCCGGTTCTCGTAATCCATATTTTTGCAATAGGATGAAAAACCGAAACATCGAGCGAAACAATGATACTATTCAGTTCTATCGAATATTTCATGTTTTCCGTTTTCCATAATCCCATAAATAGGCTGTCAAGTGCCGATTCCAAAACGGAGATAGGTACATATTTTGCGCCCTGCGAAAATCTGTTAATCTTAACAACTTTCGGGTTAACCTGTTTGTTTAACTTTCTTGCAAAATCATCCAAAAACGGTTTATAATCCGATTCTTTAATAATGTTTTCCATTTCTCATTTTTTTTAAGGTTAATACAAAAACTATTCAATTTTATCACAATAATATTTCCAACTGTTTTTGTACTTAATTTTAACTCTTCTTAAAAGCCATAACGCTATTTTTATCATTATTTTGTTTTTCATGGTTTTGTTTTTTTAGCTATCATATCGCAAAGTTCAAAATAATTCACCCCGATTTTATCGGATAGTTGTTCTAAAGATAGATCTATTCCAAATAAGAAGTTTAAATCTACATCAAGCAAATCGGCAATTTTCAAAGCCGTTTCGATATCCACCCGTTTTGCTTTACCGTTTTCATACGCCGAAAGTTTCACTTCCCGCGTTGATTGTTTTTCATCCGGCCACAGGCGTTTGGCCAGCTCTCTTTGTGTCATGCGCTTGCCCGTCCGATCTTGATACGCCCGGCGAGCTTCTGAAATTCTAAGTCTTTTTATCATTTTTTTATATAATTTATGATTTTATCAATCAATAAACCGGCATCTGCATATTTGTTTTGCATTTTAACCGATTTGAATTCATACTTTAATTTCAAATTTGTTAAATCTGAAACAAAATCTTTCATTTTTGCAGCATCCCCTTTTTGCATGTCAGCCTGTTTTAATGCTTCAATTTTAGCAACGCGGGTACGCTCTGCGGCTTCTTTTGCTTTTATTTCTGATACAAGTTTAACTCTTTCGGCTGCCGCTTTTTCGGCTGCTTTTCTGGCCGTTTCCTGTTCGACTTTTAACTTCTGTTCGACTTTTTCACGTTCTTTTCTGGCTTTGTCTTCGGCAATTTTACGCTCTTGCGCTGCCTTAGCTCTTTCGGCTGCAAGTTGTTTTTCTTTTGCTGCCGCTTCTTTCCGCAGACGTTCATTCTCTTTTCTGATACGTTCACGTTCTGCGGCTTCTGCTTTTTCTTTTGCGATGCGGTCGGCTTCGGCTTTCTTTTCGGCAGCTATTCTATCCTCATATTCACGTTTTTTTGTATGAAAATAAGCATCCCAAACATCTTCATCCATTTGCGATAAATTGCGTTCGGATGCATCTTCAACATATTTCGATAATATTTCAACGCGGTCTGACTGCAATTTTTCAAGTCGTTTCTGTTCTTGGATTTCAAAATGATTCTCAATTTCTTTGAGTTTGTTTTCCTTATCCGTAACAGCCCATTTTAGGATGTTTGCAACACCATCAATTGCTTTTCCGGCTCGCAAATATTCCTCTTTTTGTGCTTTTCTCAGTTTTTCTGTTTCAATCCGCACCCTGCCAACATCAATCCGCAAACGTTTGGCCGCGGTGGTGATTTCAATATCAATACCTTTTTTAGATTTTTCGACAATACTCAAAAATTTTTCTTCAAAAGCTTCAAGCATTTCAACCATAGGCTCAAAAGTCGCTTTAATTTGTTCGGCTTTTGATTTTTCGATTGCCTGCAATTCAGGCGTTTTTAACATAATGTTTTCCATTTTTTTAAGATTTAATTAATAAAGTACAAAGTTAAGTAAAATTATTATACAAATTACAAATTAATAGTTAGATTGTTTATTATTTTACCTTGCATCAAATATCTTTTGCAATTTATCTGCATAGTCCAAAATGGTTCTTGATATTAAATCTGATTCATCGGAATAACCAATTTCATTAGCAAATTCAATAATAGCTTTTTCAAAGTCTATCTTTTTTTGACGTTTAATGGCTTCTTCTTTATTTTTTAATATCTCGCCATTTGTTAATTCATACGCATTTATTGTTTTCATTATTTAAGTTTTTAGTTAAAATCTTAATTAACGGTCATCGTGTTTTAAATCCGGATCGGGTTTGTTGTCTTCAACATCCTCATAATTACAACAAGGATTTGAACACGTATTCTTTTCATAAAAAACTTTACATACTTCGCCCGTTTCGGGTTCTAACTCATATTCGCCTTCTACGTCTATTATCGACCCACATTGCGGGCATTGATTTGATTTTCCCCACACTATTAATCCGGAGAAAAGCATTTCGAACTTATAACCAGGGCGATAATATCCGGATTTTTCAGCAGTTTCTTTCAGCGTAAATCCTTTTTCGTGAAAAAGATACTGAAGTCTTTCGCCGCATTCCTCCTCAATATCGGATAGAACATCGGCTTTTACGAGCCGGTAACAGATATTTTCCGCTAAATCGGGAGCCGGGATATTGAACATAGCGGCCAGTTGTTGTAATTTTCTGTTATTTTTTATTGTTATGTTTTTCATGTTTTTCATGTTTAATATCCTTACTATATATACCGATTACAATTCCGAGGGCTATTCCGAAATTAATGCCCATACCAAGTATTAACAAAGCCGAAATTACGCTAACTTGTCCTGTAAATAAATTCATGTCGTTTCGATTATATGGTTTTCAAAAATAGTCAAACTCCCTGAATGAACCACCCGGCTTTGAAGTGTACCGAACAGTTGTTCAGTTAGTTCTGTAACCACCGACCCGGTTTCTTTTGCAAATTTAGCAGCCAAAACCTTGGCTTCGTTGTCGTTTCGTGCGTAGATCGGTTTTATGAATGTTGTATAATATCTTCGTTCTTTCATTTTCGCAGTTCTTTAACAATGTCCACCACCGAAAACGTAAAAATACCGGCAAAAGCCAGGCTGATGATAAACAGACCGGTTTCATATCTGAAGGCAGCAATTAGGGTACTCGTTCCCAAATAGGCCGAGGCAATAATAGCTATTACAAGGCCGGCAATTTTTGATAAGTCTTTATTTTTCATAATTCTGTTTTTAAATTATTAACTTTTTTTCACCCCAAAACCCCGCAACTTTCGAGGCGGGGCGGAGGGATGAAGGGTGTATTTTTAAAGGTTCAAATAATCATAAACTGCATTTACAAAGTCGGCTTTATGTTCAGCTTCTCCGATCACAGTGTTTTTAGTTTCACCGTTAACGATTTTTGCAACGATGAGCGTTGTATCCCACATTGTTTCAAAATACATTCCGCAAATATCTGCTTTGAATATATAAGAAGGGGCGAATCCCTTCCCTTTAATGCTTTTAGTGTTTCTTTTAATTTCTGCTTTTGTTACGTTTTTCATGGTTTTTTATTTTATTGTATAGAAAAATCTTTGTTTGCTACTTCAATGTCCTGCTCTAATAATTGATTAATGATAATTTCTTTTGAAGGTTCTCTTTTTGCCCAGTTGGCTTTTCCAACCTCGATAGTCATTCTGACCATGTTATTTTTAACTCCGATGGGGCTGCTTGCATCATAAATAGAAAGGTTTACTGATTTTCTGTCTCCGCACCAAGACGCTTCTGTTATTTTTTTTGTTTTCATGATTATATCTTTTTTCGTTTGCATAGGACAAATATACAACAAAAAAAACGAAAAGTCAAGCGTTTTTATATAAAACTTTACAAAAATGCTTAGTTTATAATCATTCTAATTAATACGGAGATAAGAAATATAGCGGGATTAAAAAGCGTTATTAATGTGAATAAATCCTTTTTCGGGTGCTATTGCAAGTAAATCATAAAGTGATGCTCTGCTCTTTGTTACATCTAATTTGCCGTCATGGTCAATATCTTTTAGAGAAAGTCCCGGGGCGATGCATCCTTTTAATTGTCGTACAAAATTAGCAGGATGGATTAAAATATTTGTTCGCCCCGGCACATGAAGGAGCCTAAAAACCGCTGTGTTAAAAGAAGGCGAAAACCATTTTTCATAAGCATAAACGCCCACCGGGATACAGCTTATATCTGTTTTATTGTTTCGCCATGGCAGTTCTAAAGTTTGCAAAGACAGACTGTCCCGGCCTATTGCAATACGCAAAAAACCCAACGTCTCTTTTCCGGTATCTTTTAACCGGGATAAGTAAATATCTTCCCATGGTGCCATTTCAATTCAATTTTAATAGAATAGTTTTAATATCCTTTTGCGTTTCATTTTGAGATTGTTTTATATCTTTAATATCCGACCTGATAAGTTTAACATCCTCAGTATGAAAACGTCTTGTTTGTGTAATCCGGTTATTCAGCGTTAAATTTGTTTCGTTCTGCTGCTTGAATTTCTGCTCCATAATAATTTGGCTTCTGTACATCCCGAAAAGTCCTAAAATTGAGGCAATTATAAGCGCACCGGCAATACTTGCAAACCATTTTATAAATCTGTTCTCGACTTGACTCATAACTTTGCTATTTTTTACTTGCGAAAAACCTCTGAATTAGTTTCCCGAGCTCCTCCATGAAAGTTTCATAAACCTGAATTTCTTCTTTGGTACCGTCGATCCACGGGGTATCAATTATCCCGGCTAAGAAATCAGCCATTTCTTTTTCCGCCAACTCCCAGTTACCGTTTTCAATAGCGGTAAGCATATTGTCAATTAAGGCATTCAGGTTGTCAGGAATTTCACCACCGAATTTGTTATTTAAGATGTTCAGAATAATTCTGTAAACAGTGCCGTCAACGGCTTCGAGAAATCCATGAAAAGTCGTCAGATCGTCCAGAAACTTCGCAAGGTCTTTGATTGTTTTGTTACTTAATTTTGCCATGATATTAATTTTTAAATTATTTGTAAATGTACTAATTATTTTTCATTCTTCGTTGTCAGGTGTGCCGTTGCCGAACCACCTATTAATGCAGAGCCTACAATTTCACATATCGACCGTATCCACTCCGGAATTACCGGGATTTTTGAAACTATTAAAGCTATTACCCCGATAGCGCCTGACCAATTTCTCACCTTTCTGAAAAATGGTGAGGTTGTCTTGTTTGATAATCTTTCTTTTGTTGTTGTCATAATCTTAATTTGTTGCTATACCAATCCATTGTAGTGTTAACGCTTGTGCGTATATTTCAACCCATGTTATCCCATAATCTTTAGAAACCCAAATACTTCCTCCAACAGCGGCTTTGTACATGAAAGACCCGTTATACCCAGATGCTACACGCCAATCCCCATCTGGGCCGGTGGATACCCAGCCAGTAAACGAAGTATACCACGATGTACCATTCGCATCACCAGCTATTCTATAAGTACCACTATTGTCTCCTGATAATGATGCCCAGTGATGTAGTACATTTTCTTCAATGGCCCATGTAGCCCCTCCATCTGTAGATATATATATATACCCCCCATCTGTAGCATTTGCAGCTGCCGTATAACTTGCCCCATTTTTGCTTACAAAAACAGCACCATACGATGTACTCAATGCCGGAGATAGTAACGTCCATGTAATCCCATAATCAGTCGAAATCCAAACATATCCTCCATCTACTCCTGCAACCTGATATTTTCCTGTGGGACTAACATCTATTGACTTCCAATCCTTGGATACTCCTTCTTGTGTCCAATCTAATCCGTAATTCGAACTTACATAAATATACCCACCCCACACAACAGCGGTTTGATATTTCCCATCTGAACTTAATGATATAGCCGCCCAATATTTTGATAAAGCTCTTTGTGACCACGTTACCCCAAAATCATTAGAAGCGTAAATATACCCATCATATACAACAGCAGTTTGATACATGCCTGATGAATCCATGTCCACTCCCCTCCAATACTGACTTGTGGCTTCCTGCGACCACGTAGCGCCATAATCATTAGAACGGAAAATAACCCCTCCATATACGACCGCTGTCACCCATTTTCCCGAAGGATATTGAGGCATTGTATAATTCCTAAAATTAGATAATCTGTCTTTTGCACCCTTATAAACAGGGTCAAAATAATTATCTATTGAGTTTGTAAAACATTGTGTTAAAGAATTTCCCCCTACAACAGCCGTAACATCTGTAAGATGAAACGTATTCGTATTCGGCACACTTTGCCCGTAAACAATTCCGCTTAAAAATAACAGTAATATGATAAGTTTATTTTTCATTTTCCAGTTTTTTCATTCGTTGTTCTAAATCTTTAATAAGTTTCCCCTGATTGTCTAATTGTGTTTGCAGACTATCGACTTTCTTTTGTAGAGAATTTGACCGTGCAATAAGGAAATCTATGTATGCTACTCTTAACTTACCGTCTTTACCTTTATAAACCATTTCAGGAGCTACTTTTAATAAGTTCTGTGCAATTAAACCGTAATGCTCCCTATTCGTTGTGTCTGCCTTGAATTTGAATTGTATTAAAGGAATATTTAATACGTCAGGCTTAATCGGTTCAATGTCTTTTTTCAAAGTGCTATCGGATGCTAAAATGAAGTCTGCTGCCGTTACTGTTCCGGTAACTGTCAAAGCTCCGCTTATGCTTGCATCATTATAAACAAATAAATAGTCAGAATAGATATTATTATAAGATAATCCCGGACTCCCGATATTAACAAGGGACGGCCCATAAGGCAAAATGTCGTGTGTGGTCAATGAGCCACCAAAAGTTGCCGCTTGTGTTACATTCAAAGTACTATCAATCTGTTCATATCCGTAATTGTGAATGTTTCCATAGACACCTAATGCATTGTCCACATGAAGTTGTTGTGTATAAATTATACTATACATATTCGTAGATGACCCTAAAGCATAATTAGTATTTGATATTGGAATTATATCTGTTGAATTAATCGTCCCGCTCATCGTCCCCCCCGTTAATGGCAAATAACTTGTATTATCGTAACTAATAGTTGTACCGCTTGCCTTAACAAAACCTGTTCCGTTTAATTGGGTTTGTCCGTTTAAATCGGAAAGAGTAGGATAAGCTGGTAAGCCATAACCTGCTGTGGTGGTGGGGTGTGCATCGTAACCCCAGACTTGAGCTGTTACTGTACCGAACCCCGGAAAAGAAACCTTTGCAGTGTTAGCTGTTATATTACTCGCTTGCGTGGTTGTAATCCCAACTTTCGCAGTGTTTGCAACAACCGAACTATTAGCAGCTACTCTTGCATCTGTGTAATAAAGATTTGTCCCCTCTGCTATTTCAGAAGTCGTGTAAGTTGGTTTTGTTGCTGCTTTTGCCCAAGCATAAATTGTCGGGTCTGTTTCACTTGTTAAATAACTCCCTGCTGGCTGTTTATTATTGAATATAGTCCAATCCGCAGAACTTAAATAACCATTAACCGTCCCACTTGCTGCCGGAATGGAAACATTATATCCTATCAAACTCAATGGAGCTGTTACGGTTGTGCTTTCGGTTACTTTTGCAGTGTTCAAAGATATTGCAGTCGCATTTATCCCAATCCCTGAAATGTCTTGGTCTCCCGTGTTCGTGCCGGAGAGGTTTGAACCGGTTATCGTTCCTGTTGCTGCTATCGTTGTGGCTCCTGAAATAGAGCCTGCAAGAGTTAAGTTTTGGGCTGACCAATTGACGGTGGTTAAGTTGGAATTACCGGAATCATAAAATTTATACCAATCGCTCCAATTACCATTATAATAATGACGATGAAATATATCAGAACTATTGTATGTCTCATAATTCTGATAAGTCATGTATGACCCATCACCCCTTACAGATAGCATACCCGCATAAGATGTTGGGTAATTAGCACCATTAACAGCCTGAACATTTGTTGGCTGAATAAAATATCCAGAAGTGGTATAAGTATTTAGGTCTATTGAATCACCTATTAAATAAGCACTTCTATCAGAAGTTCTTTGTGTTAATAGATAAGGATTACCATTCCCCCAATTGTATGCTGTGTTCCAGTTAGTGGAATTATCTGTAAACCCATAATCTCCCAATAAAGTGCTGAAACCTGGAAATGAGACAGTACTTGATGGAGCGTAATTAGTGAAAACCGTTGCGACACCCCCCGCATCTACCGATACAGACGAACTTGATTTAATACCCCCTAAATTTGTACTTGTAGCCACTGGAAGTGTGTATGACTCTGCTCCGGGAATTTTTAACCATATTGTCCCGTTGTAATACAATTGGTCGCCTATTACTAATGTAATACTTCCACTACCGTAATCATAACTTCCAGATGTAGAGCAAGCGTAATACCATCCAGTAGTTCCTGTTCCATCTGCTAAGGCCACACTCCCACTTATCGGAATGCCTGTACCACCGTCTAATTGACCTTTATAAACTGCGCCTGCTACCGTTGTGGTGCTGCCATCGGCTAAAAGATACTCGGCAGAAGTGCCTCCTGATTTTATGAATTTTGAACTGGTTATCGTGCCTGCGATGGTTACATTGCCTGTTGCAAAATCACCTTGAATTAAAGGAACCGCATTAATATTTGCTTGTTTAACTATGAACTGATTAGAAACCGTATTGTTGTATCCTGCCTGATAACCTATCGCCACAACTTCGTTCCCTGAGTTGTTATAAGTCGCCTGATATCCTAAACCAGTAACTTGATTTCCTGAGTTTGAACGACCTGCATTATATCCTAATGCTGTTTGAGAAGCTCCTGTGTTTGAACGACCTGCATTATATCCTAATGCTGTTTGAGAAACTCCTGTGTTTGGATAACCTGCATTATATCCTAATACTGTTTGATAATTTCCTGAGTTTGAACGACCTGCATAACTTCCTAATGCTGTTTGATAACCTCCTGTGTTTTGATAACCTGCACTTAATCCTATTGCTGTTTGATAATTTCCTGTGTTTGAAAAACCTGCATTTAATCCTATTGCTGTTTGAGAAGCTCCTGAGTTTGAATAACCTGCTTGATATCCTAATGCTGTTTGATTAACTCCTGAGTTTGAACTACCTGCAGCATATCCTAATGCTGTTTGTCTCGTTGCCGAACTATTCCCCGTATTTAACCCGACAAAAGTATTCGCATAAAAAGAGTCTGTTCCTTTCGCTAATCTTAAAGCATTTTGCCCGCCGTATTTGTAATAAGAGCCGTCGGCGATGTTTATGTTTCCGTTTACATCTAATTTATATGCAGGGGTGATACTAATTCCAATGTTAGTCCCATCCGTATAAATAGGAGAATTAACCAGTTTACTCGCAGATTTGTAGGGCAAGTAACCGGTGGTCAACCCTGCTGCATTCAGGTTTGTGTATGTATTTGTCCAATTAGTTTGATTTGCTGTTGTTGGAATTGAATACCCACTTGTGAATGATAATCCCAACGTCCCGCTTGTAGTTATTGGATTTCCGGAAATAGTTAATCCGGCAGGAACAGTCATTCCTACACTTGTTACTGTGCCCAAATTAGAGGACAGAACTATAAAACTATTCGGATATGTATTTAATGAACCCAAAGGTGGAACACCTTTTACCGTCTTGTAAACTATTTTTGAAGTAGTATCGTAAACCGAAACCCCGATAGGCAACCCTATTCCAAATTCAGTCGTATCGTTTGGAATTCGAATATTAAAAACCGGAGTTGATTGTCCAAATACATTAGATACCAGAATGGCAAAAATTACAGAAAACAATATCTTTTTCATAATTTTAATAATGATAATTAATTACAAGTTTATCATATTGAGATACAGGAATTGAGACCGTGATTGTAGTTGTTGTAAACACATAATCAGAAGCTGGCAATATTTGACCATTCAAACTTACATTAGGGGCGTATGAAGTATTAGCGGTTTTGGTTAATGTATGGGATGTGGCCGAAGAAGATGCCTCACTAAACACATCTTGATAAGTTAACAAATTCACCTGTGCCCCCGTCTCGATAGTAGCTAATTTACTTGTGTTCGTAGAAATATTTGAAGTATTTGTAGAAATATTCCCTGTATTCGTACTAATATTTGTTGCATTAGTAGCTACATTTGTGGTATTTGTACTGATATTTGAAGTGTTCGTACTAATGTTCCCTGTGTTTGTACTAATGTTTGTAGTATTATTAGCTACATTTGTAGCGTTTGTACTTATGCCGGAAGCGTTAGTAGAAATATTAGTCGCATTCGTGGCCGCACTTGCTTTATTTGCAAGTATTCGGGCATTCTGCGCTACGAGCGTGTCTCCCTGAACAGTATTCGTAGCTGTATTTGTATTAATTGCATTTAATTTCGCCGTTGACAATAAACCTGCTCTACTTGTACTTGCAGATTGTAATGTAGCAGAAGTACCTGTACTTGAATTTACATTCACAGTAGTGGTAGTAGTTGTCCCTTCGGACAAATTTGTTGTCCCGTTACCATTTGTTAACTTGAAAGAAGATGCCGCCGATGTCAGTGTAGCTGTTGAAATAACACCAGCAGTTGCAACATACAAATTATAAGTAGCAATATCATAAACCTGTGTTCCAATAGGAATATTCTCTCCGATAGCAGTAGTAGCAGAGGTTACCCGAATAGTTTTCACGGGAGTTTGCGCAAACAATGTAACACTTAATATGAGTGTCAGGATTGTTAATAAAATTTTCCTTTTCATCTTTTTAATTTTTAATGATTAAATTATCGTAATTTTCTATGTTTAGAAGCAAATGTATCGAATTTCCCGATACATTCCACTGTGAATATTTTAAAAGTATTCCATTTATAAAAGTTAATGCATTTAATTTTACTGATACCCCTAAATATATTACAGTATCATTTTTTGTAAGTTCAAATTTAAAAACATTAGAATGATATGGCAATAGCATAGAGGCGGTATCACTGATGTTTAACTTATCCTGTAAAGCCACTTTAGTTGCATAAATATCATTGTTCACAATTTGCAGCGAAGCAATATTACCTCGAATCGTTCCCGTTCCGGGTATCCCTGCTGTAAGTTGATATTCGGTTCCGGTAGATGCATCTATTAATAGGTTGTTTTTACCTAAGTTCTGACCAATTGCTGTCGAATCGTTCGGCACACTAACAGGTTTAACGGTTGATTGTGCCTGTATAATTATCGTTAAGAAAACGAATAAAATTAAAAATATCTTTTTCATGTCGTTACAATTTTAGAATAAGTGATATACAATGTTTCATATTGATTTAAAGCTTGTGTAAGCGTTATTTTGCCAAGGATTTTATCAAATGTGTATTGAGAAAATTTCAATGGTTGAATCTCTTTTATAATTAATATTATCGATGCGCTTATAAGTTCCGTAAGTGTTACTGTTAATTCGCCATCTGTCGTGGCTTCATATTGCGCCGGCGCAATAAATGATTTTGTTGATGCTGATACAGTTGCCGGCGTTACCGAACTAACCGATTCCCCATTTGAAGTGTTCAAAGTATTCTCCAAAATAGCAGAGAAAGTACCTGCTGCTGTAAGTATTTGTATAATACTTAATTTAATATATCCTGTTTTGAAATTCCTGTTAAAAGAAATAATCTGATAATTCTCTGATAAATGCTGAATGATAGTAGAAAATGTAATCAAAAAATCCGGGTCATATAAAGTTACTGTTAGCAGTTTTTTGTAGTTTAATCGGTTCTCAAGTAAATTTCTTGCAAAACAATCGAATAAAATCAAATTTTCCGTCTTCCCAAAACGATTCCAGTTTGCAGAAGGGACTAAAATAGAACTACTATCCATAATTTCTATTCCGCCTACTTCAACAATTGAAAACCCATCCCCTATTATTTCCGTTGTAGAGAATTTATTACTTCCTACATCTGATTTTTGCGTGTAATGTCTGTCAAAAGTTGTCGGCAAAACAGCACTTACCGAAGTAGCAGAGGCTGTGTCCCCTCTGACTTCTTTTACCACTGTTACTTGTTTTATATAAATCTGAACTGTCCCGGATGGCGGTGCATTAATTGCGGCTGTTGATATTTTTAGAAAGTAATTTCCCGATTCGTCAACGTAAAAAACGCCTGAATTTATATCACTTGTGAATAAATCCCATGCCCCGGTTGCCGGATCCCATGTTCCGCTTGTATCTCTGTCCTCTGTAATCGTTACGGATTGCATCCCGGAGGGGTGATTTATGCCAATATTCAAATTTAAAAACATTGATTCATCGGGTGTTAAATCCGTAGGCCACGCTGTCGGGATAATTATTTTATATGAAAAAGTAACATAAAGAATGTCTGTATCTGTTAATTTAGTCACCCCAAATTCTGCTGTCTGTACATAATTCATATTAAACTGTGTCGTCGGCAAACCATAGATATGCAATTCCACACCCGGGCTTAACAGCGTAACGCCGCCGGTAGCTTTTGTTGTCCATATATTCGAATCACCCCACTCTGAAAGATTCAGGATGACTTTTCCGCCCTCGCTTTTGTTGTGAAATGTTATGTCGACTTCTGCTAAAGGCTGTATAATTTGTTCCTCGCCTTCCCAGAGTGCTGTCTGATTTTGAATATCGAAAAACAAAGATGAGGTTTCAGAATGAATCCAAACAAGAGAACCAAAATCGTATGTAGTTTGCGTGCTGTTTAATTCATGAAAGTTAATGATACGAATAAATTTGTCAAGCAAAAAAACCGAAACAGTAAAATCATGGAAAACACCTTTTATCACTTCGTCACATTTCATAATCGTAACTAAACCGGCATTATCTTCCTGAAATCTTTCTGTCGTGATGTATCCTTTTTCTACAATGTTATCAGTCGATAACATATAATTTGTTTCATACGTATTCAATTGAACCTGAAATTCCAAATCTCCTAAAATTATATTACGAGGTAGCGAAACGAGTGCCTTTTGCAGGATTGAAAGAATAGATATTTTTTCAATTTTGTAATCACCGACTGAATCTAAATCTTTGAATGTCTCATTTTTTAATTCGGCAATACCATCTGTGAATGAAAGCTGTACTGCAATGTTTACCGGTGCCGGGAATGACCGAGTAGAATTTTCAGGGAGTAAAAAGCCGACAAAAATAATGGAGGAGTCCTTGCTTAATTTAACAGCGAATTCTTTATATGAAGTTGTGAACAATGGTTCATAATCTATATTATCGGCTCGTGGATATTCAAAAGAAAATAGCATCTCAGTGCCAAACAAAACGGTTTTTTCAGGGTCATCTCTACTACCCAGATGGCGTAATGTTACCGGATTGTCGGCACCGTTAGTAATAGATATTACAGAACCGGTGTAATTATTTTGCAGAATTTCAACAACATAATTAACACCCGATTTTGAAAAATTGAAGTCATATCTTTTTCCGTATGCCATAACTTTTTAAAAACTATTTCCACGTTTGCGCTCAATTTCTTTTACAATGTAATATATATCTTCACCCCGCTGTACTCCATTTACCGTAACATTTATGTTCGTTGCGAATCCGTCGCCGGAAGGGATAAGTTGCATCCCATCCGGGACTACCGTTTCCCCAGTTGAAAGGAAAGCAGGGTATGTGTCGTTTTCAAATCCGGGAGGAACAACGAGGCCATTAGCTCCTTTACTTATGTTTATCGTCCCGACGCCAAGCCCACTGAATGCTCCGAAAACATTTTTAAACTCTGCTCCAAAACCAGCAAATCCCTTTGCAGCTTTTCCAAGACCGCTTATACTTGTTAATCCGAGTAATGATAACACTGCTACCAATGCGGCGGCTGCAATAGCGGCTGCGATCAATTTAAAAATCATTCCTTCGATAAATTTAATAAAAAATTGACCAAAAGCCTTTAATATATTTTGTGTCGAACTCAATGCGTTCGAGATAACATTACTCATCCCGGAAAAAACATTCGATAGCAAACTGCCGCCTAACGATGCTGTTCGCACAGTTTTGTTAGTTATTTGTAACATTCCTTTAAAATGTTTTAATGCGACAAACATCTGTTTGTAAACTTGTGTGTTTTGCATCCCGGCATTACGCATTCTCAAAAGTGTTTGCGTGTATAAAGTCGCTAAAGAATTAAGTTCTTGTGTTTTGTCGCCCGTAATAGCGAAAGTATTAGCTATCACGTTTTGCGATGCTGCAAAGGCTTTCATTATTGCCCCCGTCGTTAACGTTGTTTTACCGAGCGTTTTTATCTCTGTTGCCAGTATCTTTATCGTTTTGTACAATGCTAAAACTTTAGGGTTTACGGCTGTCAACCCGGCAGACAGGTAGGATTGTAATTCTGTTGTTAATGTCGATAATACATTTCGCAAAAGACCGGCTTTGTCTTTTGTGAGCAAAAACATCTGTGATAATGCTTTTAATTTTTCCCGTGCCGCTGTTTCGATTTTGGCAATATTAAGTTTGAATTTTATTGTTACAGCCTTTGTTGATTGCATTTTTTCAAGACTCTTCATAAAACCTTGAAGAATAGCAATTTTTTTATTTATTTCTTTTTGGTAGTTTCCAATTTCAAATTGATGATTTTTATTTTCCTGTAGCGTTCTGTCACGGTCATAATTTCCGATTTTTTTACTAAATCCCGATTGCAAGGAATCTAAATTTTTAAAAAATGTTTTATAATTATTTTCATTTTTATTCAAATAATCTTTACCGGCTTTTTGCGCATACGAATAGTAAGCCGAATCGCTTATTGTTTTTTTACTCAAAGTGGAACTGTGTATTCTTGTAAGCAAATTCTGAAAACTAATCTCTTGTACTTTTTTATCAGCAATCGTTTTCTTTAATGTAATTGCTTCTTTTTTTACCGCCAGTTCAGTAATTTTCTGTTTAATTAATAAATCTTCATATCCTTTTATCTGTGCTTTTATTTTTGCTAATTGTGCTGAAATTTGCGTTTTGGTCATATCTCCAATAACCTGTTGAAAGGTTTTAATATCAGCAAATGATTTTGTTAACTTCTTAAATTTCTCAAGTTCCTCATTTACCTTTTTCTGTGCCGGAATAATTTTATTTAAATTAGAAAAATATTGATATAAAAATGCTACAATTGAAGCGCCGACAACAAGAAGTATCATTAACGGATTTTTTAACATGGCTATTTTCATCGCCGTTAAAGCTCGAGCAACGCCATAAAATCCGGCTATCATTTTTGGAATTAATGAGGATACGAAAAATCCAAAAATTAACAATAACGGCCCGGCTGCAATAGCTATTCCCCCCAATGTAAGAATAGTTTTTTTCCAAGTTTTGTTTAATCCTTCAAACCAATGTGCTAATTTGAATACATACTTTCCAAGTGCGACAAGGTGAGGCATTATGGCCGCTGAAATGGATTGTCCCATAATCGTACTTGCCGCCGAAAAAGAACTCTTTACAATATCCCATTGATGTTTTATGGATTTTGCTTGTGCAAGAAACGCCTGCATAGAAACGCCTGCAATATGTCCGAAATCTGCGAATATCTGAAAATTAGTTTGCGCGTTGGCTCCGATAATCTGTAGAACACCCGTAAGAGCGCGCATTCGGGGAAACACTTCCGCCATGACTGTATTCCCGAACTCCCCCATTTTGCTTTTTAAGATTTTCAAAACGTCGAGGAATCCGCCCGGTTCTCTTAATTTTTTCCGGAGCATTTCGATGGGTATCCCCATCGCCTTGAAGCCTTTTACCACTTTCGGCGTGTTCTTCATAAGTGTCGCGAAAACCATCCGTAACTGCGTCGCCGATGTAGAGGCGTTCGCTCCGCTCCGGGTCATCGCGGCCATTGCGGCTCCGACCATTCTGAATTTAACGCCGAGCGCCGCGGCTGATGGTATTACAAATCCCATCGACTGCGCCAGGCTATCAGCCTCCGCTTTTCCTTTTCTGACTGTTTCGGTCAAAACGTCTAAAGCTTGGGATGAACTTAAATTCGCCTGTCCGTAAGCATTCATAGCAGACGTTGCAAGGTCTGCAATTGTAACAACCGAACCCATCCCGGAAACGGAACCCCGCGCCGAGGCTTTCAAAAGTTCCATCGCTCGATTGCCAAATATTCCGGCAGAGGTGATGTAGAACATTGCATCTGCAAGTTTTTTCGGTGAACGACCGATAACGGCAGAATAATTGATAATGCTTTTACTCCATTTGCCGACTTGTTTTTGTGATACGCCAACGAGGCCGACAATTTTCTGCATTGAATCCTGAAACTGTGCGTATTCGGAAATAGATTTTGCACCGAGTGCGGCAAGTGGTAATGTCAATGCCATCGTCATTCCCATCCCAACCCGGCGGGCGGTACGTCCTAACCCGATGAGCCGACCTTGTGCTGCTACGAGGCCGGTATCATCTACACCCATTACCGTTATCAATCGTCCGAGAATCATATTGTTTATTTTGCCATTGCGTTCATTATTGCTAACATTTTCTCATCACTTTGTTTTTGCAATTCCTGAACTTCGCCCCAGCGTGGGATGAAATCTGATATTGCCACTCTGGCATCTTCACCGTTTTTTGCTTTTTGAATATTAACTAAAACGCTTGCTAACATCGCAGCGTTGTAATCACCTCTCCAAGCGCCTACCGGGTCAATAATATCGTATGCCTGCAATTCTGTTATCTGCCGCGATGTTAGAACATCGTTAAGATAGTCAGGATGCGGGTACCCCAATTCCCGGGCTAAGCGAAACATGAAAGCACGCCCGGGTTGCTTTCTCAGCCTTTTGAGAGTTCTTCGGCATCTTCCGGGGTGATAGCATTTAACTTCGCAGCAGCATCAGCAATTTTTATCAATTTAGAAGCTGATATACTTTTGCTTAATTCCCGCCAGTCATTAGGTTGCAAAATCAAATTACCGTCTGCATCACAAACGGTGAGAACGGCCATTTTTGAACGAAAATCTTCCTGCGTAGTTTCAAAATCAACGACCTTGCCGTCTTTTTTAATCGGTTTCAAAAACGATGCTTCCATCGTATCTCGTTCGTGACCGGTCATCTCTTTCACATATACGAATTCACCGTTACCAAAATCAACCTTTTCAATTTTAAGCGCTACTTTTGAAAGTAACGCTTTCCTGTCAATGAATTTTCCTGTCATAATTTTATTGTATTACGCCGGGTCCGGCTGTTTTAATTACTTTTCCAATAACTTTAAATGTGAATTCCGCGGTCATCTTGTTATCAAGCGGCGTTACCGTTCCGACTTTCGTAATGATACCGAGAAATTCAAATGTCGAAGCTGATGGATCGGGAAAAACTATTTCGTAATTCATCTCCACAGCTGCTTCAAAATCTGCATCCAAAACGTCATAAGCGTTTCCGGTTGCATCGTCCCAGTTCAGGGAAATCGTTGCTTCAGCATTGTCTTTTAACGTTGCTTCATATACCCGGTATTTACTTGGCGAATCGTGTGCCGTAATATCGGTAGTTCCAACTGTTTTTTCTGCGGGTTTAATATCATAAACTCCCGCTAATGTTACCCACGCCGAAGTTGTGCTATCCCAGCGTTGAAATTGTGTTCCAAAACCTTCCATTTTTTTATCCTTTCATTAAATTAAAATATTTCACTGTCTGTTAATTCAAAAGTTAAACTTCCGTCATCTGTTAGCGTCAGTAACGATGTCGTAATTAAATCGTAATATCCGTCAAACACGCTATCACCTGTTCGCCATATCCGATACTTCGTTACCGCTCCGGAATAAGTCCATGACAAATTTACTGAATAATTTCCACTTGCATCGACTAAAGTTTCAGAAATTTGATTTGACACTTTTGACCATTTCGTTCCGTCGTAAGCCGAAATTTGATAATCGTAAGTTTTAACTGCCAACGTTCCGCCCGCTGCAATTACCCCACTTAAAACCGGGGCCGTCCCATGGATTTTAATTGGTTTTCTGATAACCTTAAAGGTAAACTCCGCGGTCATCTTATTGTCCAGAGGTGTTACAGTTCCGACTTTTGTAACAAGTGCAAGAAAATCAAATGCCGTGTTCCCCGTATCGGGAAAAACTATTTCGTAAACAGATTTACTTCCTGCCTCAAAATCAGCATCCAAAATATCATAGGCATTTTCGGCCGTGTCATCCCAATTTAGAGAAATCACATATTCGCCTCCATCTTTCAGCGTTGCTTCATGTTCCCGATACTTACTTGGGGAACTGTAATCCGTCATGTCGGTAGTACCGACCGTTTTTTCGGGAGGTTTTATATCAAAAACATTAGCAAAAACCACCCACACAGGTAAAGGAATACCCGCATTCCATCGTTTAATTTTCACTCCAAAACCAATCATAAAAATTTTTCCCTTCTATTAAAATATTTCACTATCCGTTGTTTCAAAAACCAAACTTCCATCGTCTGTCAATGTCAGTAACGTGGTTGTGATTAAATCATAAAACCCGTCAAACACTCCGCCCGATGTGCGCCAAATCCTGTATTTTGTTACAGAACCTGAATAAGTCCACGATAATGCGATAGAACCGGTTGCTATAAGAACTTCTGTAACCTGATTCGAAACTTTCGACCAAACAACACCATCGAAGGCGGCTATCTGATATTCGTAACTTGCAATTGGAAGTGTTCCTCCTGTTACAATTGCCCCCGACAAAACCGGGGCAACTCCGACAATAGTTTTTATCCGTTCCGTGACCTGTATCTGGCAGACAATTCCAATTTGTTTTGCAAGGGGCGTATCCGCCGCTAAATCTTTTAAGATACCTGAAAATTCAAATGTCGTTAAATCGGTATCTGGAAAAATTATCTCAAAATAAATCGTGCCACCTAAAGCGTATAATTTCTCAAGTGTTAGATAAACGTCTTTAGAATAATTCAAGATAAGACCCGTTAACCCACTCTTTTTTATCTGCTCCTGGTATTCTTCATATTCACTTATGGAACCAATTTTCGTTACAGCTGTGATTTTTTTTGTTTTTTTCGGCGGCATAATTTTTGTTAAGCCGGCAAGATAAATCCACGTCAAACCGTCAAGCGAATATCTTACTTTTGTGCCAAAACCAATCATATGGCTTCCCTTCCGGCTTCAAAATTATTGATAAAAATCACACGGCGTTTGTCATCTAATTTTAGTTGAAACGGTATAGAATTCAAAGAACGTATTAACTCATATTTTGTGCCGTTAATTGTAGTTTTATAACCATGTAAAAAATCACGGATATTTTCGGCCAGTGCATATCCGGTTTGGAAATCTACGTTCCGGGTTCGCACCTGAAACGCCGGATATTGTGATTTATCATCGTTCTGATGCGACAATCCCGGCGGTAAACCGGGCGTATCGTAAATCGTAACAACGTCATCGGGAGAAGCCGGCTCGTTAGACACAAATAAATTAACGGCAAAACTCAATCCGAATTGCCCGTTAATCATATCTTTTATGTCAACCGATGCAGCGTTCATAAATTTATCGTCTCCTTTAATGTTGTCATTATCTTATCCCGGTTCCTATTCAAAGCCCCTTGAAAAAAGTGGGATCCGGAATTAGGTCTCCGATAGTGTTTATCTGTGCTTTCAACTTCTGCCGCATAATTTGCGCCAAAACCCATTACCAAAGTCGGCTTCCCAAGCGCTCCGTCAACGATTGTTTTTGCGTATGCTAAAGTTTCATTTGTTGACGCCTGAACATTTGCGGCATTTTTTCCTTTGAAATTATGAGGTGCCGAATGAGATTTTACTTGTGTAATAGCGAACCAGCTTTGACGTAGATTATTTGTGTCAACCGGGATAACCGGAGCATCGTAGTTCCAGCTTCTCTCTATCATAATAGCCATTTTTATCAAACCGACTTCTGAAAGCCCTTTGATTTTAATAACTTCACGATTGAAATTCGCTACCAACTCATCTAATCCTATTACCGTTTTCATAAATAAACCTCATAAAGTACATCTAAAACACTCAAAAGCGAATGAGATTCAGCTGTTGCCAAAATTCTATTACCAGTCGCTTTGGGTTCCAGTAATTGTGTACTTGTCAAATCTGTAAGTAATCCTTTAAACAAATAATCACCATTTCCCATTTTCTGACTTGTAAATAAAACCGATTCAGGCTTTATTGTCTCACCTAAATCATTAACAATCAACTTCTCATTCGTATTCCAAAGAACTTTCAATTGTACACCCGGGTTAAAAACAGGGTTCCCAAATCCATCCATCCCTGTTACTTCCCAATATACGCAGTCATCTTTGTAGAATTTCGATAAACGATTGCTAATCATAACTGTGTAATTGAATTTATCGAAACTACTTTTTTGCCAAGTAAATTAAAAATATCCAGCGTCATTGCCATTTCCCCATATCGGGAAGTATGAAGTCCTTCCCGACTTAAAACTGAGAAATATACCGAACTTTGAGACCCTGCCGATATTGCAACGTTATTAACTTCTTTATGTAACGTCGAAACAACGAGATGCGCAGCGAGCCATTTTACGATTGTAGTACGAAAGGCATCTGTGAATGTCAATCCGTTATACAATGCATCAAAATAATTCGCCGCATCCGTTATCAAACTATCAAAAGCCGTTGTGCTGCCAGTATAGTCATCCAAAATCGCGGTTATATCCGAAGCTGTCGGATTTGTTGCCATGATACTTTACTTTTTAGCTTTTGCTTTTGGCTTCTCTTCTGTTTTAATCTCCTCAACCATATCGCGAAAAGCCACGGGAATATCTTCGAGTGCTGCTACAAAAATCTGACCGGGTTTAATTATCCTCTCGATAACTTTCCCGGATTTTTTCGTTGTCAGGCGAAATGAACCACCTCCAAGTTTTTTGAATTTTGCCATGATATTTCAGTTTTATGCTAAGTGAATAATTCCAGTTTTACCGTTATAATCGCTTCTGATTTGAGGAACCTGAATGGTCATCACTTTGTAATTAGAAACAAATTCACCTTCTGTTTTCCACTGAATGTTTGTGATAGGCATTCCGTCAATAAGACGAATTACATCGGAAGTCATCTGTACAAGCAAAACGTTATTTGCAGGTAAAGTGTCAACGGTTTTGATACCTTTAATCCCGGCAACTTTCAGAATCCTGTCGCGAATAGTAACCCCGGCGTAAGAAGTCGAATAGTCACCATCCAAAACTGTTTCATACAAAGTCGGGATATACAGCATCCACGGGCCGTAATGCAAGTCTGCAATAGCTGCATTTTTCATCTTCACTACGTCGGCAAGAATTCCGGCTCCGTCTTGAGATGCATTATCCCATGCAAGAGCGAGTGAAACAGGTGACCGGTCGGGATAATTCACATATGAATAAATCGTTCCACCACCGAAAGCAAATGTAGTATTTGTAAACAGCATGTTTTCCAGTTGTTCATTAATTCTCCGAGTTGCATTTGCAGCAGCCGATGTGTCGAGAGCATTACCGCTCCGACGGCTGGCGGCCAAAACACGGCCATTAATTTCATAGTCTACATGAATGATGGGCAAAGGAATTGAATCAAGAGAAAAATCCTGACGATCATTTTCACCTTTTGCCATTCCATTCATACTGATATTTGAATTTAAACTATCAGATGCATTTTGTGTTTGGAATAAACTCATGGCAAAAGCGTTGTTAAGCGGTTTTACCAGATTGTTGTCTCTCAAATCCTGAATTCCTCCGAGGCGGGAGCGTGATACTTCCAAAACGGTTTTGTCCAATTCGATCCAATCATCTTTCAGAAGGGTCGCATTCGTAGTAGGTGTCGCAACGTAACTTTTAATATCATTTATATCGCCATCTGAATAAGATGTAATGTATGCTTTTCCGTCACGTCCGATATAGGGGCGCATTGCGCCGGCAGTGATTCCAGAACTTAACATAGCTGCTAAATTGCCTTTTGTTCCATTTTTTCCTAAGAAATCAATCATTTTTTTATCCTTTCGTTTTTAAATTATTTTTGCTTTGATACGTCCCAGTGAGCTTGTGGTTGTAACGGCTTCGGTTGCCACGGCCACAATCGGACGTGCCGGTACGGTTACAACTACAGTAGCGGTTCCTCCCTCATCGACGGTAGTAGTATAATCTACATGTTTCTGTAATGCACCATTACCGGCGGATTCCAGAAAATCACCAGCCACAATAGTTTGCGAAGTTGCAAGATTTGCATACACTTCGTCGCCGGGTGTCGGATACAAAATCTGAACGAGGTCGCCGATAGCGTAATCGTCAGAAATAGTTTTGCCTTGTAATTCATCTTCAAAAGCAAAAATAGGTTGAGCGTTTCCAGATGCGACGGCATGATTTGCTACGCCGCTGGCACCGATAGCCAGTAAGTTGCCGGGAGTAATCGCTCCGGTGGCAACGGCTTCTTCCTGAATGTTCAGGTAGCTTTTCAGTTTAATTGTGTTCATTATTTATCCTCCTTTTTTGGTTCAACAACAATTCCGGGAAAAGGCAACGGGATGATGCTGTTATCGGTGACGGTAATATTCGCACCCAGAACAGAATAATCCTTTTCTTTGTCCACGGTTTTAAACAGTTTCCGTAAATTCTCGTGGCACATCGCAGCCAAATCCTCCGGCTTCCACAAGTCTTTTTCAGTGTTGGCCACGATTGTTTCAATCATGCGGTCTTTTTCAGCTTTGAAAACCCGGAGGCTTTCATTTACCTGCTCTTTAATTTCAGCAGGCGCATCGTTTAGATAGTCAGCCACGGTTTTGGGCTTATCGTTAACAACCGGCTTTACCGGATCAGCGACTTTTTTCTTTCCTTCTTCTTCTTTTGTCATAGTGTTTACGTTTATATAATTAACTTTTTTTATCACTTCCACCGGCACCCCTTCAAGTGTCGGAATATCGTTTTTGTCAAGCGTGAACTTCTGTGAATACAACGTTCTGACTGTATTGTTATCATTTTGCCGTTCGTTTTTTGCAAATATAATAAAATCTGAATACAATTCAATCAAATAGTAATTAACATTGTTCGTACTCATCCCGTCTAAAAGATTGTTCAGGCTGGTTAATAGCTCTAATTGCCCCTCCAAAGTAGTCGGTACTTTCAGTTTTGCGTTAAATTCTTTGTTCAGCAACTGGTATGCTTTTTTCCGAGCTGCATTGATTACGTTTGCCGGGGCTTTCAACTGCGAACCTCTGCCGCCGATGACTGCTCGCAAGGCATTCTCATTAAGTTTGCCTGTTTTTGGATTTACAACCGGGAAATGTAACATTCCAAATGCTGGCAGAACACCGGTTCCAATTAAATAATGTGCGGCTATCTCGTTACGTTTCGTCCGTGTCAAAGCTGACCATTTACCGGATTCTCCAAAATCTGCCAAAGTCGGTGCCTTCCATGGGGTCGTCTCCGTGCCTTTGTAAGTTAATTGATTTACTGTAAGTTCATAACTTTCCATTTTTATATCCTCCTTATTTTTTTGATTGTTTCGTATTCCGCAGCCATCCCGGAAACTGCAAGCGCCTGTATTGTGTGGCAGGATGGCGAGATGATCAGGCCGATAATTATAAGCCACGGCGATGTAATCCTCACCGTTCCACGTTCCGGTTTTCTCCTCGTCATCTGAAAATGAACCGATGCTTACCTCGATAGGCATATTCTTTTCTATCAGCGCAAGTAAATCTTTATGCGTCATCAGTTTTGCTTTGTCTATCCAGGCTTCTGCTTTCAATTTGTCGCCATCGACTTTCGTATTAAAAACCGTTCCGATTGCCTCCTGTAGAATATCAGGCGAGTTTGCCGACACAAAATGGCCGTCAACTTTCGGGTGATTTACCACTACAGGGATGCCGTTCCAAGCTGCCGGGATTTTTCCTAATTCACTGATGAGGTTCAGGATAGCTCCTTTGCTTCCCGAGCGAACGCCCTCAACCATCATTGTAACGGGTACGATAACGGTTTCTTTTCCGTTAAAAGTCTGCGTTCTGACTTTGTAATTTTCGTTTATGTTAATTTGTATATTCATAGTTTTAAACTTCTATTGGAATTGCCATACATCTACATCCCGGATGCTGGGGTATCATTGTTTCAATTTTATCGAGAGTGAAAACCTCGCCGTCTAATCCGGCACAAATATCACAAACATTGTAACCGGCTGTTGACCATTCAGCTTTTACCTTTATGTGTTTCACTCCCCAATTTCTGTACATCTGAATGTTCGCAAGATGATGCGCCCGGATTATTTCGGTACGTGCGATCATTTCGGCACGCCGTTCAGCCGGAATAAACCTGCCAAGTGTATCTGTTAAACTCAAATTCTCACCTTTACCTGTAAAAATCTTTATCATTTCTTTCGCTAATACTTTAGGATTGTCTCCCTCATACATCCCTTGTGTCAATACCCGCTGCATAGCCGAAGCCATCCAATCCGTTACCCCTTTCAAATCACCGAATGTTCGCGTCAAAAGCAAAGTCATCCGCTCTTTCGGGACAAATCCCATCCACGGTTGCGGTGAGGATTCGCCGGTAGGTATCTCAAAACCGAGCGCTTTTAATTCCTTTTCGCCGCGCATGGTTCCGACTTTGTACGCTGTATTAATATATTTATTCGTCCAGCGGGGTACTTCTCCAAGGATGTTCGTATCAATCATTTCCTGCAACCACGCCTGAAATTCAACGAAAGTTTCCTGCGACGGCACCGAATAATCATAAGCTGCCGGTATTTGTTTTAGATTAAAGAAATCTTCCGTTTCAACCTTCTTCACGACTGCTCGTTTGACAAACTCAAAACGACGTTTCATGTCTGCGGCAAAAGCTCTGCGCAAACTCGTTGTATGTGTCGGGTCGTAATTCCTTATTATTTTGTCAATTGAACTCATGGTTTTTTCGATTCTTCAATATTGATTATTTCTTCATCGGTAAATCCGAGTGCATATTTCAAGAATTCGTGTGGTGGTAAAACAATTTCAGCGCCCGGAGCGGTCAGGTAGGATTTAATAGCTGTCGCCCGCATGTTACCAATCTCTACGGTTTGTTTCAATGAATTAGAAAACAAATCAGAGAATTTAACGGCAAAATCACCAGCAGGTAATACTTTATATTGCTGGCATTTCTCAATAAACGGCCTTAAAATCTTCGGTTCATTAAACTGTTCTCGCCGTGTTTTTATAAACGAAAGCCAATTCGCTAAATCCTGTGTCGATGAAAGTTGACCTATTTCGCTCCCTGTCAGAATACGTTTCGGGATGCCTGTCTGCGATGAAATCATTTGGATTTGAACGTCGACGTGATTGGTTGGGTCTGCAACCTGCTGCGTTAAGGCTTTCAGATCAACACCTTCATTTATCAAAATCCGGATTAAGTCATTTTCATATTCATTAACCTGCTTTTGTAAATCTGTCTTTGCCGTGTCTGTCATGGCAAAATCCTTATCGACTTTCCCGGAATAACCCGGACGGGCTCCACGCCAAAACATTTCAGCATCACCGCCTACAATTTTCTCTAAATCCATTAGCCGATTGTAAACGGCTTCAAGGCGTGGCTTTCCTTCATTGGTTGTCTCAAGAGAATTATCGACAATGTGAATAACACGACTGTGATGTACGAGAACGGATTCGCCGGTGGTAAAAGATATTTGATAATGTTCTGGTTTGCCAAAACGTTTGTCAGAAGTGCTTTTTACAAGCTCCTGAATTTTGGCCGTTGATTCGGAAAACGGACGTACAAAAAGTAATTTAGAACCATTATTAACAGGAGTTTTCAAGTGTGAGGCTTGCTGTACATCTGCAAAACCCAGAAACAAAATCCCGTAATGCCCAAGGCCTGTAAGCCGGTCGAGTGTCATTAGGTTTTCTTTCAGGTTCAGGGATTTTTCAAGGTCGATCCATCCGTTTTGAAGTTTATCGGTTTTGTCATTAGAGAGTACTGATATTTCGCCGTCCCAGCTGGCACGTATTGGACGGTCGATAATTGCCTGTGCAATTTCCTGCCTTTTGTATCTTTCTAAATAATCTTTGTATTCAATTTCTTTCGGATAGCCAAGTGCTGTATAAATGTCACGTTGTCCGTTAAAAGACATTCCTAATCCGGTAGCTAATTGCAGTCGGCTTAAAAATACACCAAGAATTTCCGCACTATTTTCTGTCATAACGTGCTAATTTTTGCCAAATGTAAACAACTTTTTCTACAATACAAAATATTATGTTATCCGGGAGACCTTTTTCCGTTGCTGCATATCTTCCGCAAAAGAATATCTGATAGCGTCGATAGCGTGGTCGTTCTTTTTTACCGGCGTTTGCGTTGCTTCGCCATGTCTATCTTCTTGCCATTTATATAGTTGAAATTCATTAATAGTGTTTTGACACTTTTTGTCAATAATAACATTGAATTGCCGTAACCACTGAATACCGAACAAAACACTATCCTTGCCTTTTTTTGCCCCGACGGCCATAATCCCATTCTGATTTAATTCAGCTATCGACTTTGGTTCTGCTTCATCGCACATCACCCGGTGCCGCTCACAATAGGGACTAATCATATTTGCAAGGACGGGATTTGTTAATCCCTTCTCATATATTTCATTTAATATATATATTTCTTTCTTCTCAAAATTTATAGCCGATTCAATGAATGCAGCCGGATGGCCTCCAAAACCAAAATCCTGACCATACCGATGATTTTCAAAAGTGTGATGTGATAAATCTTGTATCTCAAAATCAGTGAAAATTGTTTTTCCGAGTACACCCCATTTCCCAAGTGTGTAAACATCATAGAAATATTTATCCTTTTCATTCTCTAAAATCTGCCTATCCTGATCTGATAAGAATTTATTATTTTTGTATGTAGTTCGTAAAATTAATAAATCTTTGGATTCAAAGATGTTATCATTGTCCCCGAAATTATTAAAGTATTTCTTGTAAATCCAATGGCTTTGCAAGATAGGGTTGAAAGTCATCGTGATACGTTTGCTGTGTTTGCTTTCGCCCCGGAGGCGGCGTTCGAGATGAAGCAATGTATTGTTAGATGTTTCAGTAGCTTCTTCAATCCAAATGTCTGTTAGTATTCCGTGTAAGGCAGTAATGGATTTTAGTTTCTCAACGTCATCTAACCCGGAAAAAATAGACTGATAACCATTTGAACAGGTTATTGTCAATTCGGATTTGTTTATCTTAAACAGGTCACGTACGCCCCAGTCTGTTATTACTTTTTGCGCTAAAGCAAATGTGGATTGTCTGTTTGTACGCCCTACATTCCTAACAACCAGATAATTCCGGCCTCCTTTTAATAAATCAAAAATCATTCGCTGTGCTACAAAAACGGATTTACCGGCAGATGAACCACCAAAAAATATTTGAATGTGTTGATCCGAATCAAAACGATCCCAGTAAATATCATTGCACCATGATTTACCCAGCTCAAACCTTGTCATTTCGTGTGGCTATTATTATTGTGTCGTGCGAAGTTACATCCACTGATTGATGCGGCCTGCCATCGATTTGCTCCATTACCATCTGAAACGCCTTTAATCCGGTTACGCTCGACCGCATGGCCATGTTTAACAGTTTGTTGGCAAGTGCTTTCTGTGTCGGTAGTTTGAAAATGTAATATGAAACGCCTTCTTTTATTTCTGTTCGTAGCAGTAATTTTTCAGGTATAGCAAACTCACCGTTCTTCGCCAGCAACTCTTTTAACTGCCGTTTGATCGATGGCGGTTGACCGTCCCTGTTTATGTTCTCCGGGTGCTTGTCAAAGCCGGCGGTATTCCGTACGCTTTCAGGAAATGGCATAGTCTTGTATTTTTCCGTTAATCTTAATCGGCAAATCAGGGTCAAGTTTATGCATCCTGTCAATAATCACTTGGCAGTATTTCGGATCGAGTTCCATTCCGTAGCATTTGCGGTTAAGTTGGTGAGCGGCGACCATTGTAGATCCGGAGCCAATAAATGGATCTAAAACAATATCTTTTTCAAATGAAAAATCTGTTATCATTTTCGATACGAATTCAACTGGATAGGATGCTCTATGTTCTATTTTATCACCTGTAATTTGAGTATTCATACTTGATATTTGCAAATAATTCCACCGGCTATCATTATATTTCTGAGTTGTTTTGTATTTTTCATTATCTGACATTATGAATACAAACTCACATCGCCTTGAATATATACCTATTTGAGGTAAATTAATGCTATGCCCTTTATCCCATATTATAGTTTCTTTTATTCCAAATGGGTTTTTATCACTAAATAATATTTTTCCATAATCATCTCTACTCTTGGCATTGTAAGATACATTCCAGCATACGGTATGTTTTTCGTTTTTAAAAAAACTCATATTATTTAACACACTGATAAGAAAATCAAAATATTCTGATTTCGTTTTATTATCAGCGTTTTTATCATTATAAAGTCTGACTGTTTTTTTACCATTTGTTAATAAATCACCGCTACCATTACCCTGATTATAGGGTGGTGATGTTACTGTAATATCCCATTTATTTCCATTCATCACCTTAGCCACATGTTCGCTATCTGTCGAATCACCGCATAACAAACGATGCACCCCAATCTCAATCAAATCACCCAAAACAATATCGGTTTTAATTTCATCAGGTATTTCGTAATTATCTTCTTCGGCCGCGCTTTGTTGTTCAAAATCTTCCGGCAATTCCAACCCCCACTCTTCCAATTCGTCCTCCTCATAATCTGCTGCAAGTATCTCAAAATCGAATTCGCCGACCTGGATATTATCCTGTACTATGAACCGTTTCTTTTCCTCTTCGGTTAGATCGGCTGCGCTCTTAACCCATTCATCCGGGATTTCTTTGTAACCTAATTCCTCCAAACAAACACGGCGTTTATTACCACCTAATACAAACATCGTTTCCGGGTCATATACCAACGGCCTCAATGTCATCATTTTAGGAAATTGCTCGATGGATTTTTTAAGTGAATCCAAGTCGTTAAATATTTGCGGATTGCGTGGATTTACTTTTAATTCAGATAGTTGCATCATAGTTGCTTTAAGTTCAAAAAACCTACCCCGATTCGCACCGGGGCAGGAAAACCCTATTATGAAAAAACATTACCCGACAAAAGTAATCATTTTATTTCATAAAAACAATTTACTTGCCGTAATCGACCGGCAGAGACAAGCGCTAACAGCAGGGATTTAATGAGTTTGTAGCTCCAACCGGTCTGTTTCGATAGCGATGTGGCGTTGTTGTGCCCTTTCGGATTGTGTGCTATTAAGACGAACATCGTTACTTTCTGCTGTTCCCGTGTCATATTTGTTTTTTCTAAGTTGAGTAAAATCTTCCGAAAAGGTGAAGTAAAACTCCATTTGCACATAATCCGAATGCAAATAATGCCAAATTGATTTTATTATTTCTACCTGTTCCGGGTTTGGATTGATAACGTGCTGTACCGGCATATCGATCAAGTGCCTTAATGCCTGTTCCTGTTCCGGGGTCAAATCAAGTCCGATTTTCTGACCTTCCGTGTTCGTTAAGACTACCATGATTAAAATGGCAATGTATCTTCGCCAATCTGTTCCGGTTCTGTCGATTCGACTTTCGGTGTTACCGGTGCCGTGGTTTCTGTTTCGATTTTCCAAGCATTAAATGATTGGAAAAAAAGATTTTTCCCTTCCGGACTTGTCCATTTCCGGCCCGAGGGATTTGAATGTACAGTAATCACATCGCCGGGTTTTAAAGAAGTTAAATTTACCCTGTTGTCATAATTCTGAAATTCAAAAATAGTGGGGTATTGAGAATCAGTATCAATGTCCAAGTAAAACTTTTGAATAGTCTTACCATTTGTCGTTTCTTTTGTTTCGCCAATTGCTTTGAATTGACCTTTAATTGTTACATCCATTGTAATTTGTTTTTAAGTGAATAATTTATTTTGTAAAACTTGTAAATTTCTTTAACTATTTGAGTATTATTAAGTTGCATTATATTTTTACATTTCTTTACATTTTTTTACATTTTAACTCTTTGATACTTAATGTATTATACTTATATATTATATTTTGTAAAGAAATAATAAGTAAATACAGTAAGTTCATATAATTATATATAGTTTTTTCAACCCCTATTTTTTTTACAAATGTAATCTTTTGATTTATAGTAATATAAGAATAATTTGTAAAAAAATTCTTTACAAAACAGTCATTTTTGACGTTTTTAGGGTATTTTTTTACACTAAAAAGGCAATATTTCGGGGTCATTTCCATCATTTTTAGGGTCATTTTCGTCAAAAAACATACTTTTTTCAAGTAAAAACGGTTTTCCAACGAATGAAATTTCCGTTAAACTGTCATATTCACGTACGCGCATCATTTCAGAAGGCTCCAATTTGAACTCATTTTTTAATACCCGGCGAATATAATTTCGTTCAATCCTGGCATTTGTTTGAAAATAATGTACTTTAATATCACTTGGGCGTGCATAGACTTTTTCTTTATCAGAGTTATTTTCAAAAAACTCCGTTAATATTTCCGTTAATTCTTTGAACAATCCGGAATGGCTTTGTTCTTTTACTTTTAAAAGATATTCATTACTGATTTCTTCAGGGGTAAAAACCATGCGGCTTTTTTTGCCGTCGACGAATGGATCCGGCAGCGATGAAAGATAATGAAGGAATGCCGGTATTTCGTTGACCAAATCAATATCAATATTGTGATTAAATTCCTCCGGAATAGATAATTTACGCACCCAGAAGCGAATCTCTTCATCTGAAATACGCATGAAGTCATCCTCGTTATTCGATGCAAGGATAAACTTTCCGAAAAATGGCAATTTGAAATTATTTATAAATTTCATATTAACCGAAATATATTTTTTCGTTGCAAGTGATTTTATTTTTTCCACTGCTGATTTTCGTTCTATCATTGTTTCATCGATCG
>CAJVYU010000024.1 GCA_913009735.1 uncultured Fidelibacterota bacterium
CTGAAAAATTCCATTTTGCTATAATCTTCAAAGTAATAGGCTATGCAGTAAGCTACCATGCAAGTCTATCCAACAAGTAAATCCAGAAAATATGCAAGTTATATTCCTTGGTGGGCATAATCTTATTTGATAACTTATGAGACAAAACATAGTAAAAACCTGTAAGTGCCTGATAAACAGGGATTTACTTATTTGATGGTTATTTGATGAGCACATAAAAAATGAACGAACAGGAAACACGCACTAATTTAATTCTCCCTGCCATTCAGGAAGCGGGTTGGGGAATAGTGGAAGGTTCACGTATCCGTGAAGAATTCCCCATTTCCAAGGGCCGCCTGATTGGTAATGGACAGCGGAGTAAACCAGATAAAGCCGATTATGTGTTGCAGTATCGTAATCGTAATCTTGCCGTTATTGAAGCCAAGTCCGATGAAAAATACTATACGGAAGGTGTGGGGCAAGCCAAAGATTATGCAGGTCGGTTGCAGGTACGCTACACCTACAGTACTAACGGTTTGCAGATTTATGGTATGGATATGCAAAAAGGTGAAGAAGGCGATGTGATCACCTATCCTACCCCCGAAAAGTTGTGGGAGATGACTTTTGCTGAAAAGGACAGTCTAAATCAAGAAGCGGGCAATTGGCGGGATAAATTCCATCAAACCCCTTTTGAAACCAGAAGCGGAACATGGCAACCCCGTTACTATCAGGAAAATGCGATCACCAATGCGCTGGATGCCATCGCCAATGGACAAGACCGCATCCTGCTTACCCTCGCCACGGGTACAGGAAAAACTGCCATTGCATTTCAGATTGCGTGGAAATTATTTCACAGTAAATGGAATTTGCGAAAAGACGGTCAGCGACTGCCCCGCATCCTGTTTTTAGCTGATAGAAATATTTTAGCCGACCAAGCCTTTAATGCCTTCTCTGCCTTTGAAGAAGATGCCTTGGTGCGTATCCGTCCAGCGGATATTCGCAAGAAAGGAAAAGTGCCCACTAACGGAAGCATCTTTTTTACCATTTTTCAATCTTTCATGGCTGGGGATAATAACGAACCGAACTTTGGTGAATATCCCAAAGATTATTTTGATTTTATTGTCATTGACGAATGTCATCGTGGCGGTGCTAATGATGAGAGTACATGGCGTGCCATTATGGAATATTTTAGTCCTGCGGTACAGTTGGGACTGACGGCAACACCCAAACGGGATAAGAATATTGACACCTACAGTTACTTTGGTGAACCTGTGTATATCTATTCCCTGAAAGAAGGCATTAATGATGGATTCCTTACACCCTTCAAAGTGAAGCAGATTCATACCACCATTGATGAATATCTCTACACATCCGATGATACGGTGGTTGAAGGTGATATTGAAGAAGGCAGGGTTTATACCGAAGTAGAAATAAACCGTGTGATTGAGATTCGGGCAAGAGAAGAATATCGGGTGAAACTCTTGTTAAATATGATGAACCAAAACCAAAAGACGATTGTGTTTTGTGCCATCCAGCTTCATGCTCTCGCCGTTCGGGATTTAATCAATCAACATGCGGACAGCACCAATACCAACTATTGCCAAAGGGTAACGGCAGATGAAGGGAAACTGGGTGAACAATATTTGCGGAATTTTCAGGATAATGAAAAAACAATTCCCACCGTTCTCACTACATCCCAAAAATTGAGTACAGGTGTGGATGCACCTGAGCTCAAAAATATTGTTTTGATGCGTCCCGTAAACTCAATGATTGAGTTTAAGCAAATCATTGGTCGTGGCACACGATTGTTTGATGGTAAGGATTATTTCACACTTTATGATTATGTAGGCGCACATAAACACTTTCTTGACCCTGAATGGGACGGTGATGCTCTACCCTGTGAAACCTGTGGTGAAGTAGTGTGCGAATGTGAACCATCAAAGAAACCGTATCCTGTTCCGTGTGAAGAATGCGATACTGCTCCATGCATCTGCGATAAACCAGAACCAGAGACTTGTCCTGAATGTGGATATGTAATTTGCAGATGCACACCAAAACCGAAAATGATTAAAGTTAAACTTTCAGATGGAAAGGTGCGGGAATTGGATTCCATGGTTCAGACATTGTTTTGGAGTCCTGATGGGAAACCCATTTCTGCAGAAGAGTTTTTACAATCTATGTTTGGTTCATTACCTGATTTCTTTAGGAATGAAGATGAATTAAGAGCCATTTGGAGCAAACCCGATACCCGTAAAAAACTCTTATACGAACTCAATGAAAAAGGATTCACAAAAAGCCAGTTAAATGATTTGCGGCATTTGATTCACGCAGAAGAAAGTGATTTGTATGATGTGTTGGCTTTTGTTGCCTTTAGTACAAATCCAGTAAAACGAAGCCAAAGAGCAGAATATGCCAAATCCCATTTCGGTGTGTATGAATCCAAACAAAGAGTGTTTTTGGATTTCGTCTTAAAACAGTATGTTGAATCAGGCGTGGACGAATTGGATGATGCCAAACTGCCTGACTTGCTAACTTTAAAGTATAGAGCAATATCGGATGCTAAACGAGAGTTGGGAAATATTAGTTATATAAGGGATACATTTATTGGGTTTCAGGAGTATTTGTACGAGCGTGAATAAACATTAGAATGTAGCTAAATCACATAACAATTCGATCCATTGTTCTTCTAACCGCTGATGAGTCCTACAAATATCATAATTCCATCACTTTATTTTTCAACCGACTCTCTTCTGCCGCGAAGGCCATCAAGTGACTTTCCAGTGATGCTTCGACCGATGATTCAAAGAGGGTTGGATCATTAGCCCGAACCGCTTTTAAAAATTGCTTTATCAGTCTAAAATCCCCGCCTCCGTGACCAACCTGATCTTGCACATCCTGTTTCCACACTGTTTCCGATTTATTATTCCTGAAATTGGTCACAGTAATGGTCTGAAAGTCACCAATAACTTCACCCATGGTGCCCATGATCCGGGTTCGCCTGTGTCCCCGGGTAAAAGCGGACATGGTGAAAGAAACGGTAATCTTGTTTTCAAATTCCATGGAGACAACCTGATGGTCCACCACGTCATTATCGCAATGATATACGCAGCGGCCGTAGGGGCCTTCCCGCAACGCCTTTTCCCGTCCTTCCTTTGACAGATCCTCGGTAATAACATCCACGGGCCAGCTGGTAAGCTCCATATTTAAATACAACTTCAAGGCCGAATATGGGCAATCCGGTTCCACCACACAACCGTCAATGCATCGTTCTGTGCTGCCATCCGGAGCATTTTCTTTTTTAAAATGAGTAAGTGTCCCGAAAGAAGAAACATGTCTACATGGTACGCCGGCAAGCCAGCGCAGTAAATCCAAATCGTGGCAGGATTTCGTCAGGATCATTGGGGCAGATTCATCTGTCCGCCGCCAGTTTCCCCGTACGTATGAATGGGCCATGTGCCAGTAATTCACCGGCTCAATATGCTCGATGTTAGCCACATCACCCACGAGACCTGAATCCAGGATTTCTTTCATTTTTTGATAGTGGGACGTGTAACGAAGGACATGACAGAGTCCGAAGATTTGTTTTGATTTTTGCGCTTCAGCGGCAAGTTTCCGGCAATCTTCTTCTGTAGTGGCCATGGGTTTTTCCAGAAGAACATGATAACCGGAATGCAAAGCGGCCATGGCCGGTTCTATATGCATTTGATCCCGGGTGCAAATAATGGCCGCATCGGCAAGCTGCTTTTCAGCAAAGGCTTGTTCCCAGGATTCGAAACATTTATCATGATTTAATTGGTATTGTTTAGCAAAAGCTTCTCTTTTTGCAGAATTTGGTTCAGACACAGCAACAACATGCATTTCTTCCGGGAAAGCTTTGCTGTAGCCTGCGTAGGCGTTGCCGCAGTTACCGGCGCCAATGATTAAAATGCGTACTGGATTCATAAATAGGACTTTTATACGTGTATGGAATTTGTAAACTTCCACACTAATTTCCCATCATGAGGATGAAGTTTTTTACGCAACAGTTTGTCTGGTTCATTATTTTTACCGGTTTAATTACTGCCGAGAGACTGCCCGGGGATTGGGCGACCTATTGGCAAGAGTCCGGGCAAGCTGTTATTTCAGATCAAACGAATCAATGGATTCTGGGTACCGCTGCTTTAGCTGCATTGGGGGCAACCCAGGTAGACATGCGGGTGAAAAACTATGCCCGGACCAAAGGGCTGCTGTCCGATCCCGTATCTCATTTTGGTGATAAGTATGGTGGCAATTGGGGGCATTGGATATTGTGGTCATCCATTATAGTAACATCTACCATAAACAAAGATAGTAAAGACGACTTAATCTCAAAGATGCAATTTTCCACTTTTGCCATAATCACAAACGGTGTTATTACTGAGGGATTGAAGCGGACTTTTGGCCGTGTTCGTCCCAATGGGGATTGCTGCACATCATTTCCATCAGGGCATACGTCACACAGTTTTACCATCGCAGCGATTGCTCATGAATTATATGGTGATGAAATCGGCGCCCTTGCTTATGGGGTCGCAACACTGGTTGCCGTCAGCCGCATTAACGATAATAAACATTATTTGAGTGACGTTATTTTTGGCGCTGCACTGGGAATGGCAGTCGGGCGGGGATTTGCTTTGAATTACAGTAAGTTTGCAAGCGGCAATAGCGATATAGGAATAACACCTCAATTGCAATTAAAATTCACTATTCCATTGTAAATTAATAATCTCATGATTGCTAAAAATTGGGAAGAAGCAAAAAATCAAGTCGATGAATGGAAATCATCAGGGCTGACCGTTGTGTTTACAAACGGCTGTTTTGATATTCTACATCGGGGTCACGTTGAATACTTATCTGACGCTAAAGCGTGTGGGGACAAGCTTGTATTAGCTTTAAATAGCGACAGCTCTGTTCTAAAATTGAAAGGGGATCCACGACCAATTCAAAACCAGGAAGATAGAACGATCATTCCGAATGCTTTGGAATCCGTGGATCTGGTTGTCGTTTTCGACCAGGACACTCCTGCTGAAATCATTCAAACACTGTTGCCCGATGTAGTGGCGAAGGGTGGTGATTATACTCCGGAAACAATTGTTGGGGCTGATATAGTTACATCCAATGGCGGGGAAGTGAAAGTGATCCCATTTAGAACAGGATACAGTTCATCAAAGATCATTGATAAAATTTTATACGTAAAATAACTGTCACTATATCAGATATAAGTGGTGCATATATTCCTCTGGACATGAATAACTTGTTTCAAAAAATAGTGAAGATTATACCTCTGCTTTTAAAATGTCATGAATATGAACCACTCCAAATAATTTATTTGGGTCTTCGAGGTCAGTCACAAAAAGGGACGTAATACTAAATTTCTCCATGATTTCCAACGCAGTAATCGCTAAAGTATTAGACGGAATTTTTTGGGGAGATTTTGACATAAGATAGGTGGCTGTTTTATTAAAAATTTCTTGATTACTATTTTCAAGACCCCGACGAATATCTCCATCAGTGATAATACCAATAAGATCATTCTTATCATTGACAACCCCAGTCATTCCCAAACCTTTCTCAGACATGGTTAACAGCGCTTCATGTATTTTTGCATCCGTGTGAACTATTGGAATTTGATCATCCGTATGAGCAATTTTATCAACAGTTAATAATAATTTTTTCCCCAAATTTCCTCCGGGATGACGTAAAGCAAAATCTTCTTTTTTGAATCCCCTTTTTTCCATAAGCGATATAGCAAGCGCATCGCCAAGTACGAGTGTAGCAGTGGAACTGGACGTGGGGGCTAATCCCAGGGGATCCGCTTCTGTCCGTACTCCAATGTCCAAATGGATTTTACACATTTTTGCAAGCGATGAATCAGGATTACCGGTGATTGCTATCATTTCTGCACCAATCTGTTCCAGTGGCTTTAGGATATCTAATAATTCTTTACTTTTGCCGCTGTATGAAATGAGAATACACACATCATCTTTTGCAACCATTCCCAAATCTCCGTGGGTTGCATCGCCTGCGTGCATGTAAAATGCAGGAATCCCTAAACTGGAAAAAGTTGCCGCGCATTTTCTTGCTACGTGACCGGATTTTCCAAGACCCAAAAAAATGATATTGCCATTTGTATTTGCAATGGCTTCTGCAGCATTGTTAAAATTGTCGCCTAATGATTTTTCTAATTGCTGTAACGCACGGATCTCTTTTCGTATTACCGCTTTCCCGGATTTTAAATATCCCATAGTCTATCCTAAATTATAGAAGAAATTTAAATTACATTATTAGTGGAGATAAACTTTTGTTTGATGAATTATTTTAATCATAAAGTAAATATTTCTTCATTGTTTTTTCATAATTATTTGATAGACGCCTATATTTTCTATCATGATATGCATCGGGATCGGGAAAATAGAATATTTCATATATCATCGAATCCCCAAAAAGTTTTGTTAAATATTGACTATCAGCTTTTATAACTCCCCCAATCTTTTCTCCTTGATACATTGCATTTAATGCAACTATTAAATTTAATCCTGTATACACAGGTTTAAAGGACTCATAATCAGTAACGGTTGATTTGATTCCATAGCATTGTTCATTCATAAACTTAGGTGAAATAGCTTTCCCCTTTATGGAAGCAGGAACGAAACTCACCGGTTCAAAGACAATGCCGGGTAATTTAGCATTGTTCATTTGTTCGGCTAACTTTTCCCCGTCAATCCAAGGTGCTCCTATCCATTTAAAAGGTTGTTCTGTTCCGCGACCCTCACTGACGATTGGTATTGCTTCTAATAATGCCATACCGGGATAAAGGAAAGCTGTCTCCAAATCGGGAATGTTGGGTGAAGGGTTTATCCATGGCAAACCGGTTTCATTAAAGTACATATCTCGTTCCCATCCTTCCATTTCGATTACAGTCAGGTTGGGAATAGCTGATATCCATTCTTCACCAATAATCATTTTTGCAAGTTCACCAACAGTGAGTCCATAGCGAATAGGAATAGGATACATTCCGATAAATGATTTGAATTTCATATTTAAAACCGGACCTTCTATTTTTTCTCCGCCAAGAGGATTAGGTCTGTCCAGGACAATCACGGGGATTCCTGCTTCTCCGGCCGCTTCCATTACCAGGCCTAACGTCGAAATGTAGGTATAGAACCGAGTTCCCACATCCTGGATATCATAAATGATTAAATCCAAATCCTCTAACATTACCGGAGTCGGTTTTCGTGTTTTTCCATATAAGCTATAAATCGTGGGTAAATCCTTAACCGATTGATTGTCTATTTTTTGTCCGGCAGAAATATCACCAAAAAAACCATGTTCCGGAGCAAAGATTGCTTTTAGGTGAACATCATCCAATTTTATCAAAATTTTATAATTAGGAATGCCAATCCGGTCCACTCCGGTTTGATTGGTAACAAGACCAATATTTTTTCCTTTAATCAATTCCAATTTTTCTGAAATTAATATATCCAATCCTGTTCGGACTTGGTTTTTATATTTTTCCATTTCCAATTCGTGAATGGATTGACACCAAATAAATGAAATGAGAAAAAGTGAAAAAAGGGATTTCATTTTATAAATGAAATTTTCTGAATAACCTTTTCTGATCTATTGGATAAGGAAATAAAATAAATACCGGTAGGATAATTTGATGCATTCCAATGTATTTCATGAATTCCATTTTCCTGGTTATCAGGAACCAGTGTTTCTACTAACCGTCCTTTTAAATCATATACTCGTAGAAGCGGAGCATCCTGCGTCACTATGGAATACCTGATTGTGGTGACGGCATTGAAAGGATTCGGGTATGCAGGGTATAAAAAAATTGAAGAGGGTTGGATAACTTCATCACCAATGCTGATGGTAGATGTGAATTTTTCCTCCAGAGCAGTCCAAAGTTCTGTTCGATCACCATCATATCCCAGTGCCCAGATACCGACACCTTGTAAGTCGTATTGATTCACAAGATCATATTTCAGCGATAAGGATAAACTGTCGTCATACCAGCACTGGTGCCATCCTGAATCCTGATATCTGTACCAAGGCGACTGTGAATCATTATCGCGGAGTTTGCCGTAGGAATGAGCTAATGGTTCAGCAGAGGAGTATGTTTTTGCAATACCCGAAGTATCTGTATTTGCTCCGGCTTCTCCAGATTCAGCCGGCCAATCATAACCATAATATGGACAACCCAATATTAATTTATCGTTGAGTCCTCCAGACCAGGTTAAATAATCATTAACCGTCCAGGTCACATTATAGGTTCCCCAACCTGTTAGGGGTGCAACAGGGCCTGTTGTTGGAGCGTTCTTCCAATGGTAATCATATGCCATGATCATTAAACCATCACTGATGCTGGCTAATTCATCGTAATCCCAGGCGCCGGACCAATCCACAGCCGGGGTTGCCAGTGTTACCTGCGAACCGGGAATAGCGTTATTGAAGGCAACTTTCAAATCGGTGATAAATTGAACCATATTTTCTTTTTGGGAAGAAGAAAGACCTTCAAAATCGATGTTGACGCCATCAGCTCCAGCAGATGAAATACTGTTGACCAGATTGGTGATCAAATTTTGTCTGTTGCTTTCACTGTTTAAAAGTGTCGAAATATTATTGCTGTTAAATAATGTAACAGTCAAGACCACCTCAACACCGGCAGAATGTGCTGCACTAATCAAATTGTTTGACGGCCAACCGTGCCAGTTATCAATTCCACCGGATGCATTAGCTTCAGCTCCAAAATAGGCAATTGTAGATAATAAGCTGAAATCATAATCCAACCAGGAAGCACCCATCCAGTACGGATGGTAACCAAATACAGTTTTATTCAATGATTGGTTTGAGAATGTCTTTTGAAAGACAAAATTATAATCGATATCTTCTTGTGGAGTGAAATTTGCTTTATAATACTCCATCTCTAATTGATGAATACCGATTCTGTCCTGCGCTTGGAGAAAAATGATTAATAAAAGTGATATACTGGAAACCTTCATAGTAAAAATTACATTGAGTTTGCGCAATATTGCATTGTTCTTCCGTAAATTTTATTTCTAATTAATAACACAACATTGGACTAAACAAATTATGACATCAGAAAAACTTCAAAAATTTATTAATTCATTTTGGGATGATAAAATTTTACCAACATTATTTGAATACATAAAAATTCCAAATAAATCACCTGCTTTTGATCCTGAATGGGAAGCCAATGGATATATGGACAAGGTGGTTAAATTAGTCGAAGATTGGGCTAATCTGCATAGACCTGACAATAGCACTCTTCACACATTCAGGGAAAAGGGCATGACCCCCCTTATGATCCTGGATATCCCTGGCAAAGCAGATGGAACAATTCTTATGTATGGTCACTTGGACAAGCAACCGGAAATGGAAGGCTGGGCTAATGGGTTGGATCCTTGGTCTCCCGTCTTGAAAGATGATAAACTGTATGGTCGAGGCGGAGCGGATGACGGTTATGCAGTATTTGCTTCTGTTTGTGCTGTGAAATCATTATTGGAGCAAGGAATTGATATTCCTCGAATCGTAATTTTAATCGAATGTTCTGAAGAAAGTGGTTCACCAGATTTGCCATTTTACGTGGATCATTGTGCTCATATCATCGGATCCCCCGACCTGGTAATCTGCTTGGATTCCGGAGCAGGAAATTATGAACAATTCTGGACCACAACATCTTTACGCGGCCTCATCGGCTGCACATTAAAAGTAGACATTCTAAATGAAGGAATTCACTCCGGTGGTGGAAGCGGAATTGTTCCCTCGTCCTTTAGAATTATCAGACAACTGTTATCCCGGCTTGAAGATGAAAAAGTCGGACAAATTATTGTTGAAGATCTCCATGTGGACATACCGGATAATAGAATTGAAGAAGTAAAAACCATGGTAGACGTTCTAGGTAATAAAGTATATAATACAATACCTTGGGCTGGCGATGCCGGACCGATTACCGATGATAAAGTGGAAATGGTCTTGAACAATACTTGGCGACCGATGTTGTCTGTAGTTGGTGCGGATGGACTCCCGGCTGTGAAGGAAGGGGGGAATGTATTGAGACCTTATACTGCTGTTAAACTTTCACTGCGGATTCCACCAACTCTTGATGCGTATTTCGCTCAACAAACTGTTGAAAATGTATTACTAAATCATTCTCCATACGGCGCGAAAGTATCTTTGGCATTTGAAGAACCTGGCAGAGGATGGGAAACACCGCCTTTATCTCAATGGTTGAATAATGCAATTCAAACTGCATCTGAAACTGTATTTGGCAAACAGGCTTTGGCTATGGGAGAAGGTGGGTCGATTCCATTCATGTCCTTGTTGGGAGAAAAATTCCCCGAGGCCCAGTTTATAATAACCGGTGTACTTGGTCCACAATCCAATGCACATGGTCCCAATGAATTTCTTCACATACCATACGTAAAAAAGCTCACTGCGTGTATTGGTGTGATTATAGAATCCTTTAAAAAATAAAATGAATATGATAAAATATTTATTAATGAGCAGTTTTCTCTTTGCTCAACCGTTCATAAAGGATTTGAATCAACTATCCAAAGAATTTGAACAAGATTATATTGAACAAAAATCTGCAGCATTGTTAAAAGCCCAAAACAAAGGCTGGCCTATTATGGGAAAAAGAAATGAACTTTTTTTCGAAATCGAAGGATTATCATCTAATGGAATGCCTTTGTATAATGTAACGGAAAATATCAATTCAGCTCGGACAATTTCTACAGATGATGTCTGGCCCGGGGGAGATGCATCTTATTTTTTAACAGGGTTAGGAATGACCATTGGCATCTGGGATAATGGTAAAGTCAGGGATACACATCAAGAATTGGTAGGGCGGGTTCAGCAAATGGATGGTGCAACAACCCTTGGTAATCATGCCACACACGTTTCGGGTACAATGATCGCAGCAGGAGTGATAAACAATGCCCATGGAATGGCTCATCAAGCAACGCTGAATGCTTATGATTGGAATAATGATGAGAGCGAAATGGCCGATGCGGCAGCCAATGGATTAGGTATATCAAACCATTCCTATGGTTGGTATTTAGGCTGGGTGTGGGATTATTTTGATGATAATCGCTGGGCTTGGTTTGGCGATTTGGAGGTAGATTCAACGGAAGATTATAAATTTGGTTTTTACAGTAATGCAGCTCGCGATTGGGACGTAATAGCCTACAATGCTCCAGATTATTTGATCGTTTTATCAGCAGGAAATGAACGCAGTGACGGTGTTTCCTCTGGAACAGAACATTGGGTATTTTCCCCCACCGAAAATGATTGGGTGTTGTCGACAGATACAAGGGAAAATGATGGACCTTGGGATTGTATTGGTAATACAAAGACAGGAAAAAATGTGTTAACGGTAGGAGCCGTGGAAGATATTCCCGGCGGTTATGAATCCCCAAGCCAGGTACAGTTGACCAATTTCAGTTCAGTCGGTCCTCTGGATGATGGACGAATTAAACCTGATATTGTGGCGAATGGGGCTGGTTTATATTCATGCCTTGAACAAAGCGACACAGATTACGGATCTTATTGGGGAACGTCAATGGCTGCGCCAAGCGTTACCGGTTCACTCACATTAATCAGACAGCATTATGAAACTCTTATGGATACAAGTATCCGGGCAGCTACATTAAAAGGACTTGCTATCCATACAGCAGATGAAGCAGGTTTGTACACAGGACCCGATTATGAATATGGCTGGGGATTATTGAATACCAGAAAAGCTGTTGAGATGATTTCTTCACAAGACGATGGGTATGAAATTATTGAAGATTTATTGTTGTATGGAGATAGCTTGGAATACACTTTCACAAGTTTGGGCGCAGATCCGTTCAAAGCGACTTTAAGCTGGAGCGACCCACCGGGAACGCCTGTTTCCCCAAGTATTGATCCGAGCGATATCATGCTGGTACACGATCTTGATATTCGCGTGATTGATCCCAATGGTACAATGTACTTCCCATATCGATTAAATAAATTTGATCCTACTCAGGCGGCTTTTACCGGGGATAATGTTGTGGATAACGTTGAACAGGTTTATATAGAACTCACAATTCCCGGAACGTATACCGTTCGTGTTAAACATAAGGGAATATTGCAGGCTAATCAACCCTTTGGGTTGCTGATTACTTATGGCACAAGCATACCGGAAATCGTTCATGTTTCACAAAGCGGGAATGATGAAACAGCCGATGGTTCCACGACAAATCCATTTGCATCGATCCAGTCAGCATTGGATTTTGCGGGCTTGGGTGATACGATTTTGGTTTCGTCAGGTACCTATGTTGAAAACATTGAAATAGAAAATCAAAACAGGGTAATTGCTTCCCATTTTATTATTGATGGCGATTCAAGTCAAATAGCAAATACGATCATTGATGGTGGGGGACAGGGAAGCGTAATCTCAATGAATTTTGTTGGTTCAAATACAAAAATAATCGGATTTACCATTAGAAATGGCTACACAACTGATAGTGGTGCCGGGCTTAATTGTGTAGAGAGTTTCCCCACTATCGAAAACTGCATTTTTACAAATAATCATGCCGGGATTACCAATACTTCAATCTATGGCGGGGGTATTGCTGCATGGCGATCACACATAACCCTAAACAATGTTTCCTTTGTTTCAAATTATACTGCTGGAAAGGGTGGCGCAATTTTCGCAGCACAAAGTATCGTTAATGGTTCCAATCTCTTCTTTTACGATAATTTGGCCAATGATCGTGGAGGCGCCATTTCATTTTATAAATCATCTGGTGTAATCGATCATATGACAATTGTCGAGGATTCTGCACAGGTTGAAGGGGGTGCCTTGTTCATGCAGGAAAGTGAATTAACGATTACCAGTTCAATTATATGGGGAAATACACCGCAACAGATAGCTTTTGCTGAAACGGGTGATCCATCTATCATTAATATCAACTATTCGATTCTGGATGGTTATGTGACAGGTGTTGTTACCCATAATAATGGTACAGTGAATTTTGGATTATTTGATGTATTTGATTTAGACCCGCTTTTTTGCAATCCGGATAGCGGTAACTATCATTTAGCAGAAAATTCTCCATCAGTTGGCTTAGGTGAAAATAATACGAATATGGGGATTTATGGAATTGGTTGTGAAGAAATGGTTGCGATAAGCGATGATAGACTGACTCCCGATTCATTCAAACTATATACATCATATCCAAATCCGTTTAACCCGATCACAACTATTCGGTTTAATGTCGTGGGCACATATATGCAATCTCTACGCTTGGATATTTTCAATATTTCAGGACGGTTGGTGGAAACGCTGATTGACGATGAACTTAAACCAGGAGTCCATGAAATCCGTTGGAATGCTTCAGACTATTCCAGTGGTATCTATTTTGTTCAGCTTGTTTCTGATCAAGGTATTCAAACACAAAAACTAATTCTTTTGAAATAATGCCTGAACTTCATCCCTTTTATTTAGCAAAAAAAGCGGTTAGGACGTAAATAATTTGATAAAACAGGTCTATTTAGATAATAATGCGACGACCCCAATGGATTCTCAGGTCTTCTCCGCGATGAAACCCTTTTTTATGGAAAAATTTGGGAACCCAGCCAGTAGACACTCATACGGTTGGTCGGCGAAAGAAGCTGTAGAAAAATCCAGAAAAATTATCAGTACTGAAATTCATGCAAAATCCAGAAGCATTATTTTTACAAGCGGTGCGACAGAATCCATTAATTTAGCTATTAAAGGGTTATGCCAGTCTCAAAAATACCAGAGAAAGCATATTATAACGCAAGTCACGGAACACCGAGCTGTTTTAGATACTTGCGCAGCGATGGAAAATAAAGGTGTTGATATCACATATGTTGAGGTTGAAAAAGACGGCAGGGTTGATCCGCAAAAGGTATGTGATGCAATTCGTGATGATACTATTTTGGTGGCAATCATGCATGCGAATAACGAGATTGGTGTTATCCATCCAATTGGTGACATTGGAGAAATATGTCGGGAAAACAATATTTTATTTCTTGTAGACGGTGCTCAAACGTTTGCAAAAATTCCTATAAATGTAAAAGAAATGAATATTGATTTTATGACCGGAACCGCTCATAAAATATATGGCCCAAAAGGAATTGGTTTTTTATACATTAATTATGAAAAGTGTCCTGACTTGCATCCACAAATCCATGGTGGAGGGCATGAACGGGGTTTACGATCAGGGACATTACCTGTGCCTCAAATAGTTGGTTTTGGTAAAGCGGTTGAGTTATGTATTGTAAATCGTGAAGCTGAAAATAGAAAACAAAAAAAACTGCGTGATAATTTAATTGATAAAGTTACCGGCTCATTACCGAACACATTGATAAATGGAAGTTTGGATCACCGTTTACCCAATAATATTAATTTTACATTTCCAACTACAGACGGCGACAGTTTATTAATAAAACTTGAGCATATTGCAGTATCTTCAGGCTCAGCATGTACGAGTGCAAAGTTGGAGCCAAGTTATGTTTTGCAAGCATTGGGTCATAATAAAGAGTTAGCGAAGGCATCTATCCGAATAGGATTAGGCCGATTTACTTGTGAAGATGATATATGCTATGCTGCTGAGGAAATCATCAAAGCAATAAAATAGATGAGCTATTACTATTTGTTGAGAGGTTTAAGCCAGAAAAGTGTATAAAACAGATAATAGTTCAGATTTTTAAACTCCATAATATTGTCATTATTTATCATGATTCCTTTTTATTCTATCTTTTGGGTCTTTTTATATAAAAATCACTACATGATTCTTTTAGAAACTAAATTTCCAACAAGAATAAAGATTCATTTCTATGTCTGATAACGAAGTACAATTAATACAACAGGTTAAAAGTTCCGATAAAGGTGCATTTCATCAACTGTTTAAAAAGTATCATCCGGTCCTTTTCCGGTTTATAGTATATAGAGTAAAAGATGAAGATCTTGCAGAAGATATTGTGCAGGATACTTTTTTAAAGATTTGGAATATCAGGGATACGTTAGATCCTTCAAAGTCGTTTTTCTCCTTGATAGCAAAAATTGGAACAAATTTATGCTATGATCATTTTCGTTATCAGGAAGTACGAGTGCGACATAAGGATACCATCCCAAAACCAAGGGAATCTTACTATGACAATCCGGAAGCTGCTCATGATTTAATTGTACTTCGGGGGGTAATAAATAAAGCAGTAAACGAACATTTACCTGAAAAGTGCAGGGAAGTATTTATCTTAAGTCGAATGGAAAAATTAGCAAATAAAGAGATAGCTGCCATTTTAGGATTGTCGAGGAGAACAGTAGAAAATCAACTATACAGAGCACTAAAGATTTTAAAAAAACAATTAAAGAATTATTTGTAAGTGAATCCTGTTGAAAAGCCGTTATATGAACAGAAATAAGAACAATTTTAATAAGATAAGATTTTTTGGATTACCAGAGGTTTTGTAATTATATAGCATGAAAGATTTTAAATCAAAACTTGATCGGGAAATGAAGCGCATTTGGGTGGAAAGCGCGCATATTCGATTACCTGAACCATTGAATGTTGATGAATCCTGGATGCGGTTAGAACAGCGCATGGAGATTGAAGAATCAAAAATAATAGACACTCCTTCTTCAAAACCATCTATTATTCAATCCTTTTTAAAACCGAAGCTAGTATATGTCATTGCAACTGTTCTTGCTTTGTTCGTTTTGACGCCACAAGTGTTTAATCATTTTACAACTACAACCATTATCACTGATCGGGCTCAAATAAAAAAAGTAACTTTGCCTGATGGATCAGTGATCTCCCTGAATGCCGAAAGTAAAATTTCATATAAACGCAATTATGGTACTCGACATCGTAATATTGAATTGTTTGGTGAAGCGTTTTTCGATGTGAAAAAAGGGAAAATTCCTTTTATAGTTGATTTTGGTCCGGCAACTGTCGAAGTGGTAGGAACCAAATTCAATATTAGAAATCGCCAGGATGATGTTGAGGTTGCTGTCATTCAAGGAACAGTGAAAGTATCTGAAAAAATGAATGAACAAAACACGGAAGCTGTTTTAACAAAAGGGCAGTTGATTAAAATGATCGATAAAACAAAAATTGGTCAGACAACAAACTTTACTTTCAAAGAGTATCCCGGCTGGATTAATAACAATTTAATATTACGAAATTCAAAACTGCAGACTGTTTGTAATGAAATTGAACGTAAATTTGATGTCAAAATTGAATTTGAAAGTGCTGACCTAGGTGATATAACCATATCCGGTATTATCGAAGCAAGTGATTTACGGACAGTCTTGGAAACACTTTCAGTGTTAGCACAACGGTCATACAGGTTTGAAAAGGACACATATATTATCTTCTGATTCGTTTTTAACAAAACTTCTCCTACTATTTCTTGCACAAAATCCCGCTTTCCCTCAAGAGGAAAGTGGGATTTTTTTTAATTATACCAATGAACCTTTAACTCAATCATTAGACTCGCTAATGAGACAATATGATTTATCGATTGTTTATCAAGATGACTATCTTACTGGGAAATCTGTGAATGCCTCTTGTAGTAATTGCTCGATTGATGAAGCATTATCTGTACTGCTGACTGGGAAAGATTTGTACTGGACTCAGCAAGAAAACCAGATTATTATTTCCCCAAACCCTATACTTCAAAGACCATATAAAATAACAGGATATGTAAGAGATAAAATAAGCGGTGAATTTATTGCTAATGCCAATATTCATATTCTGAATTCATATTTAGGAAATGTTTCTTCGGAAAATGGTTTTTTTATCATACCGAACGTCCAAGCTGAATTATGCACACTTCAAATTTCTTATATAGGTTATGAAACACAGACGCTGTTATTTGATAATAAAGCAACGAATAATTCCATAATACAGATCAATCTTTCACCTAAGATTATTTCAGGAAAAGGAATCACTGTAATGGGTGAAGGATATGATATGATTCAACAGGGGAAACAAATCAGTCAAATTTCGTATTCACCGAAAAATGTGGCAAATATTCCTAATTTAGGCGAAAATGACGTTATCAGGTCATTGCAGCTTCTTCCGGGAATCCAAGCGGGGAATGTAGGTTCAGTCGGATTATTCATTCGAGGAGGGACTCCTGACCAGAATCATATTTTACTTGATGGCATAACATTGTATCAAATGGACCATTTTTTTGGCTTTGTGAGTTCCATTAATCCTGATGCAATCAAAGATATCCAAGTGTATAAAGGCGGTTTTCCGGTTCGTTTTGGCGGACGGGTAAATAGTATAATCAATCTGACCGGGAAAAATGGTGATATGAATCAAACCAGGTTTTCTTTACATACAAATCAATTAAGCAGCGGATTCTCCATTCAACAACCCATTTTCAGAAGAGGGAGTATTATTTTAACATACCGCAGTACATTTGCAGATAAGTACCATACGGATTTCTATAATAAAATATATCGGTTTCTCATAGAAGGAAGCGGGTATGGCGCTATCATTCAAACAGATTCAACAGCCACCGAATCATATACCCCCACTTTTGATTTTTCAGATATAAATGCAAAGTTTACATATTTATTTTCTGAAAAGGATATTATATATTTTAGTTATTACAGCAGTAAAGATGAATTATTAGAAAAAAGTAAATTTAATTTTGGAAGTGGCTCTTTTATTATTGATATAAAAGATAACACAAAATGGAAAAATAATGGAAAAAGTTTTAAAATGTCACATCAGTGGGAAAATTATTCATTTACAAATTTTTTAATATCTCAATCGACTTATTACAGTAATTACATTTCGAATAAATCGTGGGTATATGAGTCCACACCTGATCGAATATTGTTTTCAGATACACTTGAATTTTCAGAAAAAAATGAAATAAACGATTTAACTATTCAATTTGATCACAATATTTTATTTAAAAATCACAATATTTTACTTGGCATAAAAAACTCGTCATATCAATCTCTTTTTGATATCGTGCAGGATCAAGATTCAATTTTTTATAAAGATATTTCCAGAAACACTGCAGCTTTATTTGGAGAAGATGAATTTTCAATCACAAATAGATTTATTTTAAATACAGGGTTAAGGGTTTCACAATTTTCTGACAAAAATAACTGGGCATTATTGCCAAGAGTAGCATTGATGTATAAATTGAATCCCATGTCAAATATGAAATTAGCCGTGGGGAAGTATATCCAGTATATGCATCGTTTCAGTAATGATTTCATATCCAGTGGAAACAAGTTTGTTTGGCTATTATCCTCAGATAGATTGAAACCCATTACAGCAAATCATTTTGTAGGAGGGTTTTATACAACAATCAATGATTATGTTTTTAACACTGAAGTCTATTTTAACCAAAAGAAAAATATAGCCAGTTTTTCTCGTTTATTATTTCCGGGAGACACGTATGATAATGGGGAGGTCATCCAAGGGAATGAATATTCAAGAGGAATTGAAGTATTGGTTCAAAAAACAAAAGGAAAAATGACGGGGTGGGTGAGTTATCATTATGGTAAATCTGAATGGAACTTTAATGATTTAAATGGAGGAATAACATTCTTGTCTGACCATGATAGAACTCATGAATTTAAATCTGTTACTACCACAAAGATCGGGCCACTGAGAGTAACATTTTCCTGGTTATTCCTTTCCGGTAAAGTGTACACAAATAAAAATGATCTGGTAATCTATGAAGATGAATTAGGCAATATATCATTAGAGGCAAATCCGGGTACATTTAATAATAAACGATTACCCAATATTCATCGACTCGATATTAATCTTTTTAAATCTTTTAAGAAAATGGGTCTTGAATGGCAGTTTGGGGTTTCATTATTTAACGTTTATAACAACAGGTATATCAGTCATAAACGGTATACATTTGCATCCACTAATCAGCCGATTATTATAAATGATGTAAAACTGATAGGTTTCACACCCACATTATATTTTCGTATAAGCCGTTAATTTCTATATCAACATTTTATTTTGTAATGTTTTATATTACTTAATTAATTCAGGAAGAAAATCAACTTTTAGGGATGAATAAACATAAACACATAATTATTTTACTCATATTAGCCATGTGCGGTCTCTGGGGACAACACTATAGAGTGGGAGACTATGTTGATAATTTTTCTGATTCACTTTGTAGTATGAATGCCCAATGGTCCTTATTTGATTACTATGGCGAGGTGAATGGGGGAAATCAAAATGTTATTTGGTTGATATTTTTTAATTCTTCTTCACGGAAATGTCAATTGGAAGCATCGTATACTCAATTGCTTTTTGAAACATTCAATGACGATGGACTAGTAACTTTGGGGATTGGCTCCGGGTGGGATGAAAATCTTACCTGCAAGGATTGGGCAAAGAACTTTGGTGTTGTATTCCCTATTATTAGTGATGACCGATTAAATTTACGAAACCTATTCGCAGATGGGACTGTTCCTCATCACGTGTTGATTGATCATACAATGCGTATTGTATATTCAGATAAGGGATCAATTATGCCCCCGAATGGATCTGATTTCCTGGTTACATTAAATACAGCTTTACAAAATATGAATACGTTATCCTCAATTAATGATGATATCCTCCCTCAAAAAGTAAAATTAAATCCTTGTTATCCCAATCCATTTAATAATAAAACGACTATTAATTACGAAATAAGGGAGCAAACACACGTTGCTATTAATGTAATAGACATACAGGGAAATGGTTTTTATCCATTGAAAATGTATAATGCCCAAACTCCCGGTCAATATTCATTCAGTTGGGACGCAGATGAATTTTCCAGTGGAGTTTATTTTATTCAGTTAGTCACTGATTTTCAAACGCTCAATCAAAAAGTACTACTTGTTAAATAACTTCCGGTTAACCAATAATTAAAACCACCTTTGCCAGTGGTTTTTTTGTTTAAAAATTTTAAAATTTCATGAATTATTTTAATTCTCGACCTGAAACTTCAATCCCAATATCAGGGTCAAATGATTTATTTCTTGTCCATAGAATTTTCTGTGTAGGCAGAAATTATAAAAAGCATATTGATGAGATGGGCTATGAAGAAAATGACATTCCATTTGTATTTTTTATGAAACCACCGGAAGCTATCGTAACAGATGGACAAAAAATTGCTATTCCGGATTTTACAAACAATTTTCAACATGAGGCGGAACTGGTTATTGCTATTGGTAAGGAAGGTAAAAAAATACCTGAAGAGAATGCATTAGAGCATATTTTTGGCTATTCTGTGGGAATTGATTTAACATGTAGAGATATACAAAACGAAGCAAAGAAAAAAGGACGCCCTTGGACATTAGCCAAGAGCATACCTTATTCAGCACCGGTTTCTGATATTACGCCAGCGGATGAATCCGGACACCTGAATGAGGGTAATATTCGCTTAAGTGTAAATGGTGAAATCCGTCAAAACAGCAATTTAAAACACATGATCAGATCAGTACCGAAAATCATTTCAAATCTTTCTCAATTTTATACATTATTCCCCGGAGATATTATTTTTACCGGTACTCCTGAAGGTGTGGGGAAGTTGGAAAGTGGTGACATTGTTTTTGCGGAAATTGACAGATTACAACCATTGACCATAACAATTGCGTAGTATCTGAATTAAATCATAAGGAGAAGCGATGAAAACATTTCATAAGGAGCTTTGGTTTCATATCCCCGAACGGATGGGATTTGTTAATATTACATCTGATGTTGAGGCTGCTTTATATGAAAGTGGGATCCTAAATGGGCTATGCCTGGTCAACGCGATGCATATTACCGCATCCGTATTCATTAATGATGATGAACCGGGATTGCATGAAGATTACAAACGCTGGCTGGAAGAACTGGCGCCATTTGACGCCAGCCCTGATCGATATCACCATAACAGGACTGGGGAAGATAACGGAGATGCCCACCATAAACGGCAGATTATGGGAAGAGAAGTGGTTGTGGCTATAACGGATGGGCATTTACATTTTGGTCCCTGGGAACAAATCTTCTATGGTGAATTTGACGGTAGAAGAGACAAACGGGTACTGGTTAAAATTATTGGAGAATGAAATGCTATTCAGAAAAGAACTAACATTTTCCACCGATCACCGGGAAGACCTCGTTGATATTACTGCAGAAATAAATGCAGTCATTTCTGAATCAGGTATGGATAGCGGGGTGTGCAATATTTATGTACCCCATGCTACGTCCGGAGTAGTCGTGAATGAAAATGACGATCCAAATATTATCGATGACGTTTTGGGTGTTTTAAGAAAACTGGCCCCCCGCGGTACTTTTCTACATGATCGAATCGATGGAAATGGCGATGCACACGTGAAATCAGCTATTGTAGGACCAAGCGAAACAATTCCTTTTGAAAATGGACGACTCCTCTTAGGTACTTGGCAGAGTGTTATGTTATGCGAATTTGATGGTCCTAAACATCGGCGTAAAGTGATCGTAACACTACTAACCTGAATAATCCACACCAATAATTGTTATTGCGAGGCCCGATGAAATCGGAACATGGCAATCTCTTTCAGTAAACAAACTCTAATGCATCAATAATCCACGGGTTTTTGCAGAACCAAGCTTGTCTGCCTAAAGGCTGAAGGCGAAGCGTAGGCGTGGCGTGGACTCAACTACCTTGAAAGGTATATTAATAACACAAAATTTTCATATTCCACCTTCTTAAGGAGATGTATTGTTACTTTAATAGATGCTTTAACATATCTGCTTTATTTGAAAGAAATTTTGTAAAGAACAGAATTCAGTTGCCTTTATTAGGGTTTATTTCCAAGTAACATCATTATTCTAGGAATACCGGATGGTGGTAAAATTGGAAACTGGTAATACAATTGTTGTAAAAATTGAGTGTCTCATACTGCGTACCTGGTCTTTTTTTAAAACAATATTTTAGAACCCTTTGATAAACTTATTGCATAAATTAAAAAGTTTAAAATTTTCCTGTTTTTCGTTGGAAAATTTGTTCATAGCGTTGCTATAAACTGTATTTTCCGCCTTAATCAGACAAATTTTTACTCTTTTTTCTTCACACATCAGGTTTATCAAAGGGTTCTTATTTGAATTCGCTCCATTTTTTAACCATTTTGCTTAGTGGAACAAAACGAATATTTATGAGTTAATTCAATATTATTTATTGATTAACCAGGGAGTTAATATCAATGATCCGAGTTAAAGATTTATCAAAAGACTATGGCGAAGTGCAAGCCGTTAAATCGATAAATTTCGAGATTCCACGTGGACAGATTGTCGGGTTTCTTGGTGCAAATGGTGCCGGAAAAACCACTACTTTACAGATGATCACCGGTTATCTGATACCAACAGGAGGTATTGTTGAAGTAGATGATTTAAATATTTCGGATCATGCAGAGGAAATTCAAAAACGAATCGGATACTTACCTGAACTGAATCCTTTGTACGGAGAAATGATTGTACATGATTATCTTTCATTTATAGCTGATATTCGAGGTATTCGAGGACGGGAATTTAGAGAAGCTTTGCACCGAATCGTTGACCAATGCGGTTTGAAAAGTATAGTTCACAGACAAATATCGGAATGTTCAAAAGGATATCGCCAGCGCATTGGTTTGGCAGCATCCATGATCCATGATCCGGATATACTGATATTGGATGAACCGGTGACAGGGTTAGATCCAAATCAGATTGTAGAAATCCGGGAATTGATTAAAAATCTGGGAAAGAAAAAACTAGTGCTGATGTCCAGTCATATTCTCCAGGAAATTCAGGCAACAGTGGACAGAATCATTATTATCCACGAGGGTGAGATAGTTGCGGATGGAACCAATGAAGAACTGATGAGCAGCTTCATGGGGAATGTCCTCTTGACAATGGAAACAAATTTATCACAGGATGATCAAATCAAGGAAATGAGCGATTCAGTCCCAGCGATAAAAATCGTTTCTTCGGATCCCATACCGAATGGACATAAAATTCATCTGGAATACAAACGGGAAGAAGATCCACGTGAGCAAATTTTTAAATATGCAGTTAATAAAGGATGGGTCATCTTGAGCATGACACCGCATACAGCCAAACTCGAAGATATTTTCAGAGATCTGACTGTGACAGGAGGAAACGATGCATAATACGAAATCTGTATTTCTTAAGGAAATCCGTTCATTTTTCAATAGTCCTATGGCCTACATTTTTCTCGTCATTTTTGCTGTAGTGAACGGCTATTTCTTTGTGAATACTTTTTTTCTTATTGGGCAGGCAGATATGAGGTCATTATTTCGGGTGGTTCCCTTAGTATACCTCTTTTTTATCCCGGCTTTAGCCATGGGTCTTATTGCCAAGGAGAAAAATACAGGGACAATGGAAATCATCGACACTCTACCCTTAAAAACTTATGAATTTGTTATTGGGAAATTTCTCGCAGCCTTTTCGCTGATTCTATTAGGACTTTTGGCAACAAGTGTTCATTTAATTACGCTGATAAGCGTTGGAACAAACGTGGACTATGGATCTGTCATCAGCGGTTATTTAGGGTTAGCTCTTGTGGGTGGGGTTTATGCATCCGTTGGCATTTTTGCCAGCAGTGTGACGGATAACCAGGTTGTTGCGTTTATCATTGGCGTTTTCCTGGTCCTAATATTTTTTCTCATGGATTGGATGCTGATTTTTATGCCGAGTGCATTAGCCGGTATTATTCAGTTTTTAAGTGTCAATTATCATTTATCAAATATTTCCAGAGGAGTCATTGATTCGAGAAACTTGATTTATTTCTTTTCACTCATTGGCTTTTTTCTTTACATGACTGTTCAAACACTTGCAGCACGGAAATGGAGGTAAGCATGAAATTTGATTTAAAACGATCCGTATTTCTTTCTGTTGCTGCCATTGGCTTGGCTCTTGTTTTATTAAATTTGGTTTCCCGGAACTGGTTCATTCGCCTGGATTTAACTGACAATAAAATGTATTCACTGTCCGAATCCAGTAAAAATGTTCTTAAGCAAATTGATGACTTATTGACCATGAAGGTGTATTTCTCCGATGATTTACCGGGTGAATATGGAAATAACCGTCGTTATCTACAGGATATTCTGGAAGAATACGCTGCATTTTCTGATGGAAATCTGCGCTTTGAATTTTATAAACCGGGAGCAGATGATAAACTGGAACAGGAAGCCCAGAAAGCGGGAGTTCAGCCCGTTCAATTGCAAGTAGTTGAAAATGATAAAATGGAAGTAAAACGTGTATTGATGGGATTGACCATTCAATATGAAGATCAGAAAGAAGTGATTCCCCTGATTCAATCCACGACCGGGTTGGAATATGAAATTACGACTAAAATAAAAAAATTGGTTGATGCGAATAAAAAAGTCATTGCTATTGTTAACACCGACGAAGATCCGGAAATCCAAAACCAGAATATTTCCATGTTACTGCGTCAGCGCTACCAGGTACGAAATATCAATCTGGCGCAATCTATTCCGGATAATATTGATGTTATCCTGATTAACGGCGTCAAAGATTCATTATCAACGGACGCAAAAGAAAATCTGACAGCATTTATTAACCGCGGGGGCAATATTTTTATCGCACAAGGTCGTATTTACACGGATTTACAGACACAAAGAGCCACTCCCATACAATCTGATATTTTTGATTTGTTATATTCGTCAGGGTTGAAAATACAGGAAAACCTCGTATTAGATCGTAATTGCAGCCGGGTAAGTGTTCAGCAAAATATGGGATTTATTCGGATGAATGTTCCTATGGAATATCCATTTTTACCCATTGTCCGGAATTTTAATAAAGATGAAATAATTGTAAAAGGTTTGGAACAATTGTCTGTCTTTTTCCCAAGCGAAATTGATCTGGACTCTGTCCCGAATAATGTGAATGTAACTCCTTTGTTTTCGAGTTCGAACCACTCATCTACCATGACAGGGTCATATAATTTAAACCCGGATCCAAAATCTAACCCTGCTTTGCGTGCATTGAATGGTCCTGGAAAAATATTAGCTGCCAAAGCGGAAATATCAAATATTGAAACCGGTTTAAACAGCCAGATTATTCTTATTTCTGACTCCCGGTTTCTTTTGGATGACGGAGGAGGGCGTATCCCTGAAAACCACATTTTTTTAATGAACGCAATTGACTATTTGGCTGGAGATCAGGATTTGATTGCTCTCCGTTCAAGGGAAATAACAAACCGCCCACTGGAAGATATTTCTGATGATGCGAAAAAAACGTGGAAATGGATTAATATCACACTACCATCAATCCTGATTATTGGATTTGGCTTTTTCCGGTTACAGCGTCAGCGAAAACGTGCAAGTATTTTGGAGGAAATTTATGACTAAACAATGGCAGATAATTCTGATCATCCTCGGTATACTGGTCGTGCTATATGTTATAGACAATTACGGTCAACAGAAATTGTCCACGTCTACGGATTCAATTTTTCCATTTGAAAAAGACGATGTCTATTCATTTCGTATTTCAAAAGGGATCGATTTACTTGAATTGACGAGAAGTGATTCAATCTGGACAATTACTAACCAGGATTCATTAGTCGTTAAACCAGTTATCTTGAATAAATTTTTTGACCAATCTTTGAAAGTCAAACGAGAGTCACTTATATCGAAAAATCCTGATAAATGGAGTACATATTCTGTTGATGATTCTACGGGAACTCAATTGATTATTTATGATGAAAACCGCTCTGAAATCGGCAGAGCAGTGTTCGGTAGATCCAAATCAGAGTGGAGCAAGAATTTTGTTCGTATTGGAGATGAAAAAGAAGTATATCAAACCAATACCAATATCATGTATCAACTTCAAACACGGCCAACATATTGGGGTGAGAAACCCAAACCGCCGGAACCGGCTGCGATGGATACAACCGATAGTTAAAAAGATCTCTTATTGGCCTCTTTTTGTTCAATGATTCATTCATTATTCTGCAAGTGCTATCCAAAATAAATTAAGCGTATTTTTCTTGTATTTTTCCTCATTTACCGACAACCAAGAGTGATATTGCACAAATTCAGAAACTACTTGTTGAAAACAATCCCTCTATATAATTAAACAAATACATTTTTCTGAACGTTTGAGAATGTAATCCAAAATATTTATTTTTCTTTGAAGACCTGCCTTCATTTCAGTTACTGCGGACAGGAAAGAAACAAAAATAAAGGTTATGGTCTATAAACTTACAGAATTAGACATAAAAATATTCAACATCTACGGCGTTGGTAATCTATTATAATTGGATGTTATAGACATTTGACTCCTAACGGAGTCTTTAAAATGAAAAGAAATCCCGTAGGCTTATCGTCCCGTGCTTTATGTCGGGAGATTGTATGTCTATAAAAGCACTGAACCCAGCAAAAACGAAGTCCCCGAATTATTCCACAGCGAAAGCTTCTATTGGTACTTTTCTTACGTTAAGAAAAGTACTGTATTTAGTTAGTATCCTATACTCTTGCTGATTTACCCACCATTTCTTTAAAGACTGCAATAGAAATACTATTTGTATTAAGAAATATTTTAGATATATATGATTATTCTGAATCGTTTGCAGTTTATAGTTTAACATAGCATATAATTGTAATTAATTTCCCATAAGTGGACTAAACTGTAATTATGGAACAATTCAAAGAAATTAAACTCACTTTAGATAAAAATCCTTCCAAGAAGGAAAAATATGCACTGAAAAACCTTAACAGTTTTTTCAATCTACAGGATTTTAATGTTACTGAAAATGGGAAAGAAGTTACTGTAAAAGTTCGTGCGATTGATTTCCAGAAATACTCGTTGATCAGCAATACGGTCGAGGCGGAATGTGGTCTTGAAAATGACAATATTATAAAGACAATCTATGCTGAAATCGAAAAAATCGGTAGTTACGGAATTAAAAGCGGAAAGCGCTTATACGTGAATTATAATAACGAGCGGAAGGTCAGGAATCGTAAAGAAAAAGTTGGACGTCGCGGGAAATATTTTTATGCATTAAACAATGAATTCATTCAGGAAAACAACCTATTACCTGAACAGTTTGAAAACCAAATTATCTGCGGTGATAGTCTTGTTGAATTACAAAAGTTACCCAATAATTGTATTGATCTTGTTTTTACATCTCCTCCGTATAATTTTGGACTGGATTATGAGGATAGCGACGACGACCATAATTGGGATGTATACTTCAAAATGCTTTTTCATATCCTGGATGAATGCATTCGAGTATTGAAATATGGCGGGCGGTTGATTATCAATGTACAGCCACTTTTTTCCGATTATATCCCCAGCCATCATTTGATCAGTCAGCATTGCCTCAAACGAAAATTGATATGGAAAGGGGAGGTCCTGTGGGAGAAAAACAATTATAATTGTAAATACACCGCTTGGGGAAGTTGGAAAAGTCCCAGCAGTCCTTATCTGAAATACACTTGGGAATTCATTGAAATTTTTTGCAAAGGCGAACTGAAAAAGACGGGAGAAAAAGACAATATTGATATTTCAGCCGATGAATTCAAAGAATGGGTTGTAGCGAAATGGTCAATTGCTCCCGAAAAGAAAATGAAGAAATATGATCATCCGGCCATGTTTCCGGAAGCTCTGGTTGAGAGGGTTTTAAAATTGTTCAGTTATAAAGATGACATCATACTGGATCCGTTCAACGGCGCTGGTACAACAACGGCTGTGGCATCAAAGTTCGGGAGACGATATCTCGGCATTGATACATCTGAACAATATTGTAAAACGGCGAAAGAACGGTTATAAGTATAAAGCGCACCTCGGAGGCTTGGGCATGTTTAAAATTAAAGTATCTAATCAAATAATTGATTATTCTCAAAAGTTACTCGTTGATCACAATTTCGGTAACCGTGGTGTTGCTGACGGTAATTATCATGAACAGCTGACCGGCTTAATCGGTCAGTGTACGATTCAGACCATGTTTCATGTAAATCTGCTTACTGGGGAAGAAGGATTTGATCACGGTAAAGATCTAGAATTTGCCGGACTATCCATTGATGTAAAAACCATGGGACGCACCACTGATGTAAAGGATTATTATGTAAACAATTTTATTGCTCTCCAAAAAAATTATCCCACAGATGCATACATTTTCTGCAGTTACTTTGAAGAAAAAAAAGAGCTCACAATTTGCGGGTGGCTCCCGAAAAGTGAATTAGAGAAAACGGCGTTGTTTTATAAAAAAGGTACAAAACGTTATCGATCAGACAAGACTTGGTTTAGGACAAAAGCGGATTTGTATGAGATTCCCAATAAAAAACTCAGGCAGGTGAAAACACCAGACGATTTGAAACAGCAATTGTCTGAATTTGCATCTTCAGTGGCGTGATTAATCCGGCATCGGATAGGTTGGTAATCTCTTTCAATATTATTATTTAGACTCTCAAACACTAATTGTCTTTGCGAGGAATCCCGTTTTGCGGGATGACGTGGCAATCTCCTTACTTAAGCAGATCGAAGGAGATCGCTTCTCAGCCAGTCGGCAGATCGCGAAGACAGATTTTGTGTTCTTTAAAATATTTAAAATGTCTTTTGAAGAATCCCGTTTTGCATTTGTACGTATCCCTCAATTAAACCGGTGTTTACGCCAACGATAAGGACTATCGACAATCACTCCTGGCTTTTGAGCTGATTCTAATACTTTTAAGCACTCTTTAAAAATAGTTACCTGTTGCTTTTTATTAAAAGGTTCACCTAGTGCATGACCAAATGGGTACTTTAGAAAATAGGTTCGAGGAGGTTTCACCTTTTCGCTAATCTCCCGGACAATGGAAACACCTACTGTAGAAATTCCCTGGGTTTCAATCTCTCTTTGTACCAGACCGACCGTCTGATTGCACATCCCTCAAGCGGGAACAAGAACGGCTATATCTACCTTTTCTTGTTTTATTTGATGAGCAACGTCTTTTGCTGTTTGTTCCACCAATGTTTTGATGTGGTGTTTATCTATATGTCCCATAAAACTATAAAAAAATTCTGCCGACTCTCCCACAAGTCCTTCTTGTTGAACGTCTCTTAAAATATCAAGAGGTAGCACTAAATTAATATCCTTATCGGCATCACTGTGATTATAATACTTATGGGTAATGGTAATATCTTCCTGCACAGCCGTGGAGGGGATCTTTCGATAAGTGGGATCTCCATTTTTGTCCTCCATATCGAAAGGTTTATCGTTTTTTAAATGAACGCCTCCAGTCGTTAATAATGCGATTTTGCATTGTGAAAGAGGCTTCTGAAGAGGAGTCCATGGAATCATATCAGTTTCTAATGCATTGAAATTCTGCGACCAACGTTTTTTTACCCAGGGATTGCTGTACAAAGCAACCATGATTCTATTTAAAAAATTAGTTGACATACATTCTCCATCTATTTCGGAATTGGTGAAAGACAAATTTCATTACACAATCATTATTGTATCGGGAATAATTATTCTTCACTAGTTTTATTCATAATAGGCAATGGATAAAGACTAAAAAATAACAATAGATGAGCTGTGTGAAAACTTCATGTGTTTGATATTTCATGGTCAAATTTAACATAATTAGTCTCTTGTAGAAACGATTCCACTTTTTGCCAGAACTCCGGGTGATAGTGACAATCGCTATGACCTTTGCCTGGAATAACCCAGAGACGGGTTGTCTCGGGATTACCGGCATTTTCTAATTTTTCTCCCTGTTCGATTGGGACAACTGTATCCTGATCACCATGGATCAACAATATCTTCGCTTTAGTATTCTTAATATTATTTACTGGAGCGATATGTTCAAAATTTATCCCAATTTTAAATTGCAAATATTTGAAAAATAGCCATACTAGCGGAAAATAAGGAATATGCCATTTTTGAAACTCTAATTTCATCACATCAACCGGATGTGCAAGTGCTCCAATTGTAATTATACTTTTAATCCGTTGATCAAAAGCTGCAGCGTGAATAGCTGCAGCTCCACCAATGGATAGACCCAGGACCCCAATCAGTCCGGGTTCTACAGAATCTTGTGTTACAACGAAGTCAACAGCAGCCCGTATATCCTCAGAAAATTTTAATAAATTAGGATATTTATCCGGGTCACTGCTGCCATGATTTCGCAAATCAAACACCAGTAAATTGTAATGCTTGGAATGAAGCTTTTGAATATAGGTCATCATACGTTCCAGGTTACGTCCCCATCCATGTACCAAAATCAAAGTCGAGACCGGATTGGATGATGTATTTTGAGCAGGTATCCACCAACCATACAATTGACAATTATTCTTAGTAGGAAACCGAATCTCTTTGAATGGTATATCTGATTCCGCAGGTGTGGTTTGATGTGTCTTTTTCGGGTATCGATAAACGTATTTAATGAATAGATCAAGCAAACAAAAAAAAATGACCAGACCTAATAAAATCCAAATAATAATCATAACTATTTTCTTTCTTTAATTATACTGTTTAGTCATCAGAAAGTGTCGTCGTTCCCAACATTGTACTAACTAAGAATTAATTGTAGTAGGCATTTTTCGCCCGCTGAAATAATTGACTGCGCAAATTTGTTTTTCTCATAATAAAGGAATTTACCGGCCTATGCTACTTCTCATTTTAATTGAATTTAACCATTTCCTTGTGTTCCAAACTTCTGAAATTTATCTGCTTATGGCATAGCAATTCCATCCTGTGTATTGTTATTCAATAATTGTCTGCAAACCCACCTTCCAGATGGGCCGGCAGGTATTTTTAAACCCCCAGCCTGCGCATCGACTTCGGCAGGCGGGCTTTGTGTTTCCCTGCATGCGACATTGGCCAATGTCGAATTCGGGGGAAATAGCGGCGGCGAAAGGTTTTTGAATGCCTGCCGGAGGTGCGTAGACAGGGAATCCTTTGATCATCTCCCCCCAATGATTAAATCCCCATCTAAATCTTCCCCAAGATGGGGAAGATTTCAAAGGCTGGGAAGACTTCAAAAAATAGGGCAGGAAAGAGGGATTATTTAAATTGGAAATAATATTTAATATCAGACGATTAACACTTATCCGTTCCGCAGGCGGATATGCCGGAGTAATAGAGGTGTATAATGAATCGGCAGAGGAATTTACCTGATATATCTATTGACATTAGAAAAATGTATGGTTTAACTTGCCCGCCGGTTTATTCGTGGAATCCGGGCTATTAATCCCCTAAACCACAAAAATAATTACAAGAAATACTAATAGATTAGAAAAAAGAAATTGTCAAAAGCATAATGAAATTATTTACTTCTAAATCCAACGACAAAAAGGCTAAAAAGGCAGGATCACCTTAGGGATGTAGAAGCAAATTGCACCAAAATTTGATAAAGCCTCTGCACCCAACGGTGTAAGAGGCTTTTTTTTTAACCAAAATGAAAAAAAGGAACAATACCATGCTAGAATGTCCAGTATGCGGAACCCATCTCGCTATGCCTTCAGGCGTCGTGGAAAATGAAATCATCGACTGTGGAACCTGCAGTGCAGAATTAGAGGTGTTAAGTTTGAACCCTCTTAGTGTTGAAGAGGCACCGGAGGAACAAGAGGATTGGGGTGAATAAGATAATGCAATCCTCAACCGTACCAGGAGATATTAACCCATGAACAAAGTAGGCATTCTCTTTTCCCGTATGAGGAAGGAGGAAAAACTAATCTTCGAAGAAGCTCAAAAGATGGGTGTTGACCTAATCAGGGTTGACAGCCGTAATCTGATTATGAATGGTGAGAACCACTATGACTTTAATATTCTCCTGGACCGGGAGATTTCCCATACCCGTTCACTCTATACTTTACAGATGTTGGAAAGTGTAGGTGTCAAAACAGTGAATAGTCATCGGGTTGCAACTATTTGCGGGGATAAGGTTTCCACCACAGTTGCTTTGAATCAAGCTGGCGTACCGACCTTGCAGGTGAAAGTGGCTTTTAGCCGGGAATCGGCTTTGGAAGCTATAGAAACTATGGGTTATCCGGTGGTGCTGAAACCGGTGATCGGGTCTTGGGGGCGACTACTTGCCAAGATAAACGATCGCGATTCCGCCGAAGCAATCCTGGAACACAAAGCCTATCTGCCATCCGGTTACCATTCGGTTTTTTACATCCAGGAATATGTGGAAAAACCAGGTCGGGATATTCGCGCTTTCTGCATTGATGGAAAAACCGTGTGTGCTATCTACCGCTCTTCAGATCACTGGATCACGAATACTGCCCGGGGTGCGCGAGCAGAAAATTGCCCGCTAACACCGGAGTTGATAAATCTTTGCGAGCAGACCGTTCAGGCCATCGGCGGCGGTATACTGGCAGTGGATATCATGGAAACAAAGGACGGGCTTGTGATCAATGAAGTCAATCATAAAATGGAATTCCGTAACAGTATTGATATTTCCGGAGTCAACATACCAGCCCTGATTTTAGAATACACGCTTAAAATGGACAGATTATCATGAACGAGAAAGTAAATGTATCAATTGTAGGCGGCTCCGGATATACAGGCGGTGAATTACTCCGGCTGTTATTACAGCATCCTCAAGTGAATTTGACCGCAGCAACTTCCAGAGCATATGCAGGAAAACTAATTCATAAAGTTCATCCAAATTTGCGCGGAGTAACAAATCTAAAATTCATCACCCCCGATAAATTGCCGGACTGTGATGTTTTATTCTTGGCTCTGCCTCATGGAGCCGTTGTTGACAAAGTGGATACTTACCTGGATAAGACAGATGTGTTAATTGATATGAGTTCGGATTTTCGGTTGAGGAATCCCCAGGATTATGATCGTTATTATGCTCAAAAACATAAGCGGCCTGACCTGCTGGAAACGTTTGTGTACGGGATGCCGGAGTTGCACCGGGAAAAGATTCGAACCTCAAAGCGGATTGCCGTTCCCGGTTGCACGGCTACGGGTGCTATTCTACCCTTAAAACCGCTTGTGGATGCTTTTAATATTCGCCAGGTGATCATTGATGCCAAGGTGGGGTCTTCCGCCTCAGGCGCTAAGTCCAACGGAGCGACACATCACCCGGAGAGGCAGGGCGTAGTGCGTAGCTTCAAACCCAGCGGTCACCGGCACCTGGCGGAAATGGAGCAGGAACTGAATCCGGAGGGAAACATTTCGGTGAATTTCTCACCTCACGCAGTAGAATTGGTACGGGGAATCCAGAGTACGATCCACATTTTTATCGATGGTGAATACGAAGAAAAAGATGTATGGCAGACCTACCTGAAAGCCTATGGGAGGGAACCTTTTATCCGCATTGTTAAAGAGAAATCGGGGATATACCGCTATCCGGAACCGAAGGTAGTGATGGGGACAAATGTATGTGAAATCGGTTTCGAGAAAGATCAGGCAACCGGACGGCTCATCGTCATGTCCGCAATCGATAATCTCATGAAAGGCGCCTCCGGTCAGGCGGTGCAATGCATGAATCTTGCCTTGGGATTGGACGAAACGACAGGAATTAATCAATTGGGTTTTCACCCCGTTTAGGAGTTTGAATAATGCTGGTAGTAAAAGTAGGTGGCAGTGAGGGTATTAATTATGATGCCTTTCTGCAGGATTTGGCAGGACATGAGCAGGTGATTCTGGTCCATGGCGGGTCCCATGAGTTGAACAATATATCTGCAACTCTCGGGCATCCACCCAGGTTTGTCACATCCGTATCCGGATTTACAAGCCGTTTCACAGACCGGGAAACTATGGACATGTTTAATATGGTTTACGCAGGGAAAATAAACAAAATGATCGTGGAGAAACTGCAGGCTCTAAACCGGAACGCAGTGGGACTTTCAGGGATCGATGGTCGGCTTTTGGAAGGACCTCAAAAACGATCGTTGAAAGTGATAGAAAACGGAAGGAAGAAAATTCTTCGCGGTGATATGTCCGGTCGGGTGGAAAAAGTGAATGTTCATTTATTGTCCCTGTTATTGGATAATGGGTATCTCCCAGTGCTGACGCCGCCGGCCATCAGTTTTGAAAGTTCCGCCATTAATGTGGATGGGGACCGTTGTGCTGCCAGCATCGCCGGCGCTGTGGGAGCGCAGGAACTGATTATTTTATCCAATGTGCCGGGCCTATTACGGAATCCGGAAGATGAGAAATCACTGATTCGTTCTATCCCCCGGGCGGAGATTGATGAGCATATTGATTTATATGCCCAGGGTCGGATGAAGAAAAAACTACTGGGCGCCAAGGAAGCCCTGGAAGCCGGTGTGGGTAAAGTGACTCTCGGGGATGCACGGAAATCATCTCCTTTGCAGTTGGCCCTGGATGGAAATGGGACGGTGATTCAATGAACCAGTGGATTGACATTGAAGAACGCCATGGCAGCGGCGCTTACGGAAATTGGCCTATAGCCCTGGAAAAAGGGCAAGGTTGCCGGGTTTGGGATACAGAAGGGAATTCATATCTGGATTTGAGTGCGGGGATTGGCGTGACCGGACTAGGCCACGGTCATCCCGCCATCGCGGAAGCAGTGTTTGAACAGGCCCGGGAAATGTCCCATTGTATTCAGGGGTATTTCGCCCATCCTGTCCGGGCACGGTTCCTGGAAAAACTTTGTTCTATCGCTCCCGGAGATTTGAACCGGGCCTTTTTATGTAATTCGGGCACAGAGGCTGTGGAAGCGGCCATTAAATTGGGTCGGATGAATACGGGAAGACGAAAAATAATTAGTACCATCCGCGCTTTCCACGGGCGGACCTTTGGTTCCCTTTCGGCCACATGGCGAAAAGATATTCGGGAGCCCTTCCAACCATTGGTGCCGGAATTTGAACATATACCCTTTGGTCGTATTGAAGTCTTAGAAGCTGCACTCTCCGAAGAAGTCGCCGCAGTCATTTTGGAACCAATCCAGGGTGAAGGAGGAATTATCCTTCCACCACAGGGATATCTGACCCAAGTACGGGAATTATGTGATCAGTTTGGGGCCTTGCTTATCCTGGATGAGATTCAAACCGGGATTGGCCGTACTGGTGAATGGTTTGCCTGCGAACACGAAAATGTTATTCCTGATGTATTATGTACAGCCAAAATGCTGGGGGGAGGTTTTCCTG
>CAJVYU010000025.1 GCA_913009735.1 uncultured Fidelibacterota bacterium
TGGACAAATTCTATCACAACCCTGGAGGGTAATTGTAGCGGATTTTCCGATACGATCAGTGGAATTCAATATTATGAATATGCCATCGGAACAACTTCCGGTGGTACAAATGTTGTTGCATGGACGAATAATCAGCTTGAAACATCATTTTTCAGGGATGATTTGACGCTGCAAAGTGGAACGACGTATTACATTTCTGTCCGTGCCACAGACCTTGTTAATAATACAAGCACAGTTGCCACTAGCGACGGCATTACCGTCGATCAATTCAGCCCCACCGTTTCTGAACCTATTGACGGCTCATTAACGGAAGACATTGACTGGCAGCAGGATAATACAATACTCATGGCCGCATGGCAGGGGAATGATACACGGGAAATTGAGTTTTATGAATTTTCATTCGGAACTACACCGGGAGATTCAACAACTGTTCCATGGACAAGTGTAAGCACAAATACTGATGTAACTGTAGGTGGTTTATCATTGATAAATGGCACAACATATTATGTCAATGTCCGCGCTTACGATATAGCCGGTAACCGTTCCGATATCGCTGTTAGCGACGGTATTACCATTGATTATGAACCGCCCTCCATTGGGATTGTTTACGATGGAAGCAGCCAGGACATTTGGCTATCGAATTCTTCTGGAACAGCTTCTGCAAACTGGTTTGGCTTTATAGATTCATTGAGCGGAATTGTGCGGTATGAATTTGCTTTAGGTTCATCATCCGGGAGTGATGATATTATAGAATGGACAGACAACAGCATGGACAGTTCAGTCATCAACTATACCGGTTTGAGCTTACAGCATGCTGCATCTTACTATTTTTCTGTACGCTCCAATGACTTGGTGGGGAATGTTTCTGCTGTTGCTTCCAGTGACGGTTTCGTCATTGATATTTATCCCGGTCCGCCCACATTTGTGAGCATGACCTTTGACACGACTGAGTTATTAGCCTTGACAGAGAATAGGGTAATCGACATTATTTTATCCGAACCTTCCGTCAGTATGGAATATGAATTATCATCGATTATTCCTGTAACTCATGCATCGGTTCTGAATAACGATTCTATTCAGATAAATTTGACTGCGCCTTATGCAAGTTTGGATACGTTGAGCTTTTCAATTTCCAATTTGACAGATATGGTTGGATTAGACAGCAGTTATTCGTTCACTATCTATACAAAAACGCATGCGGATTACAATAACGATGGATTGGTTAACGTAACTGATTTAACCACTTTTGCAACAGCTTGGACGTCGGGTGATTTCAATATGGAACTAGGACCTGTTATTGGCGATGTTCCTCATTTGATCCCTACCCCTGATAATGTATTTGATTTAAGGGATATCATGTCATTTGCCAGGATGTGGCATTGGTCTAACAATACACCCGTATTAATGTTAGCTAATTTCAATCAGTTTGGCCCTGAAATAGCAATCAGTCAATCTGGTAAGATACTTGAGATAAATATGCCTGTAGGCGCTGTTTCTGGTCAAATACTGATAAACTATGATCAAAATAGATTAGAGTTTGAAAATTCTTCTGACCGGATAGTCAATGATGAAATTCAGTTAAAAAGCCACTTTCAAGAACTTGGAAACCTGTTAATTGAAAAATCGTATCTTGTAGAAAAAGAAAATAAACAGATTTCCATAGAAACCAGGGCTTTGGATAAAGAAGATTCGTTTATATCAATACAATATATCTTTTTGGACCGGTATAAAAACACAGTAGCTCAAGGATTCGTTTCACAAAAAGTTATCGCTGTGCCCGATAAATTTGCCTTACACCAGAATTACCCCAATCCATTTAATCCGGTGACAACCATGCAATATGACCTGCCGGAAGAAACACATGTGGACTTGATTATTTATGATATATTGGGCCGGGAAGTAAAAACGCTTGTAAATCAAACAGAACGGGCAGGATATAAATCAATCCGCTGGAATGGCCAAAATAACGCTGGGAAACAAGTCAGCGCAGGTATGTATTTTTACAAACTCGAAACAGCTGGGTTTGTAAAAGTAAATAAAATGTTGCTTCTGAAATAAGGATTTGGAATCTAAAAATATTAATATGGAAATTAATCGACTGTGTCGATTGTACATTGACACAGTCAATGTATTCCAAAGATAGGGGTTATTGAACACCGACAGTCTAATAATAAATCAAGGTAGTTGATTAAGTCAACGAATTAACACAATCGCATCATTTCAAAAGTAAAAATGGAGGAAGAATACAAAACATATCAGCATAATCCGCCGCATTTATTTATCGCTAATGCGAAGTATTTTATTACAGCTTCTACATTGGGTAGATATCCTTATCTTAAATCAAAGGATGCAAAACTAGCAGCGTTTGATTATCTTACTAAATCATTGGAATTCTATCAATGGGAATTGGAAGATTGGGTGATTTTAGATAATCATATTCATATAATGGTCAATGCACCGGAAAATGCGGCTACTTTGTCAAATGTAATGAATAATTTTCATCGATTTACAGCAAATTGGTTATCCAAACATCAAATTAAACGAATTCGTGAAAAATATTTTTATAATTACCGAGATACCTGCATTACATTTGAAAAATCATATTTTACACGTCTCAATTATATATGGTATAATCCTGTAAAACATGGTTATGTGGACTCACCTGAAAAATGGAAATTTGGTAGTTATTATTATCGCTTAAAAGAGGAGCAGGAGGAGATACGGAAAATTATTAACAAATATCCGTGTGATAAAGTGAAAGTAAAAGACGATTATTAATATGGAGTCAATCGACTGTGTCGATTGAGCATTGACACAGTCGATTGAGCATTGACACAGTCGATTGAGCATTGACACAGTCGATTGAGCATTGACACAGTCGATTGAGCATTGACACAGTCGATTGAGCATTGACACAGTCGATTGAGCATTGACACAGTCAATTGAGCATTGACACAGTCGATTGAGCATTGACACAGTCAATTGAGCATTGACACAGTCAATTGAGCATTGACACAGTCAATTGAGCATTGACACAGTCAATTGAGCATTGACACAGTCAATGCAGTCCAAAAGGTACTAATCCTCCAATTTGATTTGAATCCCCAGTTCTCTTTCTATATCCGCTACCATCTCTTTTTCTGAGAAAAAGACCATGCCGTCCGCTTCAACTAATGCAGCTACTTTTGGACCAAATTTGTTTTGCAGGTCTTCTTCAGTAAAATACTTTTTAATATTCGAGCAGAGCCGGATCGCATAATTACGTCTGGAAAATGAATCCATAGCCAGCAAGGCTCTGGAGGCGTCTTGCAGAAATTCCATAGCCCTGTCTTGTGAATGATCCGGAAAAAGTTCTGTAATGGCATTGGCCCATGATTCCCGTTCTTCAAAATCCATTTTACCGTCTGCTAACTGCAAGCATGTTAATAAATGGGTGACTGCTTCCAATGGTGTCATCTCGTTCGGTTTCTTCATTTGCATTTCTTTCCAACTATAGTCATTCTTGTAACGAATAAGTATTCATGCATTACTCATGGATTTCATATATTGTAATCTTGTTGAGTCTCGCAGTGCTCGCAAATCAGTGGCGTTCCAATAAATTTCATTATATAAAGTCATAATCATGACATATTTATTCCAAAAAGTTTAATAAATTTAATCATGGAAACACATCCGGAAGAATTCAAATTAACAGAAGAAGATATTCAAAAAATGGAGCGAAGGATTGCTGCGTTTGATCTTTCCAGAGAGCAGAAAATTCTGGCAGTCATTCCCCAGAAACTTGAATCGATGCTTATATTAACTAAATTGAATGAGTTTACGACTGAACTGATCAATGATGTTTCCAGATTATATAATATTCTATTAGCTATGCCATCCTTGAATGATGATCTCAAACGAAGAATCCTGTATGCACTGGATTATTTTGTGGTCAATGATGATGAAATACCGGATGAAATTCCGGATATGGGTTATATAGATGATTTGGCTGTTGTGAGATACGTCGTGGATCAGATTTTAGCTGACGATTCAGAAATAGTTCAATCTTGATTCGTTAATTCTTCTTCAGAAAACTGCCACTGACATTTTGGACACCACCAGGGTTTGCCAAAATATGTTTCCTCATTTTCATTCAACTGCATTGGCGTGTTGCATTTAGGGCAATCGCGTTCAGTACTCTCGTCCGGCCATTTGTAATCCGCCCTGAATTTAATTGCCGGGTCGTAAATCGTATATTTATCCATACTTAAAATTACGAATGGATTATTCGCCGAAAAAGGCACAAAATTCTCAAAAGTAAATGGATATACTCCAAAATGATTATAGAAGAGAGTCGGCAGGGACAGGTAAAAACATCATCGTTTATCTTTAAAAAACAAAATCTGTCATCGCGAGTCTTTAATACGAAGTAAAAAGACGCGGCGATCTCCTTTGTTCTGTTTACGCCCTGATAATATTAGTTCAATACGCTCACTGCAAGTGATGTCTTTACATTAGCTGATGATAAGAGATTACACGTCCCGGTTCGCATCGGAACTCGCAATGACACTATCCATAACGGATGGATTACGTCCGCTCTCTTAAATATTATCCTGAAACACGCCAAAAAAGATATATTGATGAAATGATCATAACCATACCAACATAATGAGTGATTTTATTTTCTGTTTTAATTGCTTTATATTGGGTGTATTCCTGATCAAAGTAAAGTGCCACACGAACAGTATCTCCAATAGGAACATACACTTTTTTAATGGCCTGATATAACTGCTTTTTAACATAGGCATCCCTGATTTGGGGCGGAGCATAGCCCACCTCATGAAACCCGGCTAAAACAGGCACCGGACGTCGTATGGGAGACTTTCCGACATTAATGCCATCCACGAAAAGGGGGACGCCCAAACTGTCGCATGTAGGAAGAATATAGCCTGTCTCCGGGATCTTTTCCGTAGAATCGGGTGTTGAAGCCCATAAAACGGAAAAAAGAAAAATGGCGTTGAAAATGGTTCTAGATTTGAAAATCATACTCATAAAAATTATTCCGGAACTTGGCATTCTACAACCAGTTAATTTATTGGAATTCACATGGAAGTCAGCGAATTTCCCGCTTGATAATGACCTCTATTAACCAGCTCTTACATCCAAAATTGATAATTACCATGACAGCATTTCTGTTGTTGTCATCCTGTGCATACTTCAATACCTTTTATAATGCACAGTACTATTTTAAACTGGCTGAAAAACAACGCCTGGAAAAAGCAGGTGAATCCATTCCGCCTTCGGCCATCGATGCATATGGTAAAGTGATCGATAAATCACAATACGTTTTGGATAAATATCCCGACTCAAAATACTGCCCTGAAGCCTTGTTTCTTATTGGTAAAGCACGATTTCATCGCAAGGAATATCGCATTGCGGAAAATACATTTAAGCAATATACAGAGAAATATGATAACAGAGAACTGGAAGCGGAATATTGGCAGGCTTTATGCAAATGGAAACTGGGAAAACCACAGCCAGCATTAGATGATTTAAATAGCATCCTTGATAAAACAGATGATAAAAACCTGCTGTCAAAAATATATTTATCCATAGCGGAAATTCAACTCGAAGGAAATAATCCTGAATCTGCGTTGGAACAACTTGAACTGGCTGCATCCGCTAATCGGGATCGGGATGAGCGCGGACAAATTTACTATCGCCTTGCAGATTTGGCTTATAATGCAGAAGATTTCGAACGATCACTGAAAGCGTATAAACAAGTCATCAAAAACACCACATCCAAGAAACGAAAAGAAGAAGCCAACTTGATGATCGTTCGTATTCATCGTCAATTGGGAAATTGGGATAAAGTACAAAATACTATTAAAAATATGTTATTGGACGATGTGTTTAAAACCATTCATGGCGATCTTGAACTTGAATTAGTCAAGTTATATCAAATGGATGGCAGATTAGATGAAGCCATTACACGACTAGAATCCATAAAAGAAGATTATAAGAATACAAAAATTTCTGCTGAAGCCAACTACATTCATGGAGAAATCGAATTATACGATCGTTGGAATTTAGATGATGCAGCCAAATATTTTGGTCAGGTCACTCGAGAATATCGCCAATCACCGTTCATACAGTCCGCCAATTTGAGAAAAAAAGAAATTACCGAATACCAGGAATCTGTAGCAGAAATTTCACGTTTGGATGAATTTATCATACAGATGTACGCAGAATTGGATACGATAAAAATCGATTCAATTCGAAATATTGTTCAAAGTGAAATTCCACCTGCAAAAAAATCCCTCACAGAAAATATTTATAATTTGGGGGAATTAGAAGCATTTCATTTTAAACGAAGTGATTCTTCAATGGTTCATTTTCAAAGGATTATCGATGAATTCACTGACTCAGAGATTTATCCAAAGGCTCTTTTTGTCATGTATTATTTAAATAATCAAAAGGGTGACGAAACTAAAGCTCAAATATATAGCGAAAGAATATTAGCAGAACTTCCGGTGTCAGAGTATGCCGATTTCCTCCGAAAATCGATGGATTTACCCGATGATCCAAATTCAATCCAAGCTCTATTACGCCAAGCTGAACTGGAATGGCTGATTAATCCTGAAAATGCGTTGATTTATTATAAAAATATTCTTCAAAAAGACAGCATAAGCGAAACGTCTGCACGCGCTGCACTCTTTTTAGCTTATCACTATGACTATACATTTTTTAACCAGGATAGTGCTTTAAAGTACTATACATGGCTGCAAGATTATCATGTTAATTCTGAACAGGCTAATGCTTCTCGTGATCGATACGAGTTTTTAATAAATTTATCTGTAGATACAATTCAGGATTCCCTTGATAATTGAAAATGCAATGATTGTTTCAAATGTTGAAATCGCTATTGGCATTTGGCAAATGACCCTACTCGCACCGGAAGTGTCATCTCACTATAAAGGACCGGGGCAATTCATTAATATTTTATCAGCCGATAGCTGGGAACACCCGGTGCGTCGTCCCATGAGTATTGCGAATGTTAATGGCGAAAATATTAATATTATTTATAAGATATTTGGTAATGTCACACAACAATTATCACAAAAAGTCCCCGGTGATTCATTAAACATTCTTGGGCCGTTGGGCAATGTGTTTACTGGATGGAAAACAAAAAGAACCGTTTTACTTGGCGGGGGAGTCGGACTTGCTCCAATATTAAATCTCTATGAGTCTTGTCCCAACAGCACACTCATTATCGGAGCAAGAACTGCTGATGAACATTTTATGGAACACGAACCTGGAAAAAATATCTTTTTAACAACCGATGATGGTTCACTGGGCGTTGCCGGAAATGTGCTAACGGTATTGGAAAATTTGGATTTCAATGATCAAATAATCATTTATGCCTGCGGTCCGAAACCTATGCTGAAAGCCATTCAGCATTTTGCAGCAAAAAATTCTGTTAAAGCCCAGTTATCTGTTGAAAGTTATATGGGTTGTGGACTGGGTTTGTGCCAGGGATGTGTTATTGAACGACAAAATGAACAAATGAAAAAACATAGTTATCACGAAAAATATACACTGGTTTGTATGGACGGGCCTGTTTATTGGAGCAATGAGGTTTGCTTTGGCTGATTTATCAATCCAAATAGGTCATATTCGATTTAATAATCCTGTATTCGTTGCATCGGGAACATTCGGCTACGGTACAGAAAATAAAGAATTAGTAGATGTATCTAAGCTGGGAGCCATTGTTACAAAATCGATTACACTTAATCCAAGAGAGGGCAACCCTCCGCCGCGCCTTGTTGAAACACCATCCGGAATGATCAACTCCATCGGTTTGGCAAATATAGGCGTTGATAAATATATCAGCGACATGCTTCCTGTTTATGAGGGAATCGGTACACCAATCATAATGAATATTGCCGGTTCTTCTATGGATGAATACATATCAGTTTTAGAAAAGATTGAGTCCGTTTCGTCAGCAATCGTCGGATATGAGATCAATATTTCATGTCCGAATGTAAAAGAAGGAGGTATGCAGTTCGGTATTGATTGCTCAATGACGGAATCCCTCACATCTGCATTACGCAAGCGGACCGAAAAGTTGCTTATTATGAAATTGAGTCCGAATGTTACGGATATTTCATCCATCGCTACATCAGCCGAAAACGGAGGCGCAGATGCTGTTTCTGCAATCAACACTGTTGTTGGAATGAGTATTGATCATAAAACGGCGAAAAGTAATATTTATACAACATTTGGCGGCCTTTCCGGTCCGGCCATTAAACCCATCGGTCTTGCGTGTGTCCACAAAGTATTTCATTCGATCACTATTCCAATTATCGGTATTGGCGGTATCGTCAATACCGGCGATGTAGTGGAATATATTCTTGCCGGCGCAAAAGCTGTGCAAGTGGGAACGGCTAATTTTCGCGATCCCGGAATCTGTGTCAAGATATTGAATAATCTTGATTTATACATTAATAAACATAACATAACTTTAAATAATTTGATTGGTAGTGTTAAACAGTATGACTAAATATATTCTAATCTTATTTATCTTGCTAATGTCTTGCACAAATTCCCCAAGATACCATACGGGATCAGAGCCGGGAAAAAAGGGATCAGTTCCTTTATCAACAAAGGGTAAATACTCAAAAGTAATGTACGGCGTCAGTTCATTTTATGCCGAAGATTTTCACGGTAAACTTACAGCGAACGGTGAAGTGTATGATATGTATGGACTGACTGCAGCTCATAAAACTCTTCCTTTGAATACAATCATTCGTGTGACTAATATGGAAAATGACAAGAGTATCATTCTACGCATCAATGACCGGGGTCCTTACGTGGCTGGACGAATTTTAGACTGTTCATATGGCGCCGCATTAAAATTGGGCTTTTTAGCTCAAGGAACCACCAAGGTAAAAATTGAGATTATTGAGTTTGGCGATAATCAATACATGAAACATAAAGAAGAATGATGAAAGTGGGTAAAGTAGTAGATTGGTAACCGGTAACTTGTGAAACAATAATATTATGTCAAAATATTATCTAATAGTGAATCCACATGGTGGTTTGAAAAAGGGATTAAGTATTCTTGAACTGGTTAAACCTGTCTTTGAAAGCGCGGGTGCTGAACTGACCATTTTAGAAACCCAATATGCAGGTCATGCCAGAAATATGGCCCGCACAGAAAATTTTGAAGGATACGATGGCCTTTGTGCCATTGGCGGAGACGGGACAATGCATGAAGTAATCAACGGTATGATGAATAGGGAAGATGGTCAACAACTGCCCATTGGTCTTATTACCGGTGGAACCGGTAATTCGTTTATGCATGACCTGGATTGCCTGGATCCGGTTAATGCAGCCAAACGGATTATTACGAATCGCAAACGACCCATTGATATTTCCAAAGTCAATGCCAATGGTGAAACATTGTATGCTTTCAATATCGTTGGTTGGGGGATGCCCACTGAAATCAATATTCTGGCTGAAAAATTGCGATGGTTTGGCGGACAAAGATATAACGTAGCATCCTTAATCGAAATATTTGCATTCCGTCAACGGCTGGCTACATTAGTCATTGAAGGGAATAGAACTGTCGGGGATTTTGGATTTATACTCGGCTGCAATACCATTCATACTGGTAAAGGGATGAAAATGGCGCCATTGGCTCAATTGAACGATGGGTATATTGACTTAATTGTTGTGCATAAACCCAGTCGCTGGAAATTGTTAAAAATGTTTCCAAAAATCTTTTCAGGTAAACACATTGCCGAACCCATAGTCGAATACCATCAGGTGAAAACATTTTCTATCATACCCATAGAAGAGCATGTTTTGAATATTGATGGCGAATTGCTGGGGAACACACCGATTGATGTGGAAGTACTACCATCAGCAATTAACGTTCTCGTCTGATTTATGATGCAAAAGCTAAATATAATTCGTCTTAAATCGACAACACAGACAAACCACAAAATTTAGTGTCAGAAAAATTGAAAAAAGGGAGAACACTGGTTAATGCTTTAGGCATCCCCGGATTGCTATTTATCATCTGGCTGGGTGGTATTTATTTTACTATGTTAATGTCAGTTGTCATTTTTCTGGCATTAAAAGAATTCTATGGTATATATAAAGAAAAAGGTATTTATGCATCATTTCCTTTGGGGTTAGTTGGCGCTGTTTTTTTCATCTGGTTTTATCATACTGAACCGTATATAAATATGCTTTCTTTTTTACAATGGGTGTTTGTATTTACACTCTTTGCATTGGTGGTGGAATTGTTTTCCAAAAAAGACAACCCTGCTTCCAACCTGGCGTACACACTGCTCGGCATATTCTATATACCTATGCTTCTTGGCTCGCTTATTGCTATTCGACAGATGGATATGACCTACTCGACTCATTTTACGTTTGCAATATTTATATCTGTCTGGATTTGTGATTCGGCGGCATTCGGATTTGGAACAAAATGGGGTAAGAAAAAGATCCTGCCCAGGGTAAGTCCTGATAAATCGTGGGTAGGGTGTATAGCCGGTTTTGTCAGTGTTTTCATCTTTTTTAATATTTTGTCTTATTTCAACCTTCCATCGCTGGATTTTTCTATTCAGGATATATTCATATTTTCAATTATATCAGGAATATTTGGCCAGTTGGGGGATTTTACAGAATCATTATTCAAGAGAGATATCGGTATAAAAGATTCCAGTTCATTTCTTTTGGGTCACGGGGGTGTTTTGGATCGTTTTGATTCCTTGATTTTCGTCGCTCCTTTGTCCTATTTTTATATGGTTTTCTAATCCTTATTTAACCCATTATATAACATCCCATGGAATTAAGATCAATACTAGCAACGGATTGCGGAAGTACAACGACTAAAGCGATTCTCATAGAAAAAATTGACGGCGAATACCGGCTGGCTATACGCGGTGAAGCACCTACAACAGTGGAAGCACCTTTTGAAGATGTCACCAAAGGGGTTTTGAATGCTGTCATGGAAGTAGAAGAATTAGCCGGACGAAAATTATTGGATGGTGATCAAATCATTACTCCGCGTAAAGGCGATGAAGGTGTAGACGTTTATTTTTCCACCAGTTCAGCCGGCGGCGGATTGCAAATGATGGTCGCCGGTGTAGTGAAAGGAATGACCGGCGAGTCGGCAGAACGGGCTGCCTTGGGGGCCGGTTCGATTGTTATGGATGTTTTAGCGTCAAACGATGGCCGTAAACCCCATGAAAAAATCACCCGGATTCGACAGTTACGTCCTGATATGATTTTGCTCTCCGGGGGCATCGATGGCGGAACCACAAAGCATGTGGTTGAATTAGCTGAAATTTTAGCGGCTGCCAACCCAAAACCACGTTTAGGACAAAATTTCAAATTGCCTGTGATTTATGCCGGGAATAAAAACGCGACGGATAAAATCATAGAAACACTTGGTAAAATTACAGATTTAGATATAACTGAAAATATACGCCCTGTTTTAGAGCGGGAAAATCTTAAGCCATCCCGGGATAAAATTCACGATCTGTTTATGGAACACGTCATGCAGCAAGCTCCCGGGTATAAAAAGCTCATGTCATGGACGGATGCGCCTATTATGCCCACACCGGGTGCGGTTGGTGCGTTAATTGAAATGGTGGCGGAGAAGGAAAACATTTCAGTCGTGGGTGTGGATATTGGTGGAGCAACTACAGACATATTTTCTGTATTTCAAAAACAATTCAATCGAACCGTAAGTGCAAACCTGGGGATGAGCTATTCCATTTGCAATGTTCTGGCAGAAACCGGATTGAAAAATGTACTACGCTGGGTTCCATTTGATATTGATGAAAAGGAATTGACAAATCGTATCGGCAACAAAATGATTCGCCCAACCACTGTTCCCCAAAGTTTGGAAGAATTGATCATTGAACAGGCCATTGCCCGGGAAGCATTACGGTTATCATTTATACAGCATAAGTCATTTGCAGTAAACTTGAAAGGTGTTCAGAAAGAAAGAACCATTTCCGATGCTTTTGAACAAACAGATTCCGGTGAATCACTTGTGGATATGATGGAACTGGATTTAATGGTTGGATCCGGCGGTGTTCTTTCCCATGCTCCCCGCCGTCAACAATCAGCGCGTATGCTTATCGATAGCTTCCTTCCGGAAGGAATTACGCAGTTAGCTGTGGATTCCATTTTTATGATGCCCCAACTTGGTGTCATGGCAAATATCGAAAATGAAGATTTAGCGGAAGTGGCTCGAAAAGCAGCTATAGAAGTATTTGAAAAAGATTGCTTAATTCGCCTGGGAACTTGCCTTGCACCGGTTGGAACTTCAAAATCAGGAGCGACCGTTTTAACCGCAGAATTAATGCTGCCCGGCGGCGCTACTGAAAGATATAAAATTAAATTTGGTGAAATTATCAGAATTAAAGCACCCTATGAACCCATTAAAGCAAAACTGACTCCCGGAAAAGGGATGAATATCGGCGCTGGAAAAAATGAATCAATCGAAACCACTATTTACGGTGGTGTGGTCGGAATTATTCTGGATGGACGTGGTCGTCCTATGAAGATACCCACTGATCCGCAGCAAAGAATCTCCGATTTGACAAAATGGTCAGAAGCAGTGCAGGAGTATCCTGCGATGCAAGACCAAGGATTAGGATAATGGAAAAGAAAATATATTTTAATCATGAAAAATTGAAAATCCATTAATGATGGAAATACATACAAAACTATTTATATCAGAAACGAAAGAAATTGGTGAGATATTACCCAAATGATCCAATTTCCTAATCCCAATCCAAATCCTCACGTTAATCCTAATTCAAACTCCTAATCCCGCTTATGGCACACTCATATACCCCCGGACTTAAAGTATTACAAGAAACAATAATCGATAAAGAACGTCGCTTGCCGCTTAAAGGAACTGTAACTGTTGAAAAAGGACAGTCCGTCACACCAGATGATATAGTAGCAAAAACAGAATTGCCTGGTAATGTGCAAATGGTCAATGTGGCAAACCAACTGAATATAGATGCGATTGATGTCAGTGAGGCGATGATTGCTAAAGAAGGTACGCTGGTTAGTAAAGATGAAATGATTGCTGAAACGAAGGGTCTGTTTGGGTTTTTCAAATCTAATGTAACTGCCCCGGTTGACGGCACAATAGAAGTGATTTCAGATACGACAGGGCAAGTGGTTATCAGAGAAGCTCCAATTCCTGTTGAAATTGATGCTTACATGCAGGGGATTATAAAAGACGTTATTCCTGAAGAAGGTGTTATTATTGAATCGGAAGGTGTTTTTATTCAGGGTATTTTTGGTATCGGAGGTGAAAGCAGGGGAGACTTGGCTGTTATTGTGGACAACCGGGAAGATGAAATCACGGAAGACATTATTACTCCTGAATTAGCGGGAAAAATTATTGTTGGCGGTTCCTTTATCAGTTTGAGCGCTTTTAAAAAGGCAATTCAAATGAAAATCGCCGGAGTGGTTGTGGGTGGATTTAATTATTATGACTTAGAAGATATTCTGGGATACATATTAGGTGTTGCCATCACCGGTTCCGAGAATTTGGGCACATCCTTAATTCTGACAGAAGGATATGGTAAAATTCGAATGGGACGCCGAACCTTTGAATTATTAAAAAGACATCATGGAAAATTTGCATCTGTGAATGGTTCGACCCAAATCCGTGCAGGTGTTATTCGTCCGGAAATAGTTATTCCGCTGTCTAAAGATCAACTTAAGGGAGAGCATAAAGACGCCGATGCATCTGAAGGTATTCAAGCCGGAAGTCTTGTTCGTGTGATCCGGGCTCCTTATTTTGGCAGAATGGGAACCGTGATAGATCTTCCATCGGAATTGAGAAAAATGGAATCAGAAACAATGGTACGTATAGCTATCATTGAAATTCAGGGGGAAAATGTTGAAATCCCCCGGGCAAATCTGGAAATGATAGAGACGGATTGAACTGGGATAAGGATTAAGATTAGGATAAAGAAGATGGAAAATATAAATATTGCAGACCAGTTGGATAGAGCTTCAATATCTATTCCATTAAATACAGCAGAAGGAAATGGAAAAACATATCCAAAGGATCGAAAGCGTTATTTTGAAATTGCTAGAGCATCTGTTTTAGAAAGTGCTTCTTGCCTCGATGTTATTGTAATTAAGAAATTATTAAATGAAGACGAAGTGATTGAGGGTAAATAATTGTTATTTACCATAGTAAAAATGCTAACGAAACTTTCTCAAAAGGCAATAAATAAAAGTGCGTGACGTGAAGGCAGAATATTTTACTGGGATTAACGATGAAGGCTAAATTTAGGAATCCAAACACTACAGAATTTCTTAATCCAAATCCTAATCTTGATCCTGATTTAACTGCCTTATCAAATTCCGATAGGGATTTTATAACACGACTGGCAAAACGAATTCAAAAATCCGGATTCGTAACACCGGCTATATTATTTTTGGAAATGACAAAACCTTTGGCATTATTAGGAAGCCATGCCATGGTATTTTTCGGTCCAATCGTCAATTCATTTATTAAAGCGGATGGTTATTATCGCGCCGCAGAACTTTTGGAAGAACCGGACACTGTAGAATTTCTATTATGTGAAATTGAGCGTCTGGATAAAGAAGACTCCGAAATGGAAGGAGAACCAAGTGAAAGATAAACAATTTTGGCTGGTAACAGGAGGGTTGGCCCTTGTATTCCTGATTTATTGGGTTGCAGGACACCCCCTTTTCAATGCGGATCGTATTGTCATGTTCTTAGCTATCATTACTATTGGAGCAACATTACTTTATAATATTCGTATAGCCGAAAGGGGAGAGACATTTTATTTAAGACCCATCCCCGGTTTGAAAGCAATAGAAGAGGCCGTCGGCCGGTCTACAGAAATGGGCAAACCTGTTTTATACGTCCCTGGAATTATGGACATGGATCAAGTGGAAACGGTAGCAGGTGTCATTGTTCTCGGTCATGTTGCAAAAATGACAGCCCGGTACGAAACGAGTTTAAATGTACCCGTTTCACGATCTATCGTTATGAAGGCGGCCCGTGAAACTTGCCATGAATCGTATATGCTGGAAGGCCGGCCGGATATGTTTCATGATGACATGGTTCATTATTTAACCGATGACCAGTTTGCCTATGCCGCCGGTGTAAACGGAATTATGGTTCGGGAAAAACCGGCAGCCTGTTTGTATATGGGTAAATTTTATGCGGAATCATTGATTCTGGCTGAAACGGGTAACTCCATCGGCGCTATTCAAATCGCCGGAACGGCATCGCAGGCACAGATACCCTTCTTTGTAACGGCGTGTGATTATACTCTTATCGGTGAAGAATTCTTCGCCGCCAGCGCCTATCTTTCGCAAAAACCCGAACTGATTGGCGGCGTGAGAGGACAGGATATGATTAAAATCGGTGTTATTACTGTCATTATTCTGGCCACGGTTTTGCGATTTCTTTATGAAACGTGGGGAATCGGTTTTGATATTGTTAAACTTTTAACGGTTCAGTAGGAGATCGCTATGATTTGGAAAAGACAAATCCCCATATTTATTGTTGCTTTGGTGGGATCTATTACTCTGTTTGGCTGGTTTGTAGATCAGCCATATATCGAAGCTTTCGTTGACGATGATGCAACTCAATGGTATGATATTCTGGCAAGTTTTGCGATTATTTTAGGTGCTCTGAACCTGATGAAACTGCAAATACAAAAAGTGGCTCGAAAGAAAACAGGTTGGCCGTATAGCCTGGTTGCTATCGGAGGTTTCCTGTTTGCTATCACCGCGGGGTTTATCGTAAAAGGTGTAGATGATTCCGTTGCTGTTTGGGGTGCCCATGTAACAACGGAAGGAACGCTCTTTAAATGGATGTTTGACTACATCATTACCCCCTTGTCAGCTACCATGTTTTCACTCTTGGCATTTTTTGTGGCTTCTGCTTCGTACCGCGCTTTCCGTATTCGGAATTTTGAAGCGACATTATTACTGGTGGCAGGAATCATCATTATGGTGGGCAGGGTTCCCATCGGTAGTATGGTTTCTTCATGGTTTGTCATGTATATTATCGTTTTGGCTTTAGGCGTCGGTGTTAATTCCTGGAAAAAAGATAAAATGCTCACATTCGGGGTTGTTGGGGGCGGAATAGTGATCGTTACCATTGCAGGAATGTTAACCGGCTGGCCCTTAGATAAACCGGGAATCTTCTATCTGCCTATTCTACAGGAATGGATCTATTATTATCCAAATGTGGCTGGAGCTCGGGCAATTATGATTGGAATCGGATTGGGGATTTTTGCTACATCCATCCGGTATATCCTTGGACTTGAAAAATCGTATATCGGAGAATGATCACATGAAAGGATTAACAGAATTAATATTAAAAATCGGAAAAGTAGACAGACGGTGGATATTTTTGGTACTTGCCGTGGTCGTGTTTATTCCTATCTTGACTCCAATCGGTATGCCTATACGCGCAACGGCTACGACAAAAGTGGTTTATGATCTAATTGAAAACCTGCCTCCGAATTCGAACGTACTGGTTTCCATAGAATACAGTCCCAGCACCAAGCCGGAAAACCACCCCATGACCATCAGCATATTAAGGCATTTATTCAGGAATAATCAAAAGGTGTTTATAACCTGTTTATGGCCCGATGGTCAATTCATGGCTCAAGATGCCATACAGCAAGTGGCCATAGAAGAATTTGGCAAGGTGTATGGTGAGGACTATGTGTTTCTGGGTTTCAGGCCCGGGAGTGAAGCCGTCATTAAGGGAATTGTGAGCAATATCCGCAAACTATACACGGTAGACGTTTACCAGACAAAAATTGATGAAATTCCATTAATGGATGGAATAAATAAATTTAGTGACTTTGCGTATTTATTCTCATCCTCTGCCGGATACCCGGGTACAGTCGAATGGGTACAGTATGCGGCTGACCCGACCGGTGTACCTATGAGTTCAGGTGTGACATCCATTCAAGTCAACGAAGTGATGCCTTATGTGCAATCCGGACAAATAAAAGGTTTATTAGCCGGGATGCCGGGAGCAGCAGAATATGAGGCATTGATTGGTCAAAAGGGGCTTGCCACAAGCGGAATGGATGCGCAATCCATCGCTCACCTGGTTATTGTACTATTCATCATTTTAGGGAATGCGGCCTATTTCATAGAACGCAAGCGTTCCAAAAAATATTAAGGAGACAGAATTATGAGCAGCACAGCTATACTTGGCGCATGGATTGCAGTATTTCTAACATTTGGGATATTTTCCTATTTATATAAGGATAATCCCTTTTACAAAATGGCGGAACATCTTTTTGTGGGAGTATCAGCAGGATATTGGACATCCATTTACTTCTGGACACAGATTCAGCCGAACTTATTCGGCCGCCTATGGCCAGCTTCAGAATACAACGCTGATTCATTCTGGTATAAGATATATAATGGTTTAGGCTTTTTCTCATCGTCCATTTTTCCTGAAGGTGGAATTGATAAAGGTCATGATATGTATTTGATCTACCTTATTCCTTTTGCTTTAGGTGTGATGATGCTATTAAGTCTTATACCTAAAATTAATTGGTTTGCCAGGTGGGGAATTGCCTACACAGTGGGAATGGCTGCGGGTTTACGTGCTTATGGTTATCTGAATTCCAATGTCATCGGTCAAATTAAAGGAACAATTGCGAATTTAGGTGATCCGAATATGCCATTTTGGAGTTTGAGTTCCCCGTCTATATTCAACAGTATCGTGATTATCGTCGGTACGCTTACCGGTTTAATATATTTCTATTTTTCTAAAGAACATAAAGGTATGTTAGGTAAAATTTCCAAAGTGGGTATTTACTTTCTTATGATCAGTTTTGGTGCGTCTTTTGGATTTGCGGTCATGGGCCGTATTTCCTTGCTCATCGGCCGGTTTGTGGATTTGATTAAATATTCGGGAAGTCAATTCCATTATGCAACAATATGGATTCTGGTTATCATGATTATCATCTTGGGGTATGATGCTTTTAAAGATCGTGGAAAAAATACACCTGTGAGTGAAGATGTCGTTCAATAATTATGTAAAACCACTTTCGTTTTACATTCATCACCTTTAGAAGGTGGGATTTAGATAATTTGTTTTCTCCAAAATCATCTAACACACCTTCTAAAGGTAGGTTAGATGTTAACGACTTAACCATCCAATATAATATTGAAGGAAACCTGGTTCCGGTTGTGGACCGGGTTTCCTTTTTTATTGAACCGGGTGAAATCGTTGCTTTGGTGGGCGAATCAGGATGCGGGAAAACACAAATAGCTTTGTCTCTTGCCGGGCTGCTGACAAAGTCGGCTTATGTAAGTCAACAATCTGCCAATAATATCCGGACTGCCATGATTTTTCAGGATCCCTTAAATGCGCTCAATCCTGTCATAAAAGTGGGTAAACAGATACTTGAGGGAATTAGAAAGAAGGAAGATAGAAAAAGGAAAAAAAGAACTGGTAGAACGGTAACGGGTAGAGTGGTAGAGGGAGAAGGAAAGAAACGTGTGTTGGAATTACTTAACAGTGTCGGGATTGATGAACCGGTAAAACGATATAATCAGTATCCCCATGAATTTTCCGGAGGAATGCGTCAGCGGGCTCTCATTGCCATTGCTCTTGCACAGAGACCTGATTTGCTTATCGCTGATGAACCTACCACTGCATTGGATGTTACGATTCAAGCACAGATTATTGACTTGTTGAAAGAATTAAATGAAACACATGAACTAAGTGTTTTATTTATTTCCCACGATCTATCATTGGTGAAATCATTTGCCCACAGAACGATGGTTATGTATGCCGGCAGAATTGTTGAATCAGCACCAACGGATATTTTGTTTTCAGCTCCAAAGCATCCGTATACAAAAGCATTAATACAAGTTGCCGCCTTGGCAAAAGTGAATAATGCATTTATTACTATCAAAGGTTCAGTCCCGGATCCGCAACATTATCCGACAGGATGTCCATTTCATCCCAGGTGTGATGTGGCAGAAGAAATATGTATGAAAGAATTTCCGGAATTGATCACTGACAATGACCATAGCTGGAACTGTGTTCATAGATAATTATTTAGCCTCTCTATCATCTATGGTATGATATGACAACCTTTTATGTTCAGATGCATCAAAAAAATTATAATACATAGTTTAAAGGAAAATAATAATGCAGAGAATTATCCTACCAATACTAATGACACTCTCGGTTCTTTTGGGTGAAAACCAATATTTTCAACAGGAAGTTGCTTACGATATATCCGTTACATTGAATGATTCCGCACATACACTTACAGCTTATGAAAAACTGATCTATACTAATCATTCACCTGACACACTGAATTATATCTGGTTTCATTTATGGCCAAATGCTTATAAAAATAACGAAACTGCATTTGCAAAGCAGCAGATGAAGAATTTTTCAACACGGTTTTATTATTCAAGTGAGAAACAGAGGGGATTTATCGACAGTCTTGATTTTCAGTCAGACGGAGTTCAACTGAAATGGGAATTTCATCCGGATTGGATTGATGTGGCGAAAGTATATCTTCCATCGGCTCTTCTTCCGGGGGGAAGCGTCACAATCGAAACGCCATTTTTCGTTAAACTCCCGGAAGTGTTCAGCCGTTTGGGGCACACGGGGAAACATTATGAAATTACCCAATGGTATCCAAAACCGGCCGTTTATGATTCAGAAGGCTGGCACCCGATGCCTTATCTGAATATGGGTGAATTCTATAGTGAATTCGGTACATTCGACGTAAAAATTACCCTGCCCAAAGAATACAGAATTATGGCAACAGGAGACATGGTAAACGGTGATGAGGAAATTGCATGGCTGGATTCACTGGTCATTGAGGGTGATGCACTTTATAAACTGGATAAAAAGGCCTTCAAGAAAAAAATTAAGGAATTGAAAAAAGGAGGGAGGAAATCCGGTAAGCTGTCTATTCGTTCTCTTTTTGGCAAGGATAAGGAAAAGAAAGAAGAGACAAAAAAAGAAGTCATATATAAAACAGTCAATTTCCGTCAGGAAAATGTTCATGATTTTGCGTGGTTTGCAGACAAAAATTGGATTGTAAGAAAAGGTGAATTATGGTTAGCTGATTCCACACGACAGGTGACGATCTGGAGTATGTATCTTCCAAAAAATGCTGAAGTGTGGGAGAATTCAATTGAATACATCCACGATGCCGTTTTCTGGTACGGTCAATTTTACGGGGATTACCCATACAATCATGTAACAGCTGTGGACGGTGATATGTCAGCCGGAGGCGGAATGGAGTATCCAAATATCACCGTAATATCCAGCAGTGTGTCAAAAGATTTGCTTGAATTCGTCATTATGCATGAAGTAGGACATAACTGGTTTTACGGAATCCTGGGCTCCAACGAGCGGGATCATGCATTTCTGGATGAGGGATTGAATGAATATGCCAATATTCGATATTGGGAAAAGAAATATCCGGAGCGGAATGGGCAAATAATCGTTCAGGATTTTATGCAGAACAAATTGAAAATTGCGCATAATCTCGATTTTCGGTGGATAATGGGATATCTCGGCTACCAGTCCAGAGCTGTTACCGGAGATGACCAACCCATTGATATTCCTTCCGAGGATTTTGCTCGGAGTAATTATAGTTCAGTTGTCTATGGAAAAACAGGAATCTTTACACGATTTCTACACTATTATCTCGGAGATGAGACCATGGACAGTGTGATGCAGGATTATTACGAAACGTGGAAATTCCGACATCCTTCACCAGATGATTTCAAAGCCGTTTTTACAAAACACCTCGATAAAGATTTGAGTTGGTTTTTTGATGATGTGATTAATGACACAAAAGTTGTGGATTACGCTGTAGGAGAAATGAGTGAAAATGATGTTATAATCAAGAATCTGGGTACAATGTCTCCCCCTGTAGAATTGGCATTTTATGATAAGGAGAATGTAGAAATTGACAGAATATGGGTTGAAGGATTTGAAGGTGAAAGAAATGTATCATTGCCCTCAGGCGTACATAGAGTCGTCATCGACCCGGAAAACTACATGCCGGATATTTCCAGAATAAATAATTCATCCTCAAAGGGTATTAAACTGCATTTCGTCTTTGATCAGCCGGTTTTCTATGAAAATGAAATAAATATTCTCCCCTGGTATAAATGGTCAGCATATAATGGTTTCTCTCCCGGATTAAGTCTCTATTCCGGCTTTGTGCCAGGATATCCGTACGGAATTTCGGTTTTGCCGGTGTGGGATTTCCAACATAAAAGACTATCCGGGTCTGTGTCCGCGCAACGTTCATTTTATCAGTTGATGGGTTTCCGTTCGTTTACAATGAAAAGTAATATTTCCAGGTATGAGGGGCGAAGAGGCGGTATGATCAAATTTAGCGGATTATTGCGAAAACCGGTAATCTCTACACCATCAACCACCATAACAGCCAAACTCTTTTATCATGATATTGATTCTACGGCCGTGAACCCATTTTATTACACATCGGGGACAATCACGACCTTAAGGTTATCAGGTAATTATCAATATCGTGTAAATCCATTTTTGAAATATTCCGCTAATATTAATGCAACAGCTGGAAATCACAATACTTCATTTTCTGTCGTTTCCATGTCCGGTAAGTTAAGTTGGAAGTACCAGAAGAAATTGAAAGTTGAAGCGAGAGCGTGGCTTGGAAGTGTGGTCTCCGGTGAAACAATCCCAAACCAGTATAAAATCTGGATGAGTGGCGGGGTAGATGCGGATTTTGAAAACGGTTATGTATTTAATCGAACTGACAATGATGGTGATCCAAAAGGCAGCACCTATGACGTTTATGACGAGCAGTATTTACAATCGGGCCCGGCTTTGCGCGGCGCTGTATTTGTCGCTTCGGAAGAAACTGCCTGGGGATTGAATATTGATCATACATTACCATATGTCCCGGTGGGTTTATTTATGGATATTGCCGGAGCTACTGACCTGGATCAAATGTATTCCGACGTGGGATTTAAAATGAAATTGGGAATAATTACAATCTATCTCCCGGTTTACCAGAGTTGGGAAGATAAAGAAAATATGATAACAGGTTTTGATTGGCTGAAATCCAGGGCCCGGTTTGAATTTTCCGTTTTAATGGTTGGATTTGGGCGTTGAGTCATTGGATGTGAAGATTAATGCAATAATAACCGGATCAACGGGTATGGTAGGTGAAGGTGTTCTCCATGAATGCCTTCACCATCCTGATGTCGAGTCTGTTTTGGTAATAAACCGGAGAAATTGTAATGTACATCACGCAAGACTCAAAGAAATTATTCACGAAGATTTTTCAGATTTCAGTCGTATAGAAAATGAACTATCAGGATACAACGCAGCATTTTTATGCATGGGAGTTTCTTCAGCCGGTATGAGAGAGGAAAAGTATTCTCATCTTACGTATGATTTGACCATGGCTTTAGCCCGGCCGCTTTCAAAATTAAATCCCGATATGACTGCATGTTACATATCCGGTGTAGGAACCGATTCATCTGAAAATGGCCGTATCATGTGGGCAAGAGTAAAAGGAAAAACAGAAAATCATTTATTGAAATTGCCTTTCAAACAAGCTTTTATGTTCCGGCCGGGGTTTATTCGTCCAACCAAAGGATTAAAAAATGCTTATATGTTTTATAAAATAATTAATCCGTTATTTCCGGCTTTCAAACTGCTGTTTCCAAAATATATTACCACGTTAAAAGATATTGGATTGGCAATGATTCATACCGTAAATAAAGGTTATGATACGCCAATACTTGAAGTAAAAGATATTGAAAAACTTGCCATTGAATAATTTCGTAAAGGTTGATATTGTTGACAGTACTTCGGGCGTTGACTCATTGATTGTGTTATATTACTTTCGAGATGGGTTATGAGACAGTATTAATAAGTTTTACGGTTAAATATGAGACAGTGGTGGTAATTATACAAAAAGTGGAGTGTATGCGTGCATATTCGGATAAAACGTAACATCCAATTAAGGACAAAACCCGCTAAACGCAATAACCTGTTTTTAGCAAGATGATGTGCAAAATAAATCAGAACTTATGAAGTTAATTGATATTAAATAAAAAGGTAAATAATGAAAGAAAAATCTTTAGTTTATAGTGAGAATGAGTTTGGAAAGATAGATGGAAAAGTGGCCAATGGTTTAGCTAGATATTCTGAACGATATGAAATTGTTGGTATTATAGATAGTACAAAAGCAGGGCTAGATGCAGGCGAATATCTTGATGGAATTAAGAATAATATTCCAATATTTAAAAGTATTGATGACGCTTTAAATAGTTTGAACTATACTCCTGAAAATTTTATTTATGGCATTGCACCTCTTACATCATTTCTTAATGAAGAACAAAGAAAGATAATAATAAGTGCCATAGAAAATAGGATGAATATTGTAAATGGTCTTCCGGAATATTTCACCGAAGATGATGAATTTGTTCAAAAAGCAAATGAATATGGTGTCCGAATTCATGATATCAGGAAAGCTCCACCAAGAAATAAACTCCATATATTCTCAGGGCGTATTTCAGAAATCAGAACCCCGGTAATACTTGTAACAGGAACAGATTGTGCTGTAGGGAAAAGAACGACTGCCCAATTACTTGTTGAATCTTTGAAAAAACAAGGCGTAAAAACAATTTTTGTAACAACTGGACAAACAGGTTTACTTCAAGGTGCAAAATATGGTATTGCTTTGGATGTTTTAACTTCTGGTTTTGCAACGGGAGAAGTTGAAAATGCAATTGTGAATGCAGTTGCTACAGAACAGCCTGATATAATTATAGTTGAAGGTCAGGGAGCTTTGAGTCATCCTGCGTTTACATCATCAAGTGCAATTCTTAGAGGAGCATTGCCTGATGCTATAATTATTCAACATCCACCCAAAAGAAAAAATTATTGTGATTATCCCAACATACCAATGCCAACATTAGAAAGCGAAATTAAAATTAATGAACTGTTTTCAAAATCAAAAGTAATTGCCATTACACTTAATCACGAAGATATGACTGATGCTGAATTAGAAGACACAATAATAGAATATGAAGACAGATATAAACTACCGACTACGGATGTTTTAAAATATGGAAGTGATAAAATCATTAAAAAAATATATGAAGTATTTCCCGAAATTCTAAAATGAGTTCAATTGATATGATAATACCGAGGATAGAGATAGACTTAGGGAAAATTGCTCATAATGCAAAAACATTGAAAGAACTTTATGGTTCAAAAGGCATTGATGTAATTGGTGTAACGAAAGTAGTTTGCGGTGACCCTGTCATTGCCGGAGTTTTAGTAAAAAGTGGTATCGCTATCCTCGCTGACTCAAGAATTTCAAATATTGTAAGGATGCGTGATGCAGACATACATGCACAATTTCTTCTGCTAAGAACCCCGCTGAGCCAATCTGAATCAGTAGTAAAATATGTGGATATCAGTCTTAATTCGGAGCTTTCTGTAATAAACGAAATCTCAAAATATGCAGTAAAACAAAATATCACGCATAAAATTATATTAATGGTTGAACTTGGAGATTTAAGAGAGGGAATTATGCCCTCTGACTTGGGAAAAGCCGTTAATGAGGTGATAAAATTGAAAGGAATTGAACTTGCCGGTATCGGATCAAATTTGGCTTGTTTTGGCGGTATTAAACCCAATGATGAAAAAATGGGATATTTGTCTTTGCTTGCTGAAGATACTGAAAAGAAATTTGGCTTGACATTAGCGTTTATTTCCGGGGGGAATTCAGCCAATTATGATTGGTTTATGTCCACGAAAAATGTTGGCAGAATTAATAATTTACGACTTGGTGAATCAATATTTTTGGGTCGTGAAACTCTTGACAGAAAACCAATTACAGATCTATTTACAGATATATTTACTTTAATTGCAGAGGTTATTGAATCAAAAACAAAACCGTCTTTACCTTTTGGCGATGTTTGTCAGGATGCATTTGGAAATATTCCGAAATTTATTGATCGTGGTTTAATGAAAAGAGCCATACTCGGAGTTGGATTACAGGATGTTTTAGTTTCAGGATTAACGCCCGTATCGGATATTGATATTCTCGGGGCAAGCAGCGATCATATTATCATTGACGCCAAACAATCGGAAATCAAAGCAGGAGATACTGTTGAGTTTAATCTCAATTACGGAGCATTACTCTCAGCTATGACCTCACCGTATATAATTAAAATCTATAAATAATTTTATGACAGCAAAAGAATATTGCGAATTAGTTGAACGATTAGACCGCTACCAAAAGCAGCTTATAACAACTATTACTATCAAAGAAGACAATTCCCCGTTAATCAGTTTAAAAGAATCAAATTTTAATTTAATGTTTGAACCATCTTTTTACAAGGGTTACAAATATATGGTTAGAGAAGCCATTTTTGGAAAAATAGGACGGATAAGCAAAATTTTAGATAAGGAAGATAAAAGATTAATCATTCGTTCCGTATGGAGAGGTTTTGCACACCAAAAGCTTTTACGGGACAGAAGGACTAAAATTATACAAAAAAAATATCCCAATAAATCATTAAAAGAAATTAGTAAAATAGTTTCATATTTCATCGCTCCGGAGGAAGAATCTATGCATTCAACCGGTGGAGCTGTGGATGCGTTAATCTATGATTTAAAAAAAGATTGTGTAATGGACTTTGGAAATAATGACGGACTACATTTAGAACTTAATAAAACCTGTTATCCGTTTCATCCGGACATTACAGCACAAGCAAGAAAGAACAGAGAACTTCTTATAAGTCTCTTTGATAAAGAAGATTTTGTAGTTGATCCTAAGGAATACTGGCATTTTGATTATGGAAATGTTATTTGGGCAATAGAAAAAGGAGGAAAATCTGCTAAATATGGTATTATCAAAGCATAAATGAACTTTGAATTATGAGGTAATTATTAGGAGTCCCCTTAAGGCATTATACGAAATAGGTTGACCAAAGCAGACGATGTTATTTTGTGCGGTAACAATAAATAAACATAGTAGCAAACTGAAAAAATTGGAGCGTTAAAATGCCAAACGCGCCATAGCCTAAATCGTTAGCCAAAAATGTAAAGAAACTGCAAAAAACTTATCATTCCAACAAGACTTTGTAAAGAAATCTTGATTTTCTTATCAAAACAATTTCTCTTTGTAAAGAGAATTGATAAATATTTGCAAAGCAGAATAGAGATGTTGGATATTCCGGCCATATTGTGCCAAAGGAAACGGCGTCCTCGCACTATCCGCTTCAGGCGGCCTCGCCTGAAGCGAATACCCTGCTGGCCGGGATTTGTGCCAAAGGCACTCCTGTTGAGCCGTCCGCCAGAGGCGGGCTTTAACACCAATTCAGGGGTATTGTTGGTATTACACATTCTCCCGATACATTCGGCCCAGGAGATAGCGTATTTTTTTGCCGTAACGTTTGTCGGCGGCCCATTTTCCCGACAGGTCGTCCACCTCTTTTATACTGCCTCTTTTTACAAACCGGAACCGGGGATCCACGAGGTTGTGATGCAGATTGGCGTGCGAAGCATACGCTTTCAAATGTTGAATGTGGGCGCGAATGCCCAGCCGGATATCACGGAAAGAAAGTCCCCGGGTCTTTTTGTCCAGCACGCCGAGACCGCAAAAGTTATTCTGTCCGGGCAGCACCGTTCCGCCATAACGCAGAAAACCCGTCTCCAAACACATTTGTGAAAAAGCAATGTCGTAATTAACGCCTTCGGCATTGGATTCTTCTATGTATATTTTTGCAATCTTACTGGCTTCCGTGGTTGAAATCCCATTATTATTCCGGTGTAAAAACGCTGCCAGCGCCGAAGCTTTTAATCTCCCCTGCCCCATAATGGAAAGTAAAGTTTTTTGTTTGAGAAGGGGTGTTTTGGCTTTCGTTTTACGCAAAACGATGTAATCAGCCGGACAGAAAACAACAAAATCTTTCTGCTGCAAACGAATCATCAGCGGCTGACGCCCTGTAAAACCTATGGAAAGTGAAGGGTCGTGTCCGGTACTTTCTTCCGAGAAGATGCCTCCTCCGCCCAACACAATCATCAGTAAAACAAGCCAATAGCGCTTCTTGAGCGTTATTCTGAACAGGTGGGGCACAGCAGGTTTTATCATGATTTAAAGTTGAAATCTTTTTTTTAATGATTCCTGGCTTTCGCGTATATTTTTACACACATTATTGTTAATATTGTAATCGAAACAAATCAATAAATCCTATCGTTATGAAACAGTTCTTTAAATTTATGTTTGCCTCCTTTGCAGGCACGTTGTTAACCCTGATTTTAATCATGCTTCTTTTTGCAGGCATGGTAGCCTCCATTTCGAGCATGGCGCAAAAACAACGTATAAAAACCAAGCCGCATACCGTTTTGCGTATTGCGTGGAAAGCACCTATCCGCGACCGTACGCCGCAAAACCCTTTTGAAAATTTTGATTTCAGCACCATGAGACCCAATAGATCGCTGGGACTAAATGATATTTTAAAAGACATTGGCAAAGCAGCCAAAGACCCAAATGTGGACGGAATTTTCCTCGATATGGGATCAATTCCGGCAGGCATTGCCACCACCGAAGAGATTTACAACAAGCTGAAAGACTTTAAGAAATCCGGTAAGTTTATCGTCAGTTATGCCAATAACTATGATCAGAAGGCCTATTACCTTGCCAGCCTTTCCAACAAAATTTACCTGAATCCGGAAGGCCTTGTGCTTTTCAAAGGGCTGAGCGCGCAGGTTATGTTTTTAAAAAACCTGTTAGATAAATTAGACATCAAAGCCCAGGTCATCCGCGGACCTAACAACAAGTATAAAAGTGCCGTGGAACCCCTGCTTTATGACAAAATGAGCGCTGCCAACCGCCAGCAGACCAAAGCGCTGCTACAAAGTATTTGGGGAAATCTGCTTGCCACGTTGTCCGAAAACCGCCATGTTTCCGTTGCCGAAATGAATAAACTGGCCGACAACCTGACGCTTTCCGATGCAAAACAGGCTTTGAAACACCATTTTATCGATGGCATTGCTTACCGTGATATGGTTTTGGATTCCATCAAAAAGCGGGTGGGAGCAAAACCTGATTACATGGCGTTTGCCAAATATGACAACGTAATCCTGAAAAAGAAAAAAGAAAAAATCAGTCGCAACCGTATTGCCATCATCTATGCGCTGGGCGGTATCAGCAAGGGCAAGAGCAAAGACAACAGCATTGGCTCGGCCACACTGGCAGAAGCCATTCGTCAGGCACGCCTCAACAAACACGTGAAAGCCATTGTGATGCGTGTCAATTCGCCGGGCGGTGATGCTCAGGCTTCCGATATCATCCGCCGCGAGGTGGCGCTGGCAAAAAAAGCCAAACCTTTCATCGTTTCCATGGGCAACGTGGCTGCTTCGGGCGGCTACTGGATTTCCACCAACGCCGACTACATTTTTGCAGAACCCACCACAATCACCGGTTCTATTGGCGTGTTTGGTATCATTCCCGATTTTCAGGGATTCATGAATAAAAAGCTGGGCATCACCTTCGACAAGGTTATGACTAATAAGAATGCCGATTTTGTGGATGTAATGGCGCCCATGAATGCGTTACAAAGGCAAAAACTGAACACCGGTATTACCAGGATTTATAAGAATTTTGTGGCCCTCGTAGCACGCACGCGACACCTGCGCAAAAGCTTTGTGGATAGTATTGCCCGCGGCCATGTGTGGGCAGGCAGCGAAGGGCTGAAACTGGGATTGGTTGACAGCCTTGGCGGATTGCAGGATGCCATTGCCTACGCAGCCAAAGAAGCTAAGCTGGGCAAAAACTACCGCATCACCGAATATCCCAAACGCAAAGAGTTCCTGCAGGAATTGATGGCAGAGTTCAGTGGTAAAGCTGAAAGTCGCATTCTGTCCAACAAACTTCAGGTTTTCGAACCTTACCTTTCGGGGATACAAACCTTCAGCCAAATGAAAGGCATTCAGGCACGGCTACCGTTTGTGATGAAGATTGAGTAAATAAAAATCAATGTGGAGAAAAGCTGCATAAAAAAGATCGTCCTGATTTCATTGGTTATTTTGTTCACATTGCCTGTGATGGCGCAGAAAGAAATTTTCCCCCGTGAACAGGCATTACAACGAAAAAACAATGTATCTCTTACGCTGGGCGGAAACGGTCTGTTTTTATCGTTGAGCTACGACAGGATAATTGCCGTGAAGCCCGGTTATTTTATAGATGCCAATGTGGGAATAGGCGTTTTCCCCGGGCTTGCCGGAGCCAACGTCTCCCATCAAATCATTATTAACAAAGGAAAAAGGAGCAGCTTTTTCATGTTCGGACTGGGTGGCACTTACGAATGGCACAAAACAGATGCTTCGGGCTTTACCGAAACGCAAACATCTTACAATCTCTCGCCCATTATGGGATGGAAAAAGATTTTCAGAAATCACTTACTGTTCAGTATTTACGCCAGTCCCATGATTCACATTGCCGGAAACAATCTATATATATATGGGATATGGCATAATCCCTTATGCCGGAATAAGTTTCGGATATAGTTTTTAGAATAAAATAACCCCGCTTCGGGCGATACTGCCTAAAAACAAAAAAAGCATAGCGTAAATTTTTTTACTTTTGCTGCCTCATTTAAACGTTACGAAATCACATGGAGATTCCCAGCAAATATAATCCGGCAACCACTGAGGATAAGTGGTATGCGTACTGGTTAGAGAAGAAATATTTTCATTCGGAGCCGGATGACAGAGAACCTTATACTATTGTGATTCCGCCGCCGAATGTGACGGGGGTGCTGCACATGGGACACATGCTGAACAATACGCTGCAGGATGTGCTGGTGCGGCGCGCGCGGATGCAGGGCAAAAACGCCTGCTGGGTGCCGGGAACGGATCATGCCTCCATCGCCACGGAAGCCAAGGTGGTGAACAAGCTGAAACAGGAGGGCATCGACAAAGATGGTCTTTCGCGGGAGGAGTTTATGGCACATGCGTGGGAATGGAAAGAGAAGCACGGCGGTATTATCCTCGAACAACTGAAAAAGCTGGGGGCTTCGTGCGACTGGGACCGGACGCGTTTTACCATGGACGAGGCGTTGTATGAATCTGTGATTGACACGTTTATCGACCTGTACGAAAAAGGGCTGATTTACCGCGGCGTACGTATGGTCAACTGGGACCCGCAGGCGCAAACGGCCGTTTCGGATGAGGAGGTGATTCACAAGGAGGTGCAGTCGAAACTGTACTACCTGCGTTACCGGGTGGAAGGCGAAGAGGATTACCTGACCATTGCCACCACGCGGCCGGAGACTATTCTGGGCGATACAGCGGTGTGCGTGCATCCGGAAGATGAACGGTTTAAAAAGATTGTGGGCAAGAAAGTGATCGTGCCACTGGTGAACCGACCGGTGCCGGTGATTGCCGACGAATATGTGGACCGCGAATTTGGTACCGGCGCCCTGAAAATTACGCCTGCCCATGACATTCACGACTACGAAATAGGAATAAAACACCACCTGGAAAGTATTGACATTTTTAACGACGACGGTACACTTGGCGAACGGGCGCAGCTTTATGTGGGTAAAGACCGGTTTGCTGTGCGCGAAGAGATTGTAAAAGATTTGGAAGCCGCCGACAACCTGGTAAAAATTGAGGATTATATGAACAGTGTGGGCTTTTCGGAGCGCACCGATGCGGTGATTGAACCGAAACTTTCCATGCAGTGGTTCCTGAAGATGAAAGAGATGGCGCGGCCGGCGCTGGAAGCTGTGGAAAAAGATGAAATCCGGTTTCACCCGGCCAAATTCAAAAATACTTACCGCCACTGGATGGAAAACGTGCGCGACTGGAATATCTCGCGACAGCTTTGGTGGGGACAGCGCATTCCGGTGTATTATTTACCAAACGGTGAATTTGTGGTGGCCAAAACGGCGGAAAAAGCGCTGGAAAGAGCTCGTCGGGAGCTTGATTTGCCTGATATTAAACTTGCTGATTTGAAGCAGGATGAAGATGTTATGGACACCTGGTTTTCGTCGTGGCTGTGGCCGATCTCGGTTTTTGATGGTATTCGCTTTCCTGATAATAAGGAGATCAACTACTACTACCCCACCAACGACCTGGTGACGGGGCCCGACATTATCTTTTTCTGGGTGGCACGTATGATTATGGCGGGGCTGGAATACCGCAAGGAGGTTCCGTTTAAAAATGTCTATTTTACAGGCATTGTGCGAGACAAGCTGGGCAGCAAAATGTCGAAAACACTGGGCAACTCGCCCGACCCGCTGGAACTGATCAAAAAACACGGTGCCGATGGCGTGCGTGTGGGCATGCTGCTGACGGCACCTGCCGGCAACGACCTGCCTTTCGATGAGGCATTGTGCGAGCAGGGAAGGAATTTTAGCAACAAAATATGGAACGCCCTGCGGCTGGTGAAAGGCTGGAAACCAGATGACATGTTGGAAACCCCCGAATACAGCAAACTGGCTATTAGCTGGTTTGAAGATAAGCTGAATGAAACCCTCGCCGCTATTGAGAAGAACTTTGCCGGTTACCGTATATCGGATGCACTGATGGCCTCCTACAAACTGATTTGGGATGAGTTTTGCTCGTGGTATCTTGAAATGGTAAAACCGGCCTACCAACAGCCCGTTGACACTTTTACTTATGAGAAAACGGTGGTGCTGTTTGAGGCGCTTATGAGAATGCTGCATCCGTTTATGCCGTTTATCACGGAAGAGATCTGGCACCTGCTGCGCGAGCGTAAAGAGGGCGATGATATTATTGTGGCTTCCATGCCTGTTTCTCAACCCTTTGATGAGAATAATCTGAAAGCTTTTGAACGGGCAGCACAAATCATTATCGGCATTCGTAATTTGCGTAAAGAAAAAAACATTCTGAACAAAGAGGCTTTGGAGTTGAAAGTACGTGCAGGCGAAGGTGCTGATTGTAAGTTTTATCCGGTGGTGATGAAGCTGGGCAACCTCTCGTCGGTGGAAACCGTATCTGAGAAACCTGATGGCGTGATTGTCTTCACGGTGGGTTCACAGGAGTATTACGTACCGCTGAGCGAAAGTGTGGATGTGGAAGCCGAAATCAAAAAAATTAAAGAGGAATTGAACTACACCCGGGGATTCCTGAAATCGGTGCATAAAAAGCTTTCCAATGAACGTTTTGTGAATAATGCTCCCGCCGCCGTGGTGGAAAAAGAGCAGCAGAAACAAGCGGACGCCGAGGCCAGGATAAAGGTGCTGGAGGAGCAGTTGAGGGGGTTGAGATAGGGGCACGCGAAAAATTCGCGCGCCAGTTGAGCAAGACCTGAAAGGTGAATCAACCGGAAGGCCGGCTATCAGGCTATGGCAATTTCATCTCTCTTTTTGCTTTCATCATCAACACCCTCAGCACCAACAACCCTGTGGCCAGCAAGAGGGTGTATTTCATAAAGGCGCCAGTGGCAGGATAATATCCAGCATGATACTCAGTGCACTGAAAACCAATACACGCGCTTTGTATTCTTTCAGGTTGATGAGTTTTTTCTGTTCAATCAGCATGGCAAATCCAATCACCCCCATTACGCCTATAAAAAACGACAAATCACGGTTGTTTTCCTCTCCTTTAAGCAGGTTGAAAGGCAGGAAAGTATAGATAAACGAAAGCAGGAACCCTGTAACTAAAATGGCAATATCCTGCTCAAAATCCTGCCTGGGATTTATCGCTTTTTTGTATTCTTCTATGTTGGCACGGTTAAATTCTTCTTCATTAACAGTATGCGGGACTAAAATTTTCCTTAAAAGGTCAAACAAAATACCGGGGAAATATTCTCTGAAATAGTAGGTTACGATAACAAACTCTTCTTCGGTATTATCTTTTAGACAGATGGTTGCATGATAAGGAAAACTATAAGCAAGTTTCAGGTGTTGTCCTTTCTTTACCTGTAATATGCAGGATTCCCCGTTTAACAAGCGGGCGATAGTCTTTCCCCCGGAACGAACTTTTAACCGCATGCCTACATCCGCATTTACCAGTATAAAAATTTTGATATGAACCTCTTTCATTATACTTCCCTTTTACAAGATTATATCATTGAAGCAACAGCCGCTGTTCCCAAGATAGCACCAAAATATCCCCAAGGACCTGCGAAAACAACAGCCGTTACGGCATACCCTCCCTCAACTGCCATCCCGGCGCCAGCAACATCACGATAAACCCAACTGGGTAATCCACCTTCCGTTGCAAGACTTGCCTTAAAAGAACCATTTCCATAAGCCCAGTATTGAACCGATGATTTGGCAATAGACATCACACTTTCCAACTGCTTACTTTCTATCGGTGAATATTTGCCGCTATTTTGCAATTCATCTTCAAAATTACCAATTGTTTTTAATACAGCTCCGGGTTGGATAAATTGGGCTGAATTGAATCATAAAAACGTTTCATAAAAACGTATTCATCCTTACTGTACGCATGTTTTTTATACAAATCGTTTATGACTTTGTAGTTAGTTTCAAAGCTATAACTATTTGAAGTTATTCGTTTTAAATTATAGACGATATTTGTATCTCGTTTTACGATGGTACTGAATAATGGCGTAATATCATGTTCCTTATAATACTGGTCAACAATAGCAATTTTATCCTTCAAACTAACACTTTCTTTCGTGCCAAACGCATGTTTTGAATAATACAAATGTTACTACTCAGCAGCAATTAATTTCTGATTAGCCAAACAGGTTAACGTATCAAAAACATTTTGAGAATTCTTCAGGCTTGTGTCAATTACAGACCTGATAACAGCATAGTGGTTTGCAAAGTCAATCGTTTTAAACTGATTTGAGATTTTCATTTTTACCTTTGCATTTCTAATGGCCCTTTCCGAACCATTGTTGTCAGGGGGCACTTCTAAATGGTATAGGAAAGTTAAAAGAGAATCCCGGTTTTTTATCAGCCTTTTTATGAATGCCCTAAGCTTTCGGTGTTTGTTTGAATAATCAATTTCCAACAATTCGGACAACCGGATTTCAAATTCTTTTACCTTCGGGTTTTCCCCTCCATAATCATCCATTGTCATTTGCCTTTTATATTCAATGGCTTCTTTGAAAACCTGCTTTAATTTGGTTGCCCATTCACTTTTGAAAGTTTAGATCGGAAGAGCACACGTCTGAACTCCAGTCACATTCCTTTATCTCGTATGCCGTCTTCTGCTTGAAAAAAAAAAAAACAAACAAACTACAATATATATTTCTGAACGGCCGATTCATACGAGCTTCATACCTCTCTCTGACT
>CAJVYU010000026.1 GCA_913009735.1 uncultured Fidelibacterota bacterium
GAAAATAGTTTCAAACCTATCTATATCTTTTTCAAGAATTCTGTCCAGTTTTCCAAGTGATTCCACTTCATACTTTTTCACACCAAATTCAAAAAAGGTTTCTTTCCAATAATCAACTAATACGGGTGGACAAATAATCAGTTTACCACCTGGCAATTGTTGTGCAAGCATGGCAGAAATATAGGTTTTCCCTAAGCCAACGACGTCAGCAAGAAAAACACCTTGGTAGGCTTCAAGGATTTTTTTTGCGGAAACGATGGCTTGCTTCTGATATTGAAGATTCATAAAACCTTCCGGCATATCTATTTCAATTTCCTGATCCATATTTATGTCTTCTTTTAGGTATTCGTATAACATTTTTAGATATAATTCATATGGTGTAATGTCTTCATTCAACCAGGTTTTAGTACAAACTGTATCCACATACTTTTCAGATATATCAACACCATCTTTCCATAATTCGTCGAATTGGTCTAAAGCGAAATCAACATCTCCCTTATTCTTTAATTCAACATTGAATTCACGGTTTGCGACTAGACCACTTTCCGAAAAATTGCTTGATCCGGTTATCACAGAACCATAAGAAACTTGTTCTTCTTTGTATCTGGATATATATACTTTGGCATGAATATTACTACTGGGATAAGCCCGTAATTCAAGTTTTTTTCCATTACCACCATTTGCAACATCTTCTTCAATATTTACACAATCAGCGGTCAGAAACTCAATGAACTTTTTTATTCCAATTTCTGTATTATAATCATCGCTTGATGTATCTAATTCGGTAACCACAACTTCCATAGCTGCATTGCGAGTTTCTTTATGGGAAATGAAATCCAGATTTGTTTGAGTCCTAACTGTATCAATAATCTGAAATGTTTTTTGGTCAAGGTTTAGACCAACAAGAATGCGAATTTTCTCTACATTTTCCAGACTATCAGAAAGTCTATAAAAACCGCTTGTCCGAAAATATCCAACCAATACATCAAAAAATTTTACTGCTTGTAGTGTTTGTTTAAAGCGATTTACTAATGTTGCACCCGGCTCATTGGTGAAAAATGTTAAATCTGTGTTCATAATCCTCTCATATATTTCAATAATCTCTACTGCATTTTAACTCTATTCATCCTAACATTCATTTGAAAAATGATATTCATTGTATTCTGAATTAATTATGCTTTCTGTTTTACATAATTACGCATTACACATTTTCTCCATTAAATTCTGACTTAACTATCATAAATAAAATCTATGAAATCCATTTGCAAATCCAAACCTGGACCCGGCCTTTGGCTGAAAGATGTTCCCAAACCTAAAGTCGAAACAAATGATGTGTTAATCAAAATTCATAAAACGGCCATTTGCGGGACTGATCTCCATATTTATAAATGGGATGAGTGGTCTCAACGCACGATTAAAACACCTTTAGTCATTGGCCATGAATTTGTTGGTGAGATTGTCGAAATTGGCCCCGGCGTCACTCATTACAAAGGCGGAGAACTCGTTTCCGGTGAGGGACATATTACGTGTGGTTACTGCCGAAATTGCCGGGCAGGGAAGCGCCATCTCTGCCACCGAACAGTTGGAATTGGTATTCATCGTGAGGGTGCATTTGCAGAATATCTTGTAATGCCCGAACAAAATGTGTGGCCTGTTCATCCGGAAATATCATCAGATATTGCTTCATTTTTTGATCCATTTGGGAACGCTGCTCACACAGCGCTCTCTTTTGAAATGGTAGGTGAAGATGTTTTGATAACCGGAGCAGGTCCAATTGGAATTATGGCCGTTGCCATTTGTAATTTTGTCGGAGCACGTCATGTAGTCATAACGGATATTAACGATTTCCGTTTGAACCTGGCATTAAAAATGGGGGCATCATTGGCTCTGAATGTCACACATGATAAGATTGAAGATTCTATTAAAGAATTGGGTATGTCTAATGGCTTTGATGTGGGATTAGAAATGTCCGGAAACCCTCAAGCTTTCAACGATATGCTTCATAACATGTATCATGGAGGACGGATTGCTCTATTAGGCCTTCTGCCTGAGTCCACAAAAATCAACTGGGATGAAATCATTTTCAAAGGATTACATATAAAAGGTATTTATGGCCGGGAGATGTTTGAGACATGGTACAAAATGACACAGATGCTTCGGAGCGGACTGGATATTTCCGGTGTGTTAACCCATCGCTTTTCAGTCGATGATTTCCAAAAAGGTTTTGACGTGATGGAATCGGGGAATTGCGGAAAAGTGATTTTAGAATGGTAATAAAAAATTGAATGGATGAATGACTGTGTGGATGATTGAACAATCTACAAATCAGCTAATCAGCCATGCGATTGATTAGATTTAGTAACATATGAGCAACTCTAAACAGATTTATCAAGATACCTTAAACCAAATCGAATCCGAAGGTTTATATAAAAAAGAACGCACTATCACCACACCTCAAGGCGTAACCATCCACACGCAAGAAGGAGGTGAAGTCCTAAACTTTTGCGCCAATAACTATCTGGGGCTTTCCAATCACCCCGATATCAAAGCCGCTGCTCATCAAGCACTTGACGATCACGGATTTGGGATGTCATCCGTTCGTTTTATTTGCGGTACACAGGATATACACAAAGAATTAGAGAAAAAGATTTCTGATTTTTTCGGAACCGACGATACTATTTTATACACTTCCTGTTTTGATGCCAACGGAGGATTGTTCGAAACACTTCTTGGTCCGGATGATGCGATCATTTCTGATGGATTAAATCACGCTTCTATTATTGACGGTGTTCGTTTATGCAAGGCTCAACGGTATCGCTATGCCAACAGCGATATGAATGACCTCGAAACACAATTACAGAAAGCCCGGAATGCCCGCTTGCGGCTGATCGCCACTGATGGTGTGTTTTCCATGGATGGCTATATTGCCAATCTGAAGGATATCACAGCATTAGCAGAAAAATATAATGCATTGGTTATGGTGGACGATTCTCATGCTACGGGATTTGTGGGGAAGACAGGCCGCGGTTCAGCAGAATACCACAGCGTCATGGATAAAATTGACGTCTGGACTTCCACATTGGGAAAGGCACTGGGGGGAGCTTCCGGGGGATTTTCCACCGGACGGCAGGAAATTATTGATATGCTTCGCCAGCGTTCCCGCCCCTATCTTTTTTCTAATACAATGGCTCCTGCTATTGTTGCTGCGGGAATTAAAGTATTTGAGATATTATCCAAATCCACTGAATTACGGGATAAACTGGAAGAAAATACCCTGTATTTCAGAGGAAAAATAAAAGAAGCCGGATTTAATATTAAAGAAGGCGATCACCCTATTGTACCCATTATGCTTTTCGATGCTAAACTGGCTCAAAAGATGGCTTCGGCTTTACTCGATGAGGGTATTTACGTCATCGGATTTTTCTTTCCCGTTGTTCCTAAAGGTGAAGCCCGGATTCGTGTACAAATTTCTGCTGCTATGGAAAAGGATCATTTAGATCGGGCTATAGATGCATTTATAAAAGTTGGAAAAATTCTTAATATTATTAATTAATTTTTATTTCCCATCCATTTATAATCTATGAATAAAGTATCATCTTTCCCAAAACCACGCCAACACGGAGCCTGGGCTATGTTTCTTGTCCCGGCTATAATGGCTGCCAGCCTGGCAGGTGGATGGAATTGGGCAGCCTTGTTTTTAATTGCTTCATTCATTCTGATATTTCTTTCATATGAACCGGCCGTCAAAGTTGTTCGCAGGTGGAAAAATAAACACATTTTAAATAAGGAATCTCTGAATTGGGTATTCCTTTTTGCCGGGTTCGGAGCAATTATTGCAATTCTAATCTTTACAATGTATAAACAGTGGATTGCATTCTCATTTGGCGGTGTGGTTGCCGTTACACTGGTTATTCATTTATGGGTAACGGTTCAAAAACAAAATATGTCTATACCGGGAGAACTTATCGGTGTTTTTGGATTAACAGCATCGGCGCCGGTTATTTATCTCTTCCTCCACGAAAGTTTGGATGCCCGGGGCTGGATTCTGTGGCTGATTAATTTCTTGTATTTTGCCGGTAGTATTTTCTATATCAAATTAAAATTACGTATTCAACCACAAATACCCGAACCAAATTTGATGTATAAAATCAAAATTGCTTTTCCTTTAATTACATATAATTTAATTCTCTTCATTTTCTTGTGGTTTACTATCTGGCTGCGGGATTACACGTGGCTGTTTCTTTTAGCATATGTACCTTTTATCATCAAATCAATCATCGGGATATTCACCTGGCAAACAAAATTAAATCTTCAACCCAAAAAAACCGGTTTTATTGAATTATTTCATGCCATTATTTTTCTCATTATCAATATTCTTGCATTTAATATCGGCTAACCATCGTTAAATAGTTTGACACCTCTTTCACATGCTGGGTATATTCCCAAGCTTTTTTCAAACCTAAAATATTTATTTCTATATGAAGAGTAAACTAACACCAAGATATATCATTATTGCCATCGTTCTGGTATGGGCTATTTACGCCATTTGGCCAACCATAAAATACCAGCTTCTTTCCGATGACGAAATTCAAACCATGCGGGAGGAAGGGACACTCCAGAATCTTGAAAGAAAGGCCATTAAACAGGGATTGGACTTAAAAGGCGGTATCTATATTGTTTTAGAAGTGGATTTACCAACCTTGATTAACAACCTGGCCATTAATAAAGATAATCGTTTTGAAAGTGTTCTAACGAATGTTCGTAATAAACTGGAAACAGATTCACAACTTGATTTTTACCAGGTATTCCAACAGGAAATAACCAATAGTGGTCTTCGTATCAATCGCTATTTTGATGTGGATTACGGCAGCGATATGGATGCAGTTATGTCCAGTCTCCGTGATGAAGGACGGGATGCTATTGATCGTGTATTAGAAATTCTGCAGAATCGTGTGGATCAGTTTGGTGTATCTGAACCTACCATTCAAAAACAGGGTAATCGCAGAATTATAGTTGAGTTAGCAGGCATTCAGGATTCAGATCGTGCGCGTGATCTATTGCAAAGTACTGCTCTTCTGGAATTTGTGTTGGTCAAATCTCCTGATCTGACAAATGATATGCTTCTTCGCATTGATAAAGTAATCAAAGGAAGCGATGAACTGATTGAATTAACTGAATCCATCAGTGATAAGAAACCCAAAGAAGAAGCAACTGTAAGTGATGACGAGACTATTTCCGTCAGTGAATTATTCAGGGATCAATCTCTCCAAGCTGACACAGATTCAACAGATAACTCGGTTGTTGTTGATAAAAACCTGGTGGAGGACAGGCCTTTCTCTTCTTTACTCCGGGCATTAGGGAACGACATTGGTGTTCCGGAAAAGAATGTTTATATCATTAAAAAAATCCTGGAAATGGATGAAGTAAAAGCAAAACTTGATGCTGCTAATGGCCAGTTTTTATTAAGCAATGATATTGAAGACTTTGCTAATAATAATGGCGGCCACGAAAAAATGTATCGGATGTATTACCTGGAAGGGGAATCCGAACTCACCGGAGGAGTGGTAGAAACAGCCCGTGCAACCCTTGGTGGAACAGGCAGCTCTTCTTCAGGACAGTCCATCGTGTTATTAGACATGAATTCAGAAGGTTCTCGAGTCTGGTCAAGAGTTACCGGCGGAAATATCGGACGCCGGGTAGCCATCGTCTTGGATAAAAAAGTGCATATGGCGCCTGTTATTCGCTCCAAGATTTCAGATGGCGGAACTATGATTGAAGGATTTGACGATATGGACGAAGCAAAAGATATTGCCATTGTATTAAGAGCAGGTGCTCTGCCTGCACCAGTGGAAATTATTGAGGAAAGGATTGTGGGTCCTTCGCTGGGTGCTGACTCCGTAGCAAAGGGAACGCGGTCTGTGTTAATCGGTTTACTATTGGTGTTGATATTTATGGTTACATATTATAAATGGTCTGGATTAATTGCCGACTTTGCCTTGATTTGGAATCTTGTCCTTGTGTTAGCAATCCTTGCCGTATTGGGTGCGACCCTTACTCTTCCGGGAATTGCCGCTTTGATATTAACGGTTGGAATGTCAATAGATGCCAACGTGATTATTTTTGAGCGTATTCGAGAAGAGGGCCGCAAAGGTAAAACTCCTCGAGCTGCTATTGAAGCAGGATATAACCGGGCCTTAACAACCATTATTGACGCCAACGTCACAACACTCATTGCTGCGTTGGTTCTATATCAATTTGGGACAGGTCCTATTCGTGGATTTGCAACTGTTCTTTTCTGGGGAATTGTCATTTCCATGTTTACAGCGATTTTTGTAACACGAACCATTTTTAATACCCTCACTGAACGCAGAGGGATGCAGAGTTTGAGCATATGAGATTAATTAGAGAAACAAATATTAACTTTTACGACCAAAGCCGATTCGCTTTTTTCCTGTCCGGAACGATTATTCTTGCTGGATTGGTTTCTTTGTTTTTGCAGGGAGGCCCAAGATTGAGCATTGATTTCAAAGGCGGAACACTTGTTGCCGTTCAGTTTACTGAAGATATGGATGTCAATAAAGTTCGCTCTGTAATGGGAAATGTATCTATTGACGGACTCACCTATGATTTCAGCAAAGCAGAGATTAAACGCTTCGGTATCAGTAGAGATATTTCCGTCCGGTTACCGTTAATTGATGAACAACCGGAAAACTTTCCACAATTGATTGTCAAGCACTTGTATGAATCATTTCCGGAAAATACTCCTGAAAATATAAACGATTTTATTTTATCTATCGAAAAAGTCGGTCCAAAGATTGGAGCGGAATTAAGCGGCAAAGCTGTTATGGCAATTATATCAGCCTTGATTTTAATTCTTATTTATATTTCCATTCGTTTTGAATTCAAATTTGCAGTGGGAGCGATTGCCGCCCTAACCCACGACGTGGTCATTACATTGGGTATTTTCTCTATTATGGATTATGAGATTTCCTTGCCAATCATCGCTGCATTTTTAACGATTGTTGGTTATTCATTAAATGATACAATTGTTATTTTTGATCGTGTAAGAGAAAATGTCAAAGCGATGAAACATGTAACGTATAGTGAACTTGTAGATCGCAGTTTAAATGAATCATTAAGCAGGACGATTATCACGTCAGTAACGACATTTTTTGTTGTGTTTGTCCTTTTTATATTTGGTGGAGAAGTGATCCATTATTTTGCTTTTGCAATGTTAATCGGTGTAATTGTGGGTACGTATTCCAGCATCTACGTTGCCAGTCCTATTGTTATAGAACTACATAAAAGGAATTGAATTTTTCCATCACAACACCATTTTAAAAACAAAAGACTCCGCAGCCGCGGAGTTTTTTGTTTATATACTATGAAAACAAAAGTTATCATTTTATACACAGCGCTCTGTATGATCTGGGGAACAACCTGGGTCGTCTTAAAAAAAAGCCTGGTCGAAGGAACGCCTCCAATCTACGGTGTGGGACTCCGCTTCTTATTAGCCGGATTAATCCTGTTGAGTATTATAGTTCTTAAAAGGAAATCCATCCCACGATCGAAAGAAGCAATTAATATCTATATTTTATTTACTCTACTGAATTTTGTCATCGCTTACGGACTGACATATTACGCTGCTCAATTCATTTATTCAAATCTGTCCTCTATTTTGTGGGCAGGATTTCCTATAGTTGTTGTTCTCATATCCCATTTTTATCTCCGTGATGACAAACTTACTCTCAAAAAAGTTATTTCAATATTTATTGGTACAACGGGTGTAATCCTCATTCTTACGCAAGGCAAAACAATGGGTGGAGATAGAGTATTGTTAGGGATGGGATTGACTCTAGTTGCCATTTTAGTCGCCGCCTGGCCTAATGTGTATTTAAAAAAACATATTGATAAAATTGATACGTTATCCATGAACGCCGTTTGTCAAACAGGCGCAGGTATCATTTTATTACTCATATCCAGCATTATTGAATCGGATCAGGCAATGAATTGGAGTTCGTTTAATATTTTTGCAATGATATATTTAACATTGTTTGGAACGGTAATAACATGGTTGATTTATATTTGGCTGTTTAAACATTTATCAATGTCACAAATTGCTTACGTAGCATTTCCTCCTCCTGTTATCGCCTTTATGATTGGTTGGTATTTTTTAGGAGAAACATTGACCCTTATTTCCATTTTAGGAGCTTTTATGGTCATTGGCGGAGCAGTAATTGTGAATTTGAAGCGATAGATTCACAAGTAAAATACCTAAACGGTGTTTAAATTCTTCATTCAATTTTGAAAATAGAAAAATGAAAACCATTACATTCGATACAGTGGAAACTCCTTTTGGAATCATAGGTTTAGCAATATCTGAAAAAGGACTTTGTCGTGTTTATTTCCCGGAAGATGCACCCTTTGATAGATCACTCCAAAGAGAATTTCCTAAATGCACGATTATTCAAAATGAAAAAGCATTACAAAATATTAAAAAACAGTTTAAAGAATATTTTTCAGGGAAAAGGAAATCATTTGATATTGAATTGGATTTAAACGCTCCCCCATTTTATACAGACGCATTAGCTGAAGTGAGTAAAATCCCATTTGGTCAAACTGCAACGTACCAGGATATCGCTATAAGAGCCGGTAATCCGAGAGCCGTTCGGGCAGCCGGTTCTGCCAATGCAAATAACCCATTGCCCATCGTTATTCCATGTCACCGCGTTCTCAATACAGGAGGGGGGCTCGGTGGATACGGTGGTAAATTGGAACGGAAAGTCTTTCTCCTGGAATTAGAGAACTCATTATAGCTATGATGTGGACGCATATTAAACGAACGATTCTTGCGGGGATGTTTACCATCGTACCCCTGGCATTAACTATTTACATATTACTGTTTATTTTTCGTTTTTTGGACAACATCTCCGCTCCGATTTTAAAGTATATAGGATTTCAGATACCTGGTCTTGGAATTCTGCTTACATTTTTAGTCGTCTACATTTTAGGATTAATCATTCGCAATGTTTTAGGGCGGCAGTTATTTACCTGGGGTGAAAAAATTCTCTTTAATATACCTCTTGTAAATACCATTTATAAGACGATAAAACAGTTTATGAGCGCCTTTAGCGGAACTGCTGAAGGAAAAAACTTTCAAAAAGTAATTTTTCTTCAATATCCCAGATTAGGTGTCTGGACGCTGGCCTTTGTTACCGGTGAATCTGTGGATGGAAATGGGATTAAATACTACCATATTTTTGTTCCGACAACACCAAATCCCACTTCCGGGTTTTTTATTATTATACCTCAAAGCGATACAATGAGAACCGATATGACTGTGGAAGAAGGAATTAAAATGGTTATATCCGGAGGATTGATTGCACCGCTAAAAAATAAATTACACGAATTCCCAAAATAAGTATTTATGGTGAGCCCAATGTTTGAATTAATTCTAATATTATTTGCCAGTTATTTAACCGGTTCAATCCCCACCAGCATTATCATCGGAAAAGCAGCCAAAGGTATTGATATCCGGGAACATGGCAGCGGGAATGCCGGCGGGACAAATGTCTATCGTGTTTTGGGCTGGAAATATGCTCTTGTTGTCGTGGCATTCGATGTGTTTAAAGGGTGGCTGCCGACAGCTGTTTATGCCACATCGCTCCAAAACCTGCCCATCCAGGATATAGGTGTCATTCAGATTTTATGCGGTTTCGCTGCTGTTCTGGGACATATTTATACCATTTTCGCCGGCTTCAAAGGCGGGAAAGGTGTCGGCACTGTCGGTGGAATGCTTATTGCTTTATTTCCCACAGCAGTACCATTATGTTTAATCGTTTTCGTTATTACACTTATACTGACCGGTTATGTATCAGTGGGATCCATCCTGGCATCGATTTCATTACCGATTTTTTTGTTCATACTACCGCCTTTAGGAATTGCAGACCCTGCACCGTTATCTCTACTCATATTTAGTTTATTGATTCCGTGGTTTATTATTTTCACTCACCGCAGCAATATTTCTCGATTGCGCAACGGAAGTGAAAATCGCTTTGAAAAAGCGATGATATTTAAAAATAAGAAATAATTAAAATTTTTGTCCAACGGCGAAATGGAAGGCTGATTCCACAGCTTTGCCTTCATAAAAAGACCAACCATAATCAAATCGCAGATTTCCTATAAGAGCCGCTGGTATCCTGATTCCGATTCCTGCGCCTAACATGGGTATCTCTTCTATCAAATCATTCCAATCACCCCCTGCGGTTCCTGTATCGACAAACAAAACAGCTTGGAGACCAAACTCAGTTTTCATTACACCAAAAGGTGTCTTCTTTTTCACAGAAAAGCGAGGTATTAATGTCTGTCGTAATTCAAAAGAAGATATAAACTGAAAAAATCCAAAGCGATAACTTTGCTCTCCACTTTCAAATATTTCGCGTGTCCCTACTTTCCAACCCCGTATGGAATATGCTCCTCCAAGTCCCCTATACAATAATTCACGATGCAAATCACCATGAGTTGAATTCAGGGTGAAATTGAAACCTATAGTTGTCTTTCGTTTACCTTTTAATGGCGAAACATATCCACTGTATGATTGTTCCCAAACCGTGGATTGGCCATCTCGATTTAAAAAAGAATAAAACTGTAAGTAATGATTGATGTAAACCCCTTTTGATGGATCAGTGTAGATATCCCGTGTATCATAGGTCAGATTGGTCTGGGGTGCAAAATACTCAAATTCGACGGTAGTATTATCATCGACATAATTTTTTCTTTGAAATTCAATACCCACGTTAACACGGCGTTCGTATCCAAAATACCTACCCATGTTTATTCCGAAAGATGATGTTTGTTCTTCATATGGTAAAAAAACATGATCAATAATATTTTTTCCCGTGTTCAGACTTATAGAAACATGGTCTCCAAAAATCCAGGGATTATTGAAATTTACACCATATGCATCAATTCCACCCACTAAAGCGCCAAGGGCAAGGGTCTCGTTTTGTCCACGAAAATTTTGTACAATCAGACCAAATAAAAACGACCACCCGGTTTCCTCTTCATATTGTGGGAAAAGTGCCGGGAAAATTCTGGATGATTCAATCACATTATATTTGAGTCTAACCGTTCCATTTTCAAGCGGGACAGCCTGCCACTCGACAATACTGTAAATACCAAGATTCTCGATACGATCCCTGTCCTCCTGTGCCAATGAGCTGTCTATATTAACATTTACCGGATGCTGAATTTCTCGACGAATTACATGAACCTTTGTTATTTTATTTCCGGTAACGATAATTTCTGAAACTTCTTGGGTACACAAAACCACAAAAAGAAAAAGAAAAACCAATATATGTTTCATTAAATACAGTTTTTAAAGGTCAAATCCATCCATGAGCCGTTGCTTTCTTAACTCAATTCCTTCATCAGAATACATATCCTGAAGCGCCTGCTTTAATTTTTTCTCAACGACACGGCTTATCATTTGTACAGCTAGATGCTTGTCATCAACTACCCTTACAGAAAATTTCGTATCTTTATCTTTATAATGGTGCCAGATCCCATCGAAATCATCCGGTGTGCCATAAACCATAAGTACTTTGTGCCTTAAAACATCATCTGCTGTTAATTGCGGAAATCCTGTCCCCTTTAGTTCAATTGTTTTTAACACACCATCTAATTCGTAATGGGACGATTCATAGTTTGTAACACTGTATATATAATCGACATTAATAAATTGTAGTTCGATTATTTCGCTGGTGATACGTGTTTGGTTATAGAAAGTCACTTTCGCCCGTTTGAGGGGTAACTTAATTCCTGACTTTAAAGTCATTCCTTCTTCCCAAAATTCAGCAGTTGTATTCGTATCAAGGGAAATTCCCAACACTTCCGGCAAACTGCTTTGCCAATCCGCCAACGTTTCCCGGTTTACACTCCAGCCTTTTGGCAAATTTTTCTTTGGTAAAACAACCGTTTCATTCGGATAAGGTACTTTGATAGATGTTTCATTAATAATTTCTTCAGGGTCCGGCATTTCCGGGAACGTACAGGCCATCCATGCAAAACAACTGAATAAGATGATTTTTATTTTCATTTTTTGTGCTCCGGTTGTTTTTGTCCACAATGACAAACCCAGCAAGAAATTTCGTGCTTTTTCAATGGTTTCATAGTGCCTTTATTAATATTTATAACCATTTGCATCATTTCCCGGGTAACTAATTTATGCTCATTTTCATGTATTTCATAATGTCTGCTTTTGTTTTATACGGTAATACCTTCACATTTTTTAATTCAATTCTTTCACCCGTTGTTAGTCGGTATGTGTTCTGTCTATAATCTAATGAATAAGAGGTATAATAAAAAAGCCCCGCAGAAGCGAGGCTTTTTTAATCATCATGGTATGTTGATTATTTACGGCCTCTTGCCATAGGGGCACGAGCCACATCACCACTTTTATCGATGAAATACAAATAACCTGATTCACGTTGTACACCGGCGTCTGCTACTTTTTCTGCATTACCGCCACCTTTACCAGCGCGAGCCATCTTTGAACGCCAGACATTGCCATCTTTACCGAGGTAGTATAGATAACCTTTTTCCTTTGAAACGCCCGTTGTTTTTACTGTTTCAGCCATGTAACACTCCTTTTTATTGATTAAATGAAAATAAGCTTTTTGTCTCTCGACGGTGAAGTGTACGCCCTCGAGGGTGAATAAGTCAAGATTTTTCTCGTCGGTGTCTCGTCGGGGAATATTTGTCTTATTTTTTGTGAAATTTGCTATTATTTCCTTCCGTCGAATTGTACTAATTTTGCAACCCATAAATGCCCCGGTAGCTCCCGCCTGCACTACGTTACGGCGGACAGGCAGCTTACAGCTTCGCTACCGGAATTGCTTTTTGATATGCCCCGGTAGCTCAGCTGGATAGAGCAACGGACTTCTAATCCGTAGGCCACAGGTTCGAATCCTGTCCGGGGTACAAAACCATGGTTCCCTGTCCGCCGAAGGCACGTAGGCGGGGAATCCTGTCCGGGGGACACCGTCAATAACCCCTGGTTTCCGTCATGAGATCAGGGGTTATTCTTTACATGGATAAAATGCCAGGAGTTAACAGGAGTCGTCAGGAATGGACAAATCTGTTGCTTATTTTTTGCTTACTGATTACTGTAAATGTAATTGGGTTATATAAGGCAAAAAGAGTAAATTTCAGTAACTGGAGTAATTATAATGCTTGAAAAGGAATTTCAATACTTTAAAGAGAATCAGGATACACTCGTAAATAAATACATGGGTAAAGTACTGGTTATTGTTGGGCAAGAAGTAGTTGGCCAATACGATACAGAAATAAATGCATATTTTGAATCTTTAAAAAAGTTTAAACCAGGTGAATTTTTAATTCAGGAATGTTTATCTGGAAAAGAAGTTTATACACAACATTTTCATAATCTATCGATCTTTTAACCTAATAATATATTAATGCCAGGACCAATTATACCCCAACCGCGGTCCTTTACCGTTGAGTACCATAGAAGACAAAATATATTAACAACACCAGTTAAAATTTCTGAGGTATTTAAACCGGGATCATCCAAAACTCAAAATTTTGTTGAAACAGTCGGCATATGGGACACAGGCGCAACTGGTTCTGTAATAACAAAAGAAATAATTGATAGTTTAAAATTAAAACCAATTGGTAACATTGAAATGCGTGGTGTACATGGTTCCAAAATTGTTAATACTTATCTTATAAATATTGCTTTACCTAATGGTGTTGAAATTGTGGGTGTTAAGGCTACAGAGGCTAAACAATTGTCTGGAAATTTAGGAGCCCTTATTGGAATGGATATAATTAATCATGGAGATTTAGCAATTACAAACTGTGGCGGTAAAACGATAATGACTTTCAGGGTACCACCTATTGAAAAGATTGATTTTAATAAAGACCGTCCATTGACCAGGCAGCAAAGAAGAAGGATCTTTAGAAAAAACCAAAAGAAAATATAAATTTCACCCTATAGTACTCTCCATCCCTCGTATCCTTCTCTAAAGACCTCTACCGGTAAGCAAAAAACTAATCATTTTTCTAAATTTATTTATCATTTAATTTAACCAAGGCAGCTTACTCCTGGATCGTAACCAGCGGGGACAGCCGGCCCCCTGTCCGTCGTTAAAATCTAAATGCCGTTTGCACAAAAACCTCGCACACTTGCCGAATCATTATTTATTGGGAATTAATTGTTTGTTTTAAATAGTTTCTGATCCAATGTATAGAGTACCCAATCGGTATTTTTCTGAAATGAAACTAAATCATGTGCTCCCATATAACTGAATGAACTCCTGAGTCCCGCTTCAATTTCATTAATGATATTCTGGACACTTCCTTTATATTTTACAATCGTTTCATCCCCTTCAATAAAATTGGGATTTGCCTCATGTTTGGCCTGAACAGCAAAGGATGCTGATCCACGATACGCTTTATATAAAGTACCATCATATTTCAACACATTACCTTCAGCTTCTTTCGTCCCGGCGAACATTTTTCCCATCATGACTAAATCCGCACCTAACCCCAATGCCTTTGCAATATCTCCAACATTCGTCACACCACCATCAGCTATAATCAACGACGTTGAACCTGACGCATCCTTTTGATTCTTACACTCCTCCAAGGCAGTAACAATTCCCTGGCCAATGCCAGTCATAATGGATGTGCTGCACATGGACCCATTGCCAATGCCCACACGAATGGCATCTACTCCCAAATCCGATAAATATGAAAATCCTTCACAGGATGCAACATTTCCACAGATGATAAATGTATCTTCCCTGGATTTGATATTTCTAATCATGGGTTTGACTGAACTGTTAAATCCATTTGCCACGTCCAAGATAAAGTATTTTGCACCTAACTGGTAAAATTGCGAAACAATATCTTCTTCATCCAGCCCAACGGCCACAATGACATCCATTTCATCGTTGATCAGAGAACGATATTCATCCAATCTGTTTTCAATATTTTGAAAACGATGAATGATTCCCAACATATCATTTTCATAAAATTTCCGGCACATTTTAATACCGCAAATGGTGTCCATAGGAGCCGGTATTATTGGCATGCGTAATTTTTTTTTGAATTCTCCCTCACCAATTTGAATCGAAAGATCGATATCATATCTGGATTTCACATTAGATAAATGGCGGGGGACAAGAGAGATTGATGTATAGGTATAAGTAGGCTTCATGTAAATTCTCGTTAAATTTGAACGGTATAATTTAGGCACCCAAATAGTTTGATTTGCATAAAATGACAAATCAAAATACTCCTTTAACTCAAACGCAAAAGTGTCCAAAAAGTATTAACGATAAATAACCTAAAATGCGTTGAAAATCAGAGTAAGGAAACCGGCAGAGAACTTGATAGTCAATTTTGGGACCGGCACCCGGAATATTTCCCTGAAAAACAAGAATATTTATTTTTATAAAGAACTCCTTTTATTACACTTCGTAGCACCTTTCATTCCTCGCATCCTTGTATAAAACCCTCCACAGATAAGCATCAACTGACTATTATTGACATTAAGGTACAAAAAACCCCCGGTTTCTGATGAAATCCCGGGGGTTTTTATATTCTATACGGACAGAATTAAATTATTCAATCCCCAATAGTTCCACTTGAAAAATGAGAGTGCTGTTTGGTCCGCCGGGACCGCGAGGTCCGTTTCCATACGCTAAGTTGGATGGAACAAATAATTCCCATTTTGAACCCACCGGCATCAATTGTAGTGCTTCGGTCCATCCTTTTATTACGCCGGTTACGCCAAATGTGGCAGGGGCTCCCCTTTTATAAGAACTGTCAAATTCTTCACCATTAATCAACGTACCGCGGTAATGAACGGATACTTTATCAGTATCTTTTGGTTTTTCCCCAAATCCTTGTTCAATAATTTTATACTGTAGACCACTCTCAAGAGTTACCACTCCTTCTTTTTTCGCATTTTCAGCTAAAAAGGCGTTTCCTTTTGTAAGGTTTTCTTCAGCTTGAACCTTTGCTTTTTGACGGGATTTTTCCTGTAGTTCTTCGCGGAAAGAGTTCAAAACTGCAAGCATCTCTTGATCTGATAATTTTAAATCTTCACCATTATATGCTTTGCTCCAACCTTCAAAAAGTGCTTTTTCATTCATTTCCAGTTCTTGACTTTTCATACTTTTTCCAATATCAACTCCGATACTGTAGCTGACAGAGTCAACAGAAGAATCTAACGTCACATTTGACTGTTGATCAGAGCCGCAACCAATCAGAATCAGAATAGGAATAAGTGTAAATATATGTTTCATGTCGTCCTTTCTTTTAAATATCCTTAAGATAATTTCGTGTTACTATTTAATTAATTCAATTGATGAGTACAACGATAAATCAATTACCTGCACTCAGGTGATTAATCTCGAATATGCATATTCGTAAAAATGCCGCCGAATTTACAGCGCATGAATTGTCTATGAAACAGTCTTAGTCAAATTTTGACTGGAGTTTAACTGCCGTCCCGTAAACCAACAATTCAGCTGTTGTCTGCATAATCATTGATGTTTGGAAACGGACACCTACAATAGCATCGGCATCCAATTCCTCTGCGCGTTCAATCATTCGCTGGAGAGATTGTTCCCGGGCTTCAGCCAACATACCGGTATATTCTGTTATTTCACCGCCGATTAAACTGCGAAGGCCCGCAGCAATATCCTTACCAATATGCCTGGCCCGGATAGTATTTCCAATCACAATCCCCATTTGTTTAGAAATATTATACCCGGCGACATTATCGGTCGTGGATATAATCATTTGTCCACTCCTCTAAACGGCTCGTCTTTTTTCGCCTCTCTATTCTCTTTTACCATGTTAAATAATATTAATATAACACCTGCGATAATGGCTAATGAGGCGAGGCCCAGAAGAGGGTTACTTACGATGAAGGATATGATTTTACTAATGAAAACCAGCGAAAAAATAATCACTCCTCCAATAATCAAATAGAGACCTGTGTCTTTCATAATTTTAAACTCCTATATTAGTGAACTAAAATAGTGCATTTATGCTATATTGAAAATAAACTATCCCCTGATTAGAAACCGTATGATTTTATAAGACCTTTGCATAATTTATAGTGTGAAGAAAAAGAATTAAAATTTGTCTGATTAAGACGGTCTACCCGACTTTGCCCGCCCGGCCATGCCGTTCGGACGGGCCATTCAGGCGGGTTTATGCAATAGGTTATGTAAAAAGGTTTCTTTGTAATGATAAATACAGATTTTTCAATTAATTCCTCAAAAGGCGGATATGATGATAATTTTCAGTATATTTTAACGTGTATACGCAGCAATGCCCAAATAGCAGTGGATGCAGCATTACCTTTGGATACAGTAAAACCTTATTTAAATGGCTCATTTGTGGCAATGCTCATCACACATACCCACGGTGATCATATCGCTTTTATAGATGAATATTTAGAAGCATATCCAAAATTGTTAATTATTATACATGAACAATCTGCCGGGCGAATCAGTGCTGTGAATGTTCATTCGACTTATGATGGTGAACAAATTCTTATTGGTGAACTCAATATCCATGTTTTGCACACACCGGGACATTTTCCCGATAGTTCATGTTACGCCCTGGAAAATATCGTTTTTACAGGAGATACATTGTTTGTAGGGAGAACAGGTCGAACCGTAGGCCAAGGCAGTCATACCGGGCAGCTATATCATTCTGTGTATGAAAAACTGCTGACCTTACCTCAAGATAGTGTAATTTACCCTGGGCATGATTATGGCCAATCACCTACAATATCTATAAGAAAAAATATTGAAATCAGCCCACTACTGCAGGCGACAAATGAACAAGACTTTATTGAACGAATGGCTTCTTATGAAGCCAGCCGTAAACTATCATTATAAACACAAGGAGTTCGTATGAAAAAATCCATTATAAGTTTTATAATCGGCGTTATAATAACGGCATCTTTCTTCGTTTTTGTGGGTGCTTCAGAGGCCAAAGACGATTCCCTCCGTTCCTTATTGTTGAAAATTGAGGAGTATATGGAAAACGAAATTGGGAAAAATGATGGTTCCGGCCGCTATCAATTACAGAGCTTCAGCATTGACCGCACTCACTGGCATTATTTACTCGATACTGCCACAGGTGAATTGTATCGCCTGGAACCCAGCCGGACCCCGGAGAACGGAAAATGGACTTTAATGTCAGCTGCTAATTTTGAAAAACCGTAGGAGAAAATAATGATCCGTAAATTTTTCCCTTTAGTCCTCATCTTGGTATTCGCTTTGGTTGCGTGTCCGAATAAAGAAAAAGGTTGTGATGAGTGTGGAGGTACAATTCTGGACGGTTATTATTTTAATAAAGTCACAGTTGAAGATCTGAGTGTTTTAGGTGAAATTGATGGAATTGAAATCGGAGCGTGCATCCGCTTTAAGCTGGATGGAACCGAATTTGATCTGGAAACAGTCAAAGTCGTTGACGACTGCTGCTGCGTAGAGTAAAAATACATTTCTAGAAATTTAACAATGGGTATTAGACGAATAATTCAATATGTCTTTTGGTTGATTTTATTCAGTTCTGTTAATGGACAAAGTGCACTTTTGAACAGAGGTGAAAGCGGATTTGGAATTGCGTATGGAGGAATATCAATAGAAGATTTCTCAAGTAACGGTACCACTGTAGGATTATCCATCAATGGAGTTGATCTTTCTATTGCAAAAATAAATACAGAAGGTGTGTCTTCCTATTCTCAATCCATTTCATATTTATTTCCAAAATATGATAATGATATCACAGATTTTATGATTTCAGTTTCTCACAGTAAACAAGAGATTAAAACTGAAGTTAGAAACTATGAACTTAATATTTTTGGTATTACAGCAAATAGTTTCGGTCAATTTAGGTTAAACACAAATACCAATTTATTTATAGGTACATCCTTTGGTGGAGCATTTAGTTCGGATAGTGGAATTTTATCTATTGGAATATTTGCAACATTATCAAGCCGAGGCTCAAATGGACCCGTTATTGCATTAACTCCTGAAATCGGTATGTTTTTTGCTAAAAAGAGAATAACATATTTGGGATTAGAATTTGCTCTTGTTGTAGGTGTAGGTGATTAATTATTTCCAAGACAGCGACACGCCCACTCGGGCGGTCATTGGCCTACATGGCTGGACGGGCGATGAACATTCTATGGTTCCTGTGGCCAGGTCCATGAATTTGGAAAATACAAAATGGTATATTCCGCGGGCGCCGTACAAATCTGATGCCAATAAGGGGTTTACCTGGTTTAGCGGCAATGATGAAATTGGCTGGAAATATGAAAAGACATTTGAATTAACGACTGCTCTGATTGCTCAAGTACTTAAAGATGGATTTGCACCAAAAGATATTTATTTAATTGGCTTTTCCATGGGTGCCGGATTGAGTTATTATGTTGCCTTGAGTTTAGATTTCCCAATCGGAGGAATTATTCCTATCGCCGGATTTATCAATAATCCTGATCGACTTTTTGCAAACGCGACTGAAGCCAGCCGGAAAACGCCAATACTATTATTACATGGAACAGAAGATGAAATAGTCAAACCCGAATTAGGTGAAAAAGCTTATGAATTACTTGTTGAACATGGATACTCTGTCCGGTTAGAAAAATATAATGCACCTCATAAAATTCCAACAATAGTGAATATATTAATCAAAAATTTTATTAATGATTATGATAAACATAATGGTTCATAAAAAGAAAGATATCCATCCTCTCCTGGATGCTGAAAAACAGATCCAGGCCCAGAAATATGAAAAAGAAAAACGCCTTTTTGGTTTACTAGGTTCAGTGATTTCATTCGCATTTGTTCTTTGGTATTATTTTTCCGGTTTCAGTTTCCAAGTCGCTCACCTTGAATTTTCATTCATCTGGACATTTTTGATCTATGTTCTCATTTTTCAAATCATTTCAACTGTAATCGGACTACCTTTGAGTTATTATTCCGGATATGTTCATGAGCATAAGTGGGGATTTTCTAATTATACTCATAAAACGTGGGCATTGGATCAGCTAAAATCATTTTTAGTCGGTCTTGTTTTATTTCCACTACTTTTAGGATTGCTTTACTGGGTTTTTGCTACTTTTCCAGATATTTGGTGGTTGGTAGCCGGTGCAGCAACAGCGATTGTTTCTGTGATTTTTGCAACTCTTTTTCCTGTAGTCATTGCTCCCATTTTTAATAAGTATGATCCAATCGAAGATGTGAGCCTGGTAAACAAATTAACAGAAATATTAAAAAAAGCCGGACTTAAACCAGGCGGGTTTTTTAAACAGGATATGAGTAAACAGACAAAAAAAGAAAATGCATTTTTGGCCGGACTGGGAAAAACTCGTCGGGTAGTCATGGCTGACAATTTACTGGAACACATGAGTGAAGGTGAAATATCGTCTGTAATCGCCCATGAAGTGGGACATTATAAATACAGTCACCTTCCAAAAAATATTGTTATAGGAACAACTCAACAGCTTATCATATTTTATTTATTAGATATGACTATGAAAAAAATCTTCCCTGAATTTCTCACCTCAAATACTGCCAATCTGGCTCTCTTCCCCATGATCGGGTTGATTATGGGATTTTTATCCGGTTTCCTGTTTGGTCCATTAAATAACTGGATATCCCGCTATTTTGAACGACAGGCTGATCAAATATCGCTGGAATTATATTCTCAAAAAGATGATTTTTTAAGTGCCATGGCAGGTCTTGCAAACCGTAATTTATCTAACGCTTATCCAAGTGGGTGGGTAAAATGGCTATATTATTCTCATCCACCCATTGGTGAGAGATTGTCTTTTGCCGAGGAGTTTCAATATGATTGAACAAAGTACACTTGATTTTTTATCCAAACTCAAGCAAAACAATGACCGCGCGTGGTTCAATGACCACAAAAAGGATTACAAATCAGCATTGGCGAATTTTACGGATATGGTAGCAATACTACTCCATAACATTTCCGGATTTGACGAGTGCTTGATAGCTGTACAGCCAAAGGAATGTTTATTCAGGATATATCGCGACGTGCGATTTTCCAAAGACAAAAGTCCATATAAAACATGGTTTAGTGCGTCGATGAGCAGCCGTGGACGAAAAGGACTTTGGCCAGGATATTACCTTCATTTAGAACCGGGGAATATTTATTTGGGCGGCGGCATTTGGCATCCGTCGAAAGAGGCTCTCCAAAATATTCGTGAATATATAGTTGACCATTATGATGAATTAGAAAAAATTGTCCTCGGCAAAACATTTAAAAAGCATTTTGGTAAAATGGATGGTGAACAATTGAAAACAGCACCAAAAGGCTATCCCAAAGATCACCCACAGATTCAATGGCTTCGGTATAAGGATTTTCTAGCCGGCTGTTCAAAAAATAAGATCGATCTAACTTCAGAAAAGATAATTGCAGACTTTACAGCTGACTATAAAGTTATGTTTCCGTTTATCCAATTTTTGCGAAAAGCAGTATTATGATTTTCTTCCACCTGCTATTTTCTACTTTTTCAGAGTAATGTACTGCAGACATTCCCCGTCTGCCACATATGAAAAATAAGAAATGGGAGGCTGTCTGCAGAATGACAGACAAGAATGTCTGTCATTCTTTGCTATTCTGGTTGAACATTAATCGCCTTATCCCCTTTCATATCGAAATCTGTATCAAACTTTACACGAAAACCTTCCCGGAGGAATCCGGCCATACGCTGCATGCGCGGACTTAAACTTCCACCGTGGAAAAAATAGTCAACACCATCATCACTGCGGATAAAACCAAATTTCTTTTCACTGTCATAATGTCTAATAATTCCTCTTTCCATTTTTTTAACTCCTTTTTCTGAATCGATAAAAATATAGAATAATAATACCTGCCAGGTTTGGAAACCAAATCAGCGGGTGGGACCAGGGAATTCCGTTAATCGTAAAATCCGTCAATGGCCAAAGGAATTGAGTCGGGAAATATTCATTTGAGTGAAACGGTAAATCCATAATAATGTGCAAAGGCCATCCCAACATGGCAAAAGCAATGTCTTTTCTTTTTGTTGCTATTAAACCGATAAACAGCAACGCCGGTATAAAACTGTGGGATAAATTATAGTTAAAAATTACCCAAGCAGGAATAATGTTCAGCGGAGGGGGTCCTATTTGAAAATTTCCTTCGAATAACCTTAAAATTCCAAAGAGACCAAAGGAAAAAAGATCTGGTAAAATACCAAAAAACACGGCAAGCCCGGGACGACCTTGATACCCGAACAATCCTCTACCCCATAACCCATGACTGAAAATGTCTATTGGTTAACCCTTATCTTTAATCGATAACGTTAATGTGTATTTGGCAACCGGTTCATCTCCCGACTGGCTGGGAACAGTCACCGTAATATCTACCGGTACATTCTGACGTTCACCTGTTTCTGCAGCAAGTTGGACTGCCTCTCTCACTTTTATACCGTCATTGCAGGTGAAATAGGCATCTCCCTGAACACGCTTCAGATAATCTGCATGAATGTTTTTGAAAATTAGGACAATCTTTTTTTCCGTTTTCTCAATATGCCGCATGGCCAATAGTCCACCCACCAAATCAGCTCCGACTGTAAGAGCACCAATATACATGGAATTCACATGGTTTTTTACTCTGCGTCTGAACGGAATTTTGATGACACATTTTTTATCGTTTATTTCATGAATTTTGGGACGACAAAAAAATATAAGCGGAATCTTGAAAAAGCCCAGTGTCCACAAAAAACGTTTTGCCTGTACGAGGTTTGATAATTTCATATTAATTCAATTTCGAATCAATCCACGCGTCTATGTGATTTTTGATAATATCCAGGGTCAAATGTTCATCCTGCAGCTATGATCAGAAAAAATAATTAACTTGTTACGTTCGTTCATATTTACAATCAGTATCTTGTTTAAAAAATTTATTCAGAAAAAGTACCTGTGAATGTAAACAATAAATCCCCGTCCCTAAAATTGGGACCAGGGATTTATTGTAATAATTATGATAAAAAAAGTTACTGCTTTATGTACACCGTAATGGAACAAGATGCTTCAACCCAATTATTTCCGGCTTCCCGGCATGATGTCGAATCTGCATGATCTGTTTCTTCGAAAGTATTAGAATCCTTGCAAAATGCGTCCACTTCGTCAGTCATGGTAAAAGAACGACCAAAAGCATCCATGGAGAGCATCATACAGTCATCCAAACCCAGACAAAGTAAACCATCAGCGTTTTCCTCCCAGGTTCCTGTCTCTGTTGATGGAGAGCCAAACTCAGTCATGCTCATTTCATAGGAACCGTCTTTATTAAAGGTAAGAGATTTTTCAAAACCAAGGGCTTGTTTAAAATCCCAGCCGGAAGAATCAATTTCACCTGTACAATCAACGTTCTCATATTCGCCAATGAATGTGACATTCCAAGTCCCGACAAAGGGTGAAACATCTTTTTCTTTATTCTCACATGTGATGAAAATCATCAACGAGATAATAATTAATACCGTTTTTTTCATTTTTTCCTCTTTGGTTAAATCCTATTCTTTTGAGTAGGGTTTAAAAACCAAGTATTATTTGTTTAATTATTTTTCAATTAACGTAGCTTTAAATGGAAATGTACCAAACTTTGAATCTACAAAATAGGTTCCATCTAAACGATAAACAGCTTTCTTTTTGAGAATAGAATTAAAAACAGCTTTTCCTACAGTTGTAATTTTTAACTCTGCTGTCTCCTCAAAAGTGAAATCACCTTTTTTGGGTATTTTTATCTTTTTGTCATTGTAAAATTTGGTAGCAAATTTATCATTGATGAATAATTCAAATTCAATTCTATTGAGTTTCACACCAATTATATTAGGATTATTTCCTTCAAAAAGTATTTTCAGGATTAGTTTATTGGGCGATTTTAGCGGATTGTATTTTACTTTTTTCACTTTGAAGTCTATTTTTAATGGTTTCACCTGTTCTTTTACGACTTTCAAAGCTTGCTTTTTCAGATTCTTAAACTGTGCAGATACCGGTACCGGATTGATTAATAAAAGCGATATGATTAATACTATTGCCCGTTTCATTTCTTCCTTCTCGGTTAAATCAATTGCATGTTAACAGGTTGAATTTCTGGCTTGGTCTGCTCCTTAAAGGTCCAACGCCAGACGTTGTAATTGCCATAAGTAACAAACATATGTTCATTCCTCATAGTGGAATGTAAGAATTTTTACAGAATATTTTGTGCTGGAAACAAAAAACTCGTTGGATGCCGGCATTGAAATAGCTGAAAATAAGGAGAGTTTAATGGAAAAGGGTTACCTGCTGTTCTATAAGCACGCTTTCGAGGTTTTCAGACGTAGTGCAGGCATTCCTGTCTGCATTCGACAGTTAAGAATAACTGTCGTACAAAGAACTCTAAAAAAAACTTTCCCATCTGTATTACAACTATCCCTTACAGTTAAATATCAATCTTAATGGAATTATTATGTTAAATACCTAACTTCAATGGCAAATTCTTATGTCAAGTAATCCACAAATTATAATTGCTTTGGATGCCATGGGCGGCGACAATGGGATTGAACCCAACGTAAAAGGTGCCGTCATCGCTGCAAACTCTCATCCGATTCGAATACTATTAGTTGGGGATAAACAAAAACTCAATGAGTCATTAAAGGGCGAATCCTATCCTGATGGATCCATTGAGATTATTCATGCTTCACAAGCGATCGGGATGGATGAATCTCCCCGAAAATCGATAGAAAAAAAACCGGATGCTTCTATTCTGGTCGCCGCCAGGTTAGTAAATGATGGAAAAGCAGATGCATTGGTATCTGCCGGCAACACCGGAACTGTTGTGCTTGCAGCAGCAAAATATTTATCACGGATTCTCGGAGTACGACGGACGGCCATAGCGACGGTTTACCCCACCATGAATGAATTTAAAAAAAATGACCACCTTGCCCTGATGCTGGATGTTGGCGCAAATGTACAATGCGGAGCGGAGGAGTTGGCTCAGTTTGCTATTATGGGCGCAGCGTATGTTGCTGATATACGCGGTGTGGAAAATCCATCTGTAGCTCTTTTAAATATCGGAGAGGAAGCCACCAAAGGCGGTGAAAAAATGCAAAGTGCTTTCCAGTTATTGAAAAATATTCCGAACCTGAATTTTATTGGTAATGTGGAAGGTAAGGATATTTTACGCGGTGTAGTAGATGTGGTAGTCACAGAAGGATTTGTGGGTAATATTGTTATTAAAACTCTTGAAGGAGCTGCCCGGAGTTTACGTCAGCTCACGAAAATGGCTTTCAAAGCCAGAGTCGCATGGAGATTAGGGCTTCTGTTTTTACGAAAAGGATTGAGCCTGCTTCAAGAGATAACAGATTATGCAGAATATGGCGGTGCTCCCCTGCTTGGTTTTGAGAAGATGGTTATTATTGCTCATGGACGATCCAGTGAAAAAGCAATTTCAAATGCTATCAAGGTTGCCGGGAAATGTGTAAGAGATGATGTATGCGGTCAAATCGGAAAATATATTTATGAGTTAGAGGGCAAAGCCGGATTGGAATACGAACGGTTAAGCCGGGAACTTTAAAGGACTAAACCCGAACATAAAAACCCTTGTTGGGCAGGGTTATTAAATTTACTCATTAACTTGCTCCGTTATTCGCCAGCCGGCAGATCGTGATGCGCTATTAAGTTAAATCATGTTTAAAAAAAGAAAAACGGTCAGCATATTTCTACACTAACCGTTCTTTTCTGTCGGGGTGAAAGGATTCGAACCTTCGACCCCCTGCTCCCAAAGCAGGTGCGCTAACCGGGCTGCGCTACACCCCGAAATATTGGTAATTTGAAACTGGTAGCTGGTGAGTGGTACACTAATCTTTTAATTACTGTCCACCTATTACCGCTAACCAGCTACTATTAACCCCGCCAAATAAAAGGCGGGCAGGCAGTCACCAAACAAGGGTGAGCGATGGGACTTGAACCCACGGCCTCCTGGGCCACAACCAGGTGCTCTAACCAGCTGAGCTACGCCCACCATATGCTTTTATTTGCCTCAAATAAAGCTGGCAAAATTACTGGCGATTATTGACTCCTCCAAATGCTATTCACACCACTTCACCGTGCATTGTTCCTATGAACTTCCGTAAGTTTAACCATGCGACTTTTGCCCCGCTATATTGTCAGAGAGCTTATTTTGCCCTTTGTATATTCATTATTGATAATTGTGTTTATCTTATTTATCAATTTTTTCCTGCGAGCCATCGATCGTTTCCTGGGGAAAGGACTGGAATTAACAACAATTCTTGAATACCTTTTTCTCAACCTGGCGTGGATTGTGGCTCTGGCGGTTCCTATGGCTGTTCTCATTTCAACATTGATGGCTTTTGGTCGATTATCTGAAGATAATGAAATTAACGCCCTGCGGTCATCCGGAATCAGTTATTTGACTATTCTTTATCCAGCGTTGTTATTCGGAGCAGCCGTGTGTGCAATATTGATCGTCTTTAACACCAAAATTCTGCCTGAAATGAATTTCAATGCCCGCCTATTAGCCGGAGATATACGAAAAATGCGTCCCGGTCTGGATATTGAACCAGGACATTTTATCGATAATATTCCCGATTATTCCATGATTATCCGTGGAAAAAATGGTGATATGATGGAAGATGTACGCATTTTCAGCAAAGAAAGTAAAAAAACACAAACCAGCATTTATTCGAAAACAGGTAAACTATCAACAATCGATGATGCAATTATTCTGACTCTTTATGATGGAGAAATTCATGAACTTGATCTGGAGAATTACAATAATTACCGTCGGATCAGTTTTGACAAACATGTGATTACCATTCCTGCAGATGATCTATTATTAAACCGCCGGGATACGGCCAATCGCTCTGACCGAGAAATGACCCTGGATGTTATGTATGATAAACGAAAAAATTATGCAGAACGTATGCAACGAGTTGAAGAAAGACTTCGCAACACGATCAAAAAAGTGCTCGGTCAGGATTTATTACCAGAGAGTTTTATTGAAACAGAAAAATTGCTGAATATTTATGAAGAACAGATCAAACAAGATACATCCCTGACCGCTGCACAACTTCGATTGAAAGAAAGACGCGTGCGCAGCCTGGGGCGACAAGCAAAAAATGAATTTCGATTAATCGAAACTTACAAACGAAACTGGAATAAGTATTCTGTAGAAATACATAAGAAATTCTCATTGCCTGTGGCATGTATTTTATTCGTTTTAGTGGGGGCTTCATTAGGCACACTCTCAAAACGTGGCGGCTTTACAGTTGCTATTACACTGGGGTTTGGATTTTTTCTTATTTACTATCTGTTTCTTATAGGCGGTGAAGAAATGGCAGACCGTAATTATATATCTCCTATAATTGGCATGTGGACGCCAAACGTATTACTCCTGATATTTGGAGGTTATCTTACCCTGCATGCCGTCCGTGAGCGGGCTCCATTTACCATTAAATTCCCCTGGCAAAAGAAAGAGAATGAAAATGATACCGAATGATATAATAACTGGAAAAAACAACGGTAAATCAATTCCTCCGGATGATCTTCAAGCATTTATCAGTGGTTATGTAAACGGCAGCATTGATGATGCAACAATGACCGACCTGTTAAAAGCCATTTTTTATCATGGAATGACACATGAAGAAATATACGCCTTGGTGAACATCATGCTTCATTCAGGTAAACAAATGAATTTTGATGATATCGATGAATATGTTTGCGATAAGCACAGCATCGGCGGTGTGGGTGATAAAACGTCATTGGTCATTGCTCCTTTGCTGGCCAGTGCCGGATTATACCTGCCCATGATGGCCGGCCGCAGTCTGGGACACACCGGAGGTACGCTGGATAAACTGGAAACCATTCCCGGTTTTAATGCGGATATCCCAATAATCGAGTTTCAACAACTGGTGAAATCAAATGGGTGCGGAATCATGGCCCAAACCAGTGAAATCTGCCCGGCTGATGGAAAGATTTACGCCCTGAGAGATGTAACCGGGACTGTCGCATCCGTACCTCTGATTGTCGGTTCTATTATGAGCAAAAAAATTGCCGAGGGAATCCAGGGTTTGGTTTTAGATATTAAGGTTGGCAGCGGCGCATTTCTACCGACATTAGAAAAAGCCGCAGAACTGGCGGAAATGCTGAAAAATGTTGGAGAATATTTTGACGTAACAACGGATTTGATTTATACAAACATGGATCAACCTTTAGGGAAATTTTCCGGTATGTGGTGTGAAGTACAGGAAAGCATCGAATGCCTGCAAGGAAAGGGTCCGGAAGATACTATGGCGGTTTGCCTCAAATTAGCATCAAAGCTCATGATCCAATCCGGGAAAGCCAAAGATGAATTTGATTCAAATGCAATCTTAAATGAACTGATTGAGGATGGATCTGCATATGAGAAGTTCGAAGAAATTGTGACGGCACAAGGTGGTGACTTATCAGCAGCTGATAATAAACCGGTTTATACAATGGATATATTTGCCGAAAGAAGTGGAATCATCCAATCCATGGATACAACCCAAATTGGCTGGGGGTTAGTAGACATGGGTTGCGGACGGAAGCATAAGGACGATATTTTAGACTCGACCGCCGGATTAGAGTGTCACCGAAAAATTGGTGATGAAGTCCAGGCAGGCGAAAAACTCTTCACTTGTTTTTGTAATAATAAAGATAAGCTTAAATCCGGTAAAGAAAAAATTGCCAACGCAATTAGCGTTGGCGCTGAACCGGTAGAATTATCTTTATTTTATAATTAATTTCTATGGACAGAACATAATTTTGTTGGTTCTGTTCCGGGAATAAATACTTCTGTTTCCACCGGACATGATTCCGTTGGTATTTTTTTCGTGACTTGGCAAATTTTCATTTCAATAATACGTTCAGGCCGTTCAAAATCCTTACGGTCATAACCAAGAGTATCATGACTGGCGCGCATAAACCGTGCCCATGCAGGGAGGGCTGCCCGGCTGCCGTCTGAACCTTTTCCCAGGCTTACCTGTGGATCATCCACACCAAACCAAGCCCCTGCAGCTATATATGGGGAAAATCCCACAAACCAGGCATCTGTCCAGCCTTGAGTCGTTCCGGTTTTACCGGCAGCGGGATAGTAAAAATGATACTTCCATCGTGCAGATCCACCCGTACCTCGATCTAACACTGTTTGTAATAAACTCGTCATGATATATGATGTTTCCGCACTTAACACTTCTTCCTTACGGGGTTCGTATTCCCGGAGCGCATTTCCATATTTATCTTCAATACGGGTAATCCCATATGGCATTGAATGCACACCTTTATTCGCAAACGTAGCATATGCGCCCACTATTTCCAACAGATGCACTTCAGACGTTCCAAGGGCAATAGCATCCACAGCACGAATGTCAGTGGTTATGCCCATTCTGCGAGCCGTTTGCTTCACGGCTTCAGCCGAAACAACTTCCTGCACCATACGTACGGATATCAAATTCAGGGAACGCCTCAATCCTTCTCGTAAAGTGGTTAAACCTCCGGTACTTCCATCATAGTTCTGGGGCATCCATTTGGCCCACTCACCATCGGCATTTCTCACATTGAGGACTACCGGCTGATTTAATAATTGTCTCGTAACCGGCACACCGTTATCCACGGCAGTTGTATAAACAAATGGTTTGAACACAGAACCCGGCTGACGTAACGATTGTGTTGCACGATTAAATTGGTCAGGATAATCCTTCCGACCGCCTACCATAGCCAGAATCGCCCCTGTACGTATGTCTAAAGCTATAAATGCACTCTGGACTAATAATTTATCCCGAAGATCTTCATATAATTCCATCTCTCCGGCCATCATGAGCTTGACTGTATCTTCAGGATAGATACTTAAATAGGCCAGCTTGGAAAATTCTTCTTCATCATTAAATAAGCGTTTATTTAATCTTTCTTGATTTTCCTGAACGGATTTAAATACAGCATCTTCAGCGATTTTCTGCAACCTGGAATCCAATGTAGTGTAAATCTTCAATCCATCTCGATAAATATTCACACCCAGATCGTCATCTTCCCGTTCCAGGAAACGGCGGACATACTCTGTAAAATAAGGAGCGGTTCCTCGGGTTTGCTCTTGTTGGATATTATCTAATGAATGTGCCCGGGCTTCGGCATACTCCTCCTGGGTAATGTAATTCTGGTCTCGCATAACACGGAGAACAACATTCCGTTTAGTCAACGCTCGATCGGGGTGCCGTACCGGTGAATACCGGGCTGGAGCCGGAAGCAGTCCCACCAGCAACGCACTTTCGTCTAAAGTCAATTCATAAGCATTCTTGCCAAAAAATCGTTTAGCCGCCGCCTGCACGCCATAGGTTCCATGGCCAAAATGAACGCTATTTAAATACATTTCCAGAATTTCATCTTTGGTATATGTCCGTTCAATCTGAATGGCGGTAATGACTTCCTTGATTTTTCTCGTAATCGTTTTCTTGAAACCAATATTGTCATACAGGTTTCGAGCTAACTGCTGTGTCAATGAACTAAAACCGGAGCTGTAACTCATGGTAACCGTATTAATTAAGATCGCTCTGAATACATCCCGAAGAGAAATACCCCAGTGATCATAAAATCGTTGATCTTCTTTAGCTACTAACGCATTAAGCATATGTTGAGGAATCTGATCCAATTCAACAAATACGCGTTTTTCATAATAGAGTTCATTCAACAGTTTCCCGTCCACAGAATAAATTCGTGTCACTAAATCCGGATCATAATTTTCCAATTGCTCAATAGAAGGAAGGTCAATGGATAGATAAAATATATAAGCTAACATAATAACCATGCCTGTGAAGACAATATAAATAGAATGTTTTATGATACGTGCCCAAGATTTCATGGGGTTGAATTTAGTAATGGAACCCTTTGATAAACCTATTGCACAAATTAAAAAGGGTAAAATTCACCTGCTTTTCGTTAAAAAACTTACCCATAGCTCCGCTATTGGCTACGTTTCTTGTCTTAATCAGGTAAATTTTAACTTTTTTTTCTTCACACATAAGGTTTATTAAAGGGTGCTAATAGATTAGAAAATGTATATTGAGGAATTGAACGGTGTCGAGAAAAAACTGTTCCAACCGGATCAGTTCTTTTTTCTCGGCTTTATCATTATTTCCGGCTTCACCAGCCTGTCAAAATCCTCACCGCTCATGTAACCCAATTCAATGATGGTTTCCCGGAGGGTTTTGTTTTCCTTATGTGCTTTCTTGGCTACTTCCGCCGCTTTATCATAGCCAATGTGGGGATTCAACGCCGTCACTAACATGAGGGAATTATGCAGATTCTTATGTATCCGCTCCTCATTAGCCAAGATACCGTCCACGCAGTTTTCCGCGAATGAAACAGATACTTCAGCCATCAATCGAATGGACTGGAGAATATTGAAAGCCAGTACGGGACGGTACACATTCAATTCAAAATTGCCTGAAGCACCGGCAATGGTTATGGTTACATCATTCCCAATCACTTGCGTACAAACCATGGTCACAGCTTCTGCCTGGGTAGGATTGACTTTACCCGGCATAATGGAACTACCCGGTTCATTCGTTGGCAGAATAATTTCTCCGATTCCAGAACGGGGTCCACTCCCCAGCCAGCGAATATCATTTGCAATTTTATTCAGGGAAGCTGCAACTGTCTTCAGTGCTGACGATAATTCAACAATACTATCCTGACCACCCAATGCCTCAAATTTATTGGGAGCTGTTACAAAAGGGAGCCCTGTCAGTTTGGCAATTTCTTCCGCGGATGCATCTGAAAATCCTTCAACTGAATTGATTCCGGTTCCCACAGCCGTGCCGCCCATAGCCAGCTCATAACAGTGGTTGAGAGCATTTTTAATTCGAACAATACCGTGCTCAACCTGTGAAGCATATCCGGAAAATTCCTGACCTAAACTTAAAGGTGTGGCGTCCTGTAAATGGGTACGGCCAAGCTTGACAATATCTTTAAATTCTACCGTTTTTTTAACCAATGAATTTTGGAGCTTTTCCAGGGCCGGAATTAATTGATGGGTTGCGGATTCCACTGCAGCAATATTGATTGTAGACGGAAAAGTGTCATTGGTAGACTGGGACATGTTTACATGATCATTGGGATGAACAGGAACCTTACTCCCGAGTACGCCACCCAACATTTCAATAGCCCGGTTCGCAATGACTTCATTCACATTCATATTTGTTTGGGTGCCGGATCCGGTTTGCCAAACCACCAGGGGAAAATGCTCGTCCAGTTTTCCTTCAATGACTTCATCTGCTGCCGTTCTAATTATTTCAGCCAGTTTTGGATCAAGGTTTCCAAAAGATTCGTTTACAGTGGCGGCAGCTTTTTTCAATATTCCATAGGCACGAATAAAATCCCTGGGGAAATGTTCACTGCCGATTTTAAAATTTTGAAGTGAACGTTGAGTTTGTGCACCCCAATATTTATCATTTGATACTTCTATTGGGCCTATGCTGTCTGTTTCAGTACGAGTAGACATTTTATTTTACCTCCCACGTGGCGCCTGAATTCAATAACTCCTGAATACTGCCCACACCCCGTGTTTTAATTGCTTTATTCACCTGTTGAGTAACCAAGTCCTCATACACAGGAGCATCAATTGAATACAATACTCCAATGGGATCCGGGAATTCTTTCTGATATGTAAAGTTGGCTAACATGGATGCGATAACATAATCTTTTTCATTATGAACTAAAACATCATCAATGGAATATTGCCCGTTCAAATCGATAATTTCCGGTATATATCCAACCAGACGTATTCCTTTATTTTTTTGAGGACCAAATAACATGGGTTTTTCATTTTCAAGCCACAGTACTTTATCCGCTTTTGTTACTTTATCTGTCATGGGGGCAAACGCACCATCGTTGAAAATCAGGCAGTTTTGATAAATTTCTAAAAAGGATGTTCCGTTATGTTTATAGGATCTTTCAATCATAGACTGCAAATGTTTTGTTTCACGATCGATAGTTCGTGCAACAAATGTTGCATCTGCACCGAGAGCAAGGGAGACAGGATTAAAGGGACGATCCAGAGATCCAAGAGGGGTCGATTTCGTTATTTTTCCCACTTCAGACGTCGGTGAATACTGACCTTTGGTTAATCCATAAATACGGTTGTTAAACAACAAAACGTTAATATCCAGATTACGCCGCAATAAATGAATAGTATGGTTACCACCAATAGATAAACCATCAGATCGGAAGAGCGTCGTGTAGGGAAAGAGTGTAGATCTCGGTGGTCGCCGTATCATTAAAAAAAAAAACAAAAGATGACAGTGACATAACAGTGTA
>CAJVYU010000027.1 GCA_913009735.1 uncultured Fidelibacterota bacterium
TTGATCCAATCCGCCTCTTACAGCAAATAAAAAATATTCAGGATTCTTTGTGGAAACACATTGTTCCGGCTTTTTCTAATTCTCTGGAGATCGAAGATCCACTGAAATTTGATTCAGTGAAAAGACGGTACGCCAAGAGGCGTTCATGTATCAGTTGGTGAAAGTCCAACCCGTCAATTGACTATTCGGGCGGTAGTGAAAGGAATAGTAATATTCCGTGAGAGTGTATAAATCGTGAGGTTTATGCATAAGTTCTCATGTAGCGAGTAAGCAGACCGTAATGCAAAAGCGTGAACACATAGGCTTCGTTACACTAATGCGATTGATGAGCCTCCCGTATTGGGTGAAATCTGTTACTGCTTTATCGAGTAAAATAGTTGGATAGAGTAGGGTCGTCGGAGTTAAGAGTGATGGTATGTTTACAAGAGGTATATGAATGAACTTGGGAGGTCTCATTGTTTAGGCTGATGCCCGTAACGGTGTTCAATAAGGATGACGAAATGAACAGCGGAGCAATGAGAAGTCAGAGATGTTCGTAGTAGTGATGATAGTGAAGACAACACAACTTCACAGTAGCGAAGGGACATTACTTTAGTTAATGCTTATGAAGGAAGACAGGATTTTTAGATTGGGAGACCTACAAATAAAACCGAAACACCTAAAAACAGGTGCGGAAAGAGTTCAAGACTTTCAGCGTAAGCTATATCGAAAAGCCAAGCAGGAAAGCGATTTTCGCTTTTATGTATTGTATGATAAAGTCAGATTACCTCATTTTATAAAAGAGGCATACAAGCGATGCAAAGCCAACAAAGGAAAGCCGGGAATAGACGGAATCAGTTTCAGAGATATTGACGCTTATGGTGTGGATAAATTTGTAGCTGAAATTATCAAAGAATTGGAGAATAAGACGTACAAACCTCAAGGCGTGTTACGAGTAGAAATTCCCAAAGCGAACGGTAAGACCCGTCCATTAGGAATACCGACGGTACGAGACCGGGTTATCCAAATGACAGTTAAACTTGTAATAGAACCAATCTTTGAAGCAGATTTTGAAGATAATTCTTATGGCTACAGACCCCGACGCAGTTCGGCAGATGCAGTAAAGGAAATCAAAGGAAATCTGAAACAGGGTAAGCATGATATATTCGACGCTGATTTAAGTGCGTTTTTTGATACGATTCCGCATAAGGAATTAATGCATTTATTAGCAATAAGAATAAGTGACAAGAATATATTACACCTCATAAAGATGTGGTTAAAAGCCCCTATAATAAAAGACGGTAAACCAACAGGTGGGAAGAAAAACAAAGTCGGGATACCTCAAGGCGGAGTTATTTCCCCACTGTTAGCAAATATATACCTCAACTTACTTGATAAAGCAGTAAACAGAGTAGGGGGTATATTTCAACGCAATGGGGTAGAAATAGTCAGATATGCAGATGATTTTGTATTGATGGCAAAGAAGATACCCCAAGAATGCTATGACTATCTGAACCATTTACTAGATAGAATGAAGTTGAAACTAAATCAGGAAAAGAGTAAAAAGAAAATAGCGACCATGAAACCTCTGGATTTTCTGGGACATACATTCAGATATTCAGATGATTACTATGGACGACCTTTCAAATACTGGAATGTTGAACCAAGTAAGAAATCCCAAAAGAAAGTACGTTCAAAAATCAGAGAATACATGAAGAAGAATGGTCATAAATCGCCTGATAAAGTAGTAAAAGACCTAAATGCAATAACAAGGGGTTGGATAAATTACTTCACAATCGATGGAGTTACCTATCCAGCCGTAGCGAAGAGAAACTTGCGATACTATCTCACAGCAAAATTAACGAGATTTTATCAAAGGAAAAGTCAGCGAAAATGTAAACTCCATAATCAAGGAGCTTTTGAGGTATTAGTCAAAAGATACGGACTAATAGACCCAACTAAATATGCATTAAGCTGATGTCTTGCGAATGTTTGAGAAGAAAACTATCGGTAAGCCGTGTGCGGGAAAACCGCATGCACGGTTTGACGAGGGGGGTTGGTAAACCATATATGGATAAAATGATGTGGCACTGATGGGAAACCAATCAGATAACAGAGAAAACAAACCTTATCCTACGTATGAGTAAACCAGCCTCTACTCTATTTTGCGTAAGGCTACACAATATGTAGTAAATCGCAAACATAAATATCAGTATTTATTATGACTTCTTTTATGAATCAATAACTGGTCTCGTCCAGTTTGACTTTCCCCCAAAAGCTACGGTAAACAATATAGGTATAAACGGCAGTAAGGGGAGCCCCAATTGCTGCAATAATCAACATAATACCCAATGATTTATCAGATGATGCCGCATGGTAAATCGTGATGCTGTTCGCAGCATTTTCAGTAGACAGAAGTAAGGTAGGATAAAGTTCAATAGCCACAAGGATCAGGAGGAAGATAAAGGTTAAGGATGAAAAAATGAAGGCAGATAAAAAATCTTTTTTCTTATTAATAAGTCTTGGAATGTTAGCAATGGACAAAATAGCTAACACAGGAATAATGAACATAATAGGATTCGCCTTGAGCTTGTCTGTCAAATGTGGATAATTGATCAGGGAATAGACAGTGACTAATCCAAACAATACCATAAAAGCGATCATCGCATATTTTTGTAATTTTACAACCTTAGTATAGAGTTCACCTTCTGTTTTAATAGCCAGGTAAATAGCGCCATGCATGGACATAAGTGCCAGTGATGTTAAACCAACTGTGATGGCATAGGGATTTAGGAACATGAGCCAATCCCCACTGAATTCCAATTGATCGTTAATTGGCATACCCAGTAAAATATTTCCTAATATGACTCCCAATAAAAATGAGAGCATTCCGCTGGAAATACAATAACTGGTATCCCATAAATTTTTCCACCAATCCCAGGGTTCCTTACTTCGAAATTCAATTGATACTGCCCGTAAAATAATGCATAATAAAAACAGCATGAATGGAATATACATGGCGGAGAGTAATGTCGCATAAACAACAGGAAACCCGGCAAAGAACGCTCCGCCACCCACCACAAGCCAGACTTCGTTTCCATCCCATACCGGTCCAATAGCGTTTAGAGCAATTCGTCTGCTCTCTTCATCTTTAAAGAATAAATGAAGTGCCCCAGCGCCAAGATCGAAGCCATCCAAAATGACGTAGGCGGAGAAGACAGCACCCACAACCAAGAACCACCAAGTAGGATAATCTAACCCAAAGAGCGTATTCATCGTTTTACAATTCCAGTAACCATTTCATTCATGGTGCTTTGATTCGGACGCTGCTGAATCATTTCTTCATCGAACGGGCCTTTTTGGATTTTTCTATGGAGTGTGAAAATGAACAAACCAAATAACAAAATATAGATAAAAGTGAACATAATCAAGGAGGCCAGAACCTGATTGGCTGTTACAACTGCAGAGAGAGCATCTGATATCTTTAACAAACCATAAACAACCCATGGCTGCCGCCCCATTTCAGCTGCAAACCAGCCTAATTGATTAGCCAACTGCGGGAGAATGGTTGAAAATACAAATAACCATAAAAGCCATTTTTGTTTAAACAATTTTTTCCTTATCAACTGTATAAATCCATAAACAGTTAAGAGTATCATTGACAAACCAATAGCTACCATAAAATGATAAAATTGAAAAATACTATTAATGGTTGACGGTATTTCATCTTTCGGGAAATAGTCTAATCCTTTGATGGGTGTTTCGCGGTTTCCGTAAAGCAGATAGCTCAAACCGCCCGGGACAGACAAACCTGTTACTGTTTTTTCTTCTTTATCAACCCAGCCAAAAAGATATAAATCCGCTACCGCAAGGCTGTCGAAATGTCCTTCAAACGCAGCAAGTTTTTCGGGTTGATTAACTGCCACACCATTAGCAGAGGAATGGCCGGAAAATAATTGTGTAATTGAAAAAACAGTTGCCACGACTAAAGCAATCTTAAAGCCTTTTTGTGACAGTGATACATATTTATTTCTTATCAGATAATACGCATGAATACTTAACACTAAAAAAGCCCCTGAAAGGAAAGCAGCAATCCATACATGTGTAATTCGATCAATTGAGGACGGGTTAAGAACAAGAGCCCAGAAATCAGTAATCTCTGCGCGCACTTTGATTCCTTCACCAACGATATGAAACCCGGCGGGTGTTTGCATCCAACTGTTGGCTATCACGATCCAAACGGCGGAAAACATGGAGCCAAGAAAAACACAAATAGTGGAAATAAAGTGCATTATGGGATTCACACGATTCCAACCGAAGAGCAGCAAACCCAGAAATCCGCTTTCCAGTGCAAAGGCAAATATCCCTTCCGCCGCAAGTGCACTGCCGAATACGTCTCCGACATACCGGGAATAGGTTGCCCAATTGGTGCCGAATTCAAATTCCATGACAATCCCCGTGGCGACACCGATGCCAAATGTCAGAGCAAAAATGCGTATCCAAAAGCGGGTTAGCCGTTCGTATTCTTTATTTTTTGTTTTGAGGTAAAGACCTTGAAAAATGACCAGAAATAGTCCGAGACCGATACTCAGTGGAGGGTAGATATAGTGAAAGCTAATCGTAAATGCAAATTGGATTCGAGATAGAATTTCAATATCCATAAGAAAAATATTTACACAAATAATGTGATCAAATTATTAATCATTACTCTGAATTGTGGAAAAAACAAGTTCGTATTTCTGCCAAATCATCCTGAGTGTTCATATTCCAAAACCGTTTGTCACCATCAAATTCGATTTTAATGGAATTAAGTTTTTCGACAAAAGAATATACACTATAATTATTATTTTGAAGTACTGATTCTAAAACAGGTAATACGTTTTTACGATATAATGCACAGACTACCTGGAGTTTGTCATTTGCCAGCGGTATAAGTACATCTGCATTTTCAGTCCTGGCATCCCACAGAGTCTGAAATACATTTACATCGACCAAAGGCAAGTCACCGGAGAGCAGCAGTACCCAATCTGTTTTTGTATGTTTTAATGCTGTATACAATCCGTTGATTGGCGCTCGGATTTTCAACTCATCATGAATGAATGGTTTTTTGAAGTTTTTGGGTTCATTTTTTCCAATAACAAATCGATGTTCAAAATCGCTGCATACATCCCAAGTACGATCCAAGATAGATTTTCCATCAATAAAAGCTTGCCACTTGGGTGAGCCAAATCGTTCACTTTTTCCTCCAATCAGGATAAATGCGGATGCTTGAATCATGGTAGAATTTCTATTAAAATAGGGGGTGAAACATAGTAGTTGTTTTATATAGCAAAATTGCTATATTCACCGCCTTATTGTGGACAACCAGACAAATATTTCATCGGAGTTTATACAAAAAACTGCGAAAATTTTAAAAACACTCGGCCACCCGAACCGTATAAAAATAGTTGAATTTCTTGAAACTGGCGAAAAAACGGTGGGGGAGATTCAAAGGGAGTTGGACATGGAACAACCCATCGTTAGCCAACACCTGAAAGTGATGAATGATCGGGGGATGGTCACGCATCGGAAGGAAGGCACTCACTATTTTTATTCATTATCCAATAATTTTATCATCAAAATTCTTAACTCCATGAACGATGTTCAGGAGAAACCGGATTCAGGCGAATAGGATATTGATTTTAACACACGAAGCAACCAAACAGGAAGCCATATGAACAATAACAAATATGATCAGGAATTGGATTGCAAAGGGTTAAATTGCCCGTTGCCCATCCTGAAAACAAAAAAAAAGGTAGATACTATGGAAACAGGTCAGGTACTGAAAATGGAAGCCACGGACCCAGGCTCCATCAGTGATATGAATGCATGGACCCGGCGGACAGGAAATGAGTTGGTATCCCATTCAGAGGATAGTGGTATTTATACTTTCTTTATAAAAAAATCCTGATTCATTTTACTAAAAATCAGTCCTCAACCGCAAACACTCAACATAGGAGTTTATTATGAGTGAACCTAAAAAAATGGCCCTTATTGCATCACAAGGTACTCTGGATTGGGCTTATCCGCCTTTTATTTTAGCATCTACTGCAGCGGCCATGGACATGGAAGTACAAATCTTTTTCACGTTTTATGGCTTAACATTGCTAAAAAAGGAAATCAATGCAAAAGTTGCTCCCCAAGCAAACCCGTCAATGCCGATGAAAATGCCCTTCGGTCCAAAAGGGTTTCAGAGTATTGATTGGCCTATGCCAAATATCTTGATGGGAAATGTCCCCGGGTTTGAAACTATGGCTACATCGCTTATGAAAAAAACCTTCAAAAATAAGGGAGTGGCAACCATTGAAGAACTGAGGGAAATTTGTTTGGAATCTGGCGTCAAATTTATTGGATGTCAAATGACAATGGATGTTTTTGGATTTGAGATAGATGACTTCATTGATGGTGTTGATGTTGGCGGCGCTGCAACCTTTTTAGAGTTTGCTGCCGAAGCAGATATTCAACTATTTATTTAATCTGAAAGAAATGCCACCTGGGAATAAAATGGAGCAACGGATTTATTAAATAATGGAATAAGTGGGAGAAAGAACCAGTAACTCACCAAAATGGTTTGAGAATATCCTTATGGATGGCTTGGCCGTTAACACTCCATTAAAATCAATACTATCATTAAATAGTTTAAAGGTATTACTCCGGCACCGGTTAGTCGTATTATGAAACCCCCTGCCTGCGACATTGGCCAATGTCGAATTCGGGGAAAATAGTGGCCGCGAAGGATTTTTTTATGGAATCCTTTGACCATTCCCCCCAATGACTAAATCCCTGGCTGCCGGAGCGGGTGCATAAGCAGGTTCCCCACGATGGGGAAGACTTCAAAGAATGGGGTAGAATTTTTACCCGCCGAATCCGCCAGCTGGTGGAGCAGGGCAGGAAAGAGGGGTTATTTAAATTGGAAATAATATTAAATATCATACGATCGCTATCGCTAACATATACCGGAGTAATAGAAGAATATTTGAACACCGGATTTTACCCTTTTGTGCTATCTATTATCAGTAATCCATCGGATAATTTCTCTAGTTGCTTTGGAAAGTGGACGATCCTTTCTTGTGATGATACCGGTTGTGCGGAAATAAACACCCTCATCCAGCGGGATTGAATTCAGGCTCTTATTTTTTACTTCATGGAGAATTGCATTTTTTGGGAGAATAGAAACACCGGTTCCTAATTCGATTGATCTTTTTAATGTTTCAATATTATCAAATTCTTGTTTGATATTAACAATAACATTTTCTCGTTTTAAAAAGCCATCTATAGCGTTTCGTGTTGGTATTTCCTTGATAAAAGTAAAGTAATTTTTATTACTTAAGTCTTTCAAATTAATATTATTTGATTGAGATAAACTATCAACTGGAGAACACACAAATGGTTTGGGACTTCAGGATATCCATGTGAAAGTTTCCGGTGTAAAGGTAGCCGTTCATGTGTTGAATGCTGCTTATCATATATTTAATGCAGATCAAAGTAGTGATTCATTCGGGAATGAACTGGACGTAACAGTCATTCATAAATTGGCTGATAATGTCAAACTTGTTGGCGGCTATTCCATATTTATGCCGGGAAAATTAAAAGCAGAAGATGGTTCGAATGGAACATTTGCTTATCTTATGACTATTGTGAATTTTTAATTGATTCGCAACATTTAGTTCAATTAAATCATTATGTCAGGAATAATTATTTACATCAAAACGATTTGAACAAGAAATAGATTGACATAATTTATTAAACCATCTCGCAGCTGAAAAACCTACGTCAATTAAAATTGATATGGTTTGAAGCCGGTACGGTGATTCTGGAAACGGCGTCATTTGCTCCCGTGATTGGAAAGAGAATGGAAGTAATAAAACAACAAATTCGACCTTTTAGCAATGCGTCGGTTCCATCGGTGCATCCGCTTATCCAAGACCTGTTTGGACGCAGTTTTAATTACCTTCGTATTGCTTTAAACGAGCAATGCAATCTCCGTTGCATCTACTGCATGCCTGAAAAAGGTATCTCCTTCAGAACTGAAGACAAACTACTTTCTACAGAAGAAATTTTTCATGTGATAAATATTTTTTCAAATATGGGAATGTCTAAAATTCGATTTACTGGCGGTGAACCTTTACTTCGTGACGACTTAACCGACTTGATTCAGTATGCGAATGAAACAATTGGAATTGAATCTATTCATTTAACTACCAACGGTCTATTGCTGAGCAAACATATTAAATTATTAGAAAATACCGGATTATCCGGAATCAACATTAGTTTGGACACCTTAAATAAAGAAAAATATAAAACCATTTCCAGAAGGAATGGATTAAGTCTTGTGATGGAGGGGATTGAAAAAGCAATTCAATCGAGCATTCCATCCATCAAGATCAATGTGGTCGCAATGAGGGATTTCAACAATAATGAACTCCTGGACTTCGTTGCTTTAACTAAGGAAAATAATATAACAGTCCGTTTTATTGAACTCATGCCCTTTGATTCTCATCAAATCTGGAAAACAGGAAAATTTTATGGTGCGGATCATATTGTAACTGATTTGAAAACCCGAATTAATGCACTCGAACTTGTTGATGGCTCACAGACGGAACATCATATTTTCAGGGTTAAAGGTTATAAGGGAAAGGTGGCTGTTATCCCAGCTTACTCTCGCAATCTGTGCGGTGAATGCAACCGCATCCGCATCACAGCTGATGGAAAGTTATTAAACTGTTTATACAGCCAGGAAGAAACCAACATTCGAGATGCCATGCGTGAAGGAGTTTCGGATTCAGAAATTGGAAAAATGATTAAAAATACAATGCTTAAAAAATTCAGGGATGGCTGGGAAGCCCAGCATCATGGAAAAGATCACCGGGAATCAATGACCCAGATTGGGGGATAATATGAACGATTTTTCACATTTAGACAAAAATGGAAATGTAAAAATGGTGGATGTAACCGATAAAGTTTCCACCATCCGCATTGCAAAAGCGGAAGGGAAAATCATCATGCTGCCAAAAACGATTACGGCAATTATGGATGAGTCTATTCCGAAAGGAAATGTTCTGAGCACGGCTAAAATTGCAGGTATCCAGGCGGCAAAAAAAACCCCTGAACTTATTCCCATGTGCCATCAGTTAAATTTATCCTTTGTGGATATTGAGTTTAACGCCCAGGACGATTGTTTCTTGATAAAATCAATCGTTAAAACGAAGGAAGCCACCGGGGTAGAAATGGAAGCACTCATCGCTGTGTCAGTTGCTGCGTTAACGATTTATGATATGTGCAAAGCTGTGGATAAAACAATGAGTATCGGTGAAATAAAACTGGTTGAAAAAGTGGGAGGAAAGTCCGATCACGCTGTGGAGTACCGGCCCAAAGTTGGTGTGGTTACATTAAGCGATAGTATTTCATCTCGCGAGAGTGAAGATCGTTCTGGTCCCATATTAATCAATGGATTTTCTGATGCAGGGTGTACCGTTGACCATCAAATAATATTGCCTGATGGTTCTGAAAAACTCGTATCCACGATTCAATCCTGGGTTAAAGAAGGTGTAGAATTGATCGTGACTACCGGCGGAACAGGATTGGGTCCACGGGATTTGACAATCGAAACGATGGAAAAAATATTTGATTCCAAACTACCGGGAGTAGAACAAGCCCTTCATGCTTATGGACGAAGAAAAGTAAAGACAGCCATGTTATCCCGACTCACAGCCGGTGTAGTGAATGGAGCGATAGTCATTTGCCTGCCGGGAAGTACCGGTGCAGTAAAAGATGCTCTAAAGGTGTTAATTCCAACTATTTTTCATTCATTTCATATGATGAAAGGTGAAAAACATTGAGATTGAACCACGGAGACACTGGGTTACAGAGAAAAGAAGAATTAAAAGGTATAAAATGTTAATAGAAGAAAAATTAACTGGAAAAATAATCCAAGCAGCCATTGAAGTTCACAAGGCTTTAGGTCCTGGATTATTGGAATCTGTTTATGACAAATGTTTAAGCAAGGAATTTGATATAATTAAATTGATATATAATAATCAAGTAGAACTACCTATTGTATATAAAGGAATAAAAGTTGATGCAGGTTATCGAATTGATAAAATAATTGAGGATAAGGTTATTATTGAATTGAAAGCTGTTGAACATTTATTACCCGTTCACAAAGCTCAACTTTTGACTTATATGAAATTGACGGGGATTCATGTTGGTTTACTTATTAATTTTAATGTTCCAGTTTTAAAAGACGGTATTAAAAGAATGGTATTATAGTTCATGACTTATCTCTGTGTCTCCGTATCTCTGTGGTGAAATAATATGGAAATTTTACTACCTGTTCTATTTTTCTTTGTGGCCTTGATTTATTCATCTGTAGGGTTAGGTGGCGGATCATCCTATACAGCCATAATGGCTATTTTTGGCATCAGTTATTATATCATTCCCACCACATCATTGACCATGAATTTAATTGTCACTTTCATTGGAATGATAAACTTCTGGCGTAACGGCCATGGCCGGCTTGATTTGATCGTTCCCTTTTTAATAACATCAGTTCCCATGGCATATTTAGCAGGAACATTGGCATTACCCGAAAAAACTTTCCAAGTTTTACTGTTAGTGACGCTCATTATAGTCGTCCTTCGGATTTTTCTTTTAAATGACTTAAAATTTTCTTTTCAACTATCCGGATTTAAGAAATGGATTTTTATAATTGGTCTTGGCGGTATTTTGGGTTTTGTCTCGGGTGCTGTGGGAATCGGTGGCGGAATATACCTGATACCGCTGATTATCATGTTTGGGCTGGGAAGCGAAAAAGAAGCAGCTGCGGCTGGGGCTATGTTTATTTGGGTAAATTCTTTGGCGGGTGTAATTGCCCGAGCTCAAACCGGTACCTTTGACCCTGAATTTATTATACCACTTGCAGGCGCTGTAGCCATTGGAGGAATTGCCGGTTCATATTTGGGTTCATCAAAGTTTGACGCGAAAACCATTCAGAGAATCATGGGCGTAGTTATCATTATTGCAATTATTTTTTTATTAAGAAAAATATTTTAACATGCCACCAAAAAACAATTATATACATTATATGAACAGATTTTTAAACAATTGGAATATTAAATTTAGCGCTCCGATACATCGGAGCATAAAATTAGAAAAAGGAAAAATATGATATCTGTTAAAGAAGCAAAGTCCATTATTCAAAAACATATTCCACAGTTGGGAACAGAAACCGTTTCTTTAAACAAAGTTGGAAATCGTGTTCTGGCACAGGATATTACAGCCAAATTTCCAATGCCAAGATTTGACAATTCAGCTATGGATGGCTTTGCGGTTCGCGCATCGGACACGAAAGGTGCCAGTCAGATGAATCCTGTGACGCTGAAAATGGTAAGTGTGAGTTCTGCCGGATCGCCCAGTGATGTCACTGTCGGTTTAGGAGAATGTGCTCAATGCATGACCGGCGGAAAACTCCCTGATGGTGCCGATGCAGTTGTTATGGTTGAAAATACGAGCGGTTTTTCTGTTAGGGGTTCAGTCCGGGTATTCCTGGAAACCCATCGAGGAAAGCATGTCCGGAAAATAGGTGAAGAGATTCAGGAAGGAGAAGTCTTAATTCCAAATGGAACACGCATTACACCCGGCGAAATTGGAACATTAGCTACGTTTGGCTATGGTGAAGTATCCGTTATAAAAAAACCAAAACTTGCTATTTTTGGAACCGGGGATGAACTCATTGAGCCAGGGAATAAGTTAATGCACGGACAAATCTATAATTCCAATCTTTATATGTTCGCTGAATTGGCTGAGCGTGTCGGAGCAGACGTCATCATACGGAATGTGATAAAAGATGATAGAGAATCCCTGCGTTCATTTTTATCCGAAGCCTTGAAATCCTGTGATGTAGTCGTTTCATCCGGTGGTGTGTCCATGGGACGGTTTGATTATGTCAGGGAAGTATTTATGGAATTAGGTGTGAGGGAACACTTCTGGAAAGTGGCGCAAAAACCGGGTAAGCCGATGTTTTTTGGAACAGATGAAACCACATTGATATTTGGACTTCCGGGGAACCCTGTTTCATCCTATATTGGTTTTATGGAATGGGTTTGGCCTGTGCTGGAAACGATGATGGGAATACCGGAGCAGAAGTTTTTAACAGGAATATTAAAAGAATCATTCCCCCGGGAAAAAGTAAAATACCGCTTCCTGTTTGGAAAAGCCTGGATGGAAGCTGGAACAATCATGTGCAAATCATCAGCTAAAACGGGCTCCCACATGCTTTCATCATCATTGGAAGCCAACTGTATTCTGATCTCGGAAAATGGAGACAGCCCGTTGCAACCAGGTGAAGAAATCCGTATAAATATTTTACCATGGAAAACAATAGGTTAATTACAGAATATCAGAAAATATGAAAGAATACTTTAATAAAATCCCTATGGTCTTCCTGCCTGCCGAAACGGCAGTACAGGCAGGTGTGACTCTGTGGCTAATAAAATGATCCTTACACCACAAGAACTACAGCTATGGATAGATAAAAGGAAAACCTTCTCCGTTGTAGATGTCCGTCCGGAAGAACAGCGGAGAGAATTTCCGTTAACCAATTTGAATCCAGTAATTGCAGATGCTAATTCTATTCCGAAAATCGAAATTGAAATGGTTATTATTTGTCAATTTGGAATTGTGACAGAAGGAATAATCGTTGAACAGGATTTGAATAATGCTTTCAGCTTATTGGGTGGCGCTCAAGCGTGGAATGAATTCCAATCCGAACAGAAAGATTTAAGCCGATGGTCAAGGCAAACCGTACTGCCGGAAATCGGCCTGGAAGGACAAAAGAAATTAATGAATTCAACTGTGGCGATCGTGGGTATGGGCGGACTGGGTTGTCCCGTTGCTCAATCGCTCATAGCTGCCGGAATTGGTAAACTGAAAATAATTGATGGAGATAAGGTTGAGTTATCCAACCTGCACCGTCAACCTTTATTTGGTGTTGAAGATGTTGGTCGATTGAAAGTGCAGGTAGCCAAAGAAAATTTGATAAAACTGAATGAATCTGCAATCATTGAACAAACTGAAGAATACTTGAATAATGACAATGGACTATGCTTCATTCGTGGTGCAGATGTTGTGGTTGATGCCACGGACAATATTCAAGCGCGACAATTGATTGATAAATTATCCAAAAAATCGGGGATACCAATGATTTATGGCGGGTTATATCGCTATGAGGGTCAAGTGGCAATTCTGAATAAAGACGGCAGCCCGGGATATAGTGATCTTTTCCCAGATTCACCACCTAGACTTGATACATGCGCTGATGCAGGTGTGTTAGGAATGCTCCCGGGAATTATCGGGAATATTCAGGCGTTGGAGGCCGTCAAACTGATTACAGGAATAGAGCCAAATCTTGTTGGAAAACTACTAATTTATGATGGCATGAGTCATTCTACACACACAATACAATTATGATAAAAGTAACCATTAAATGTTTTTCCCAAGTGAAATATGCTTTGGGAACAGACGAACTAATTTTGGAACTAACAACCGGAACGACAACAAATAAACTGGAAAAAATCATCCGCAAAAAAGCGAATGGTAAATTGGATGGAATCACCCTGCGTGTAGCATTGAATCAAAAATATGTTCCGGATAATATAGAATTAAGCCATGGAGATGAAGTGGCTTTCATCCCGCCGGTGCAGGGAGGGTGATAAATGCCGCAGAATGCACAAAACACACAAAATAATATTTTAGACCAATAATCAATGATTAAAATTGAGATAGTTAACGGTCCCGTTGTTCCATTTCTATCGGATGATTCCCGCCAACATGACGGGGCAGAGTTGATCTTCAATGGGCGCGTGCGGGTCACTGAACATGGTAAAAATATTGTTGCACTGGAATATGAACAATATGAAGGTATGGCGGAGTCTGAACTAAAACAGATTGCTAAAGCAGCAGTGAAAAAATTCCCCATTCATGATTTATTCTGTAGACATCGTATCGGAAGAGTGAGTGTCGGGGAAACGAGCCTTCATATTGTTATTTGGTCTAAACACAGGCTGGAAGGGATTGATGCCCTGTCTTGGTTCATTATGGAACTGAAAAAACGAGTGCCCATTTGGAAATGGGCTATATTGGAAGATGGCTCACGAATTCCCAGTAAATGTGACCATGAGCATTAATTAGTTTGCTGGATTCAAGTGATAAGTGGAACATTTGATAGTTCACCCGGTATTCGTCGGGACTATGAGTCCTGAAAAGATTGGGATGTTCCGCCCGATAAATACATGATTCTGTGTTTTGAACCCAAGTCTTTTCCCAGTGTCGTGTCAAGTATGTAGTGTGCAAAAAGCTGCAGGAATTTTTGTCGATAACAAGGCGAATATTTTCAGTATAGCACAGGCCTATGGTTAAGATATTCGTGTTTTCGTTTGTACCTCTCTCTCATACAGAATACACATGAGCAAAATAAAGGCGCATTCAAGCACTTATGTGATAGATTTGTGATTTGCAAACTCTTTTCCATCAGATATAATGGTATGTACTTTATCTGCAATAGAGGTGAATTAAATGAACAATAACAAAAAACAAGGATAAGAAGGAACTGTGGTTAAAAAAACTATTCGTACAGTTAGTCTTATAATGGCAATTATATTGCCAATGGGGTTAATGGGTCAAACAGGCTCCATAACCGGATCAGTAACAGATGAAAACGGTAATGCCCTCGCAGGTGCAAATGTTGTCGTCGGCGGAACGCCCATGGGCGCTTCCGTAGATAATGAAGGAAAATATATCTTTTTAGGGGTACCGGCAGGTACCAATACAGTGGAAGCATCGTTTATTGGATATGCATCTTCATCACAATCGGTAACGGTTGGAAATGGTGAAACAACCGCAAATTTTTCACTTGCCGTTTCTCTGCTGCCTAGCGATGAAGTGGTCGTATTGGCATCAAGACGAATTGAAAAAATCGTGGATGCACCTGCGACTATTGTAGTGATCAATGAAGCGAAGATCAGACAGAGTACTGGATTCAATTTCGGATCGTTAATGAAGGAAGTAAAAGGTGTTGATATTTACCAGGCAGGTATTCAAACCATTGGTGTAAATGCAAGAGGTTTTATGAGCGCTTATAGTTACCGCTTTATGATGTTGGGTGATGGGATGAATGCTATGCTTCCGGGCGCCGGTCGGTCATCCGGCGGGTTATGGCCAATTGCAAAGGAGGATATGGAACGTATAGAAGTTATAATGGGTCCCAGTTCAGCCCTGTATGGACCCAATGCCCATAATGGAATGGTCAATATTATTTCAAAACATCCCAGACAGTATCCTGGCGGTTCAGTGGTTTTAGGTGCCGGCCAAAACAGTATTTTAACTCAACGGTTCCGTTATGCAGGCGTGGCGGGTTCACTGGCGTACAAAGTGAACTTTGAGCATATGGCTGGAATAGATTGGACGACCGATAAAGAATATTGGGCTGATCTAAATGGCAACGATACCCTTGATCCTGGTGAAACCGTTGTGGTTGGTAACGAGGAAGATAGTAAAATAGACGATTTGCGAATGAATACAGCTGTATATTATGAATTAGGCAACGATATAGAGGTTGCAGCAGGATTCGGACAGGGAAAACAGACAGGATGGAGTATAACGAATCAGGGCGCCAATGTATTACAGGATTGGACTGTAAACAATACCTGGGTTCAATTTAGTCATCCAAGGGTATTCGCACGATTATATAATACAATGAATAGTGCAGGTACCTCCCATTCTGTTCCAAACCGATCTTTTGAGGAATTAAAGGGAATGAGCAGAAAGGATGCAATTGATAAAACCAAATATATTGACGATTCCGGACTGATTGGAGCGGAAGCTCAAGGAAATATGGAGTTTGGACCGGTGTATCTAATAGCTGGTTTTGACTATATGAAATTTGAGCCCATCAGTGGCCGGACATACCTGAATGATAAAGGAACAGACCCGGTTTCCGGTGAGGAAGAAGGTGAAACTATCGTATTAACCCAAAGTGGGTTTTATGGACAGGCTCAGGTAGAATTGCCCGCTTCTCTTTCTCTTACTGCAGCATTGCGGTTAGATAATCATGATAGCTACGGGAAAAATACAAGTCCACGATTTGGTTTGGTCTGGAAAGGACTTGGATTTGGTAATGTACGCGTTACATGGAACCGCGCTTTCCAGGCTCCTGCAATACTTCAGCAGGAGCTATACCTGCCTTATGGTGTTATTGGGCCATATCCACTGATACTTCGTGGCGGTGGCCAAGGATTTACCTATGCGGATGGTTCCAAAATTGACCCGGTAAAAGTGGAAACCAATGAAACCTTAGAATTCGGATTTAAAGGTGCGCCAATAAGAGGTCTATACTTAGATGTGAATTACTTCCAAAGCAATTACAAGGATTTCATAAGTCCATTGCAGTTCGTTGCTGATCCATTAGGGTTAGGATTAGCAGGAACAGCGGGAATACCTTTGATTATTACACACATGGGTAATCAGACTCTGGACCCTGAGTATATTATGACCTACAAGAATTTTGGAGAAATAAAAATCTCCGGATTTGACTTAGGGATTAAATATGTTTTGAAAAATAATATCAAAGTATTCTTGAATTATTCTAAAGCGGATTACTCCAATTTGAAAAATAAAAAGGAAGATGATGCCACGGCAGCGGAGTATGCATCCCTAAACATCAATTCCCCGGAAACTAAATGGGCAGCCGGTGTTGATCTGAAGTACCTTGGACTGAAGGGATTAGGCGTAACTGTTTCAGTTCGTCATGTGGATGAATTTGATTTCATTTCCGGAAGCCATCGTGCCACAGAAGAAGGCAAAGGAACGACTTTAACGGGGAATCCGTACTTTGTGGATGAAGGCCCCCTGGGTGGATTTACGCTGATTGATCTGGCATTTAGCTATGAAATATCTGAAAAAATCATTGTTAATATAACCATTGACAATGTAACAGATCAGGAAGCCCGCCAAATGGTTGGGGCACCTGCCACACGCCGTTTGGTCGTTTCTGAAGTGCGCTACGCATTCTAATTTTTTGGTTAGTGAGTCAGGTAAAAACCCTATTTTGATTAAATCGGAACGAAGCTTTTTCATTTACCAATTCAATAACTTATTACGAATAATTAGATTCCCTCGAAATTTTAGTTTAATTTTGAATTAATGCTTGGCTTTTCTCACCGATCCTTAACCCATTTCCTTTTTTGGGCAACCCAGAAAAAATGGTTTCTTATTAGCATGCTGGTTGGAATCATTATGTTACTATTACCCACACCTTCCGGTCTTACCATAGAAGGGTATCGAATTATTATTATTGTTATCACAGCCATGACGATGATAATCACTGAACCCATTCCACTCCCGGGAATTGCACTGTACATCATTGTTACGGAAGTTGTTTTAGGTATTGGAACTCCGGAAGAAATATCCAAATCATTTATGAACGATGCGGTCTTTTTTATTATGGGATCACTGATGCTGGCAGTGACGATCGTTCAGCAAGGCTGGGATAAACGAATTGCACTTGGCATTATCAGATTGACAGGGCATAAAACTAAAAATATTATTTTTGGCTTTACAGCCATATCAGCAATTTTATCATCATTCATCGGTGGACATACGGTGGCTGCCTTGATGCTGCCAATTGTTATGTCATTGATTAAATACACGTCGGAGGATAGAGAAAAAGTTCGGAATTTGAGTGCTGTGCTGTTATTTGCCATTGCTTATGGAGCACTTATTGGTTCCATTGGCACTCCATCCGGTGGTGGTCGGAATGTAATAATCATGTCTTATTTACAGGAATATAATGTGTCGATTTCGTATCTTCGTTGGATGATCATGTCCTACCCGTTCGTTTTAATAATGATTCCCATTGTTTCTTGGATATTAATGAAGAGTTTTACTCCTGAATATGTTCATTTGGACACGGGCGTAAGGAAATTAGTTGTTCAGGTTGCAAAAGCACCAAAGTTAACCGGGCGGGATACTGTGGCGGCTTTCATTTTCTTTCTCGTGTTTTTGGGTTGGGTATTTTTAAGTGACAGGTTGGGTCTGGGTACGATAGCATTATCGGGTGTGTTGTTCTATTTGATTGCCGGATTTGTCAAGTGGGAAGACATCAGTCGGAATACACATTGGGGTGTCATTATTTTATTTGGATCGACGATTTCACTCGGTGAAAACATTAAAGTGACTGGTGCCGCTCTTTGGCTGGCAGATCATGTCGTAAATTTTTTCGGTTCTTTAATGGAGTTGTTTCCATTTGTTAAGGATACGATTATTATTGTTATAACGACTTTATTAGCGAATGTATTATCCAGTTCTGCTACCGTGGCAGTTTTGGGCCCAATTACAATGAATATGGGAACAGATACATTGCATCTTGGATTGGTGACTGCAATTGCTTCAGCTTTTGGATTTTTTACTGCCGTTGCTGCACCGGCATGTACAATTGTATATGCCAGTGGATTTATAAAAGCAAAAGATTATCTAAAAGCAGGCTGGAAAGTTGGATTTGTATCCATCATAATATTAATATTGTATTCGAACACTTTTTGGCTGGTTTTTAAGTAAAATGGAATTAATATAAAGAGTGTTATGAAAATATTAATCGCTATTGGCAGTAAAGAATTTTCTGAACCAACGCTGAGGGTTGGGATGCAAGTTGCAAAAGCGTTTAAGGCTGCAGTGACTATTGCCTATGTAGGTCCAAAAATCAGCGAATTTTCTACATCCCAAGTGCGATTTACCCAGGAGCTTATGGATGAATGGGAGTTTGATCGCCCCGGAGTAGAAGTTTTGGAATGGGCGTTTAACTTTTTGGCGGTCAATAATTACATAGTCCACACAATAATTGAATCTGGTTTCCCAAAAAATACTTTGGTGCAAACCGGTGGGAGTCGATGTGAAGTTTATTTGCAGGGAACTGTATGTAAAAATGTTAATTTGATTTTACGGAATGGAAATATTATTGCTGAACTGAGAGATGAAGTACAGCGGGGCGGTTATGATGTAACCATCATAGGAGGCAGCCAAAAACGTCGTATGGCTCATGACCTTGTACAATATATTAATGGTTCTATTTTCATCGTAAACAAATACGATCAAAAGAAAACTTACAATCTTCTGCTTCCGGTGGACGATTCAGCACTTACTCCAAAAGCAGTAAAATATGGAGCAGAGATCGCACAAGCATTTGGCATAAAAGTTAATCTCATTACTGTTTCAAAAACGGATTCATTCGGTAAAGGATATACGCAGGCATCCCAGCGGGCGACCAAGTTGATGCGGCGAGCAGGGATTAATCATGAACATCGTTTTGAAACGGGTGATCCGGTTGAGGTAATTAAAAAAGCTGCCGGAGATAATCATATTATTGTAATGGGCGCATCCACAAAAAATCCCTTTTTTAAATTTTTTACAGGCAGTAAACCCTTAAAAATAATGGAAAACGGCCAATGTCCGGTTTTAATTGTTAAATGATGGAGTTTCAAGACATCATCATAACAATCCTCCTTTTCCTGGGTATAATCGCTATAGTGGTACCACCTGTTGTGTTTTTGTTCTGGTATTTTATTGATAAACGTCAGAAACAACATTCAATCCTCCGCAATTTCCCTTTGTTAGGTCGTATTCGTTATGTGTTCGAAATGATGGGCCCCGAATTGCGGCAATATATGTTTGATTCTGATAATGTTGGCAAGCCTTTTAGCCGTATGGATTTTCAGAATATCGTTGTAGCCGGGAAATACATGAAAACGCTTATCGCATTTGGATCTAAAAGGGATTTTGACAAACCGGGTTGGTATTTGAGAAATTCCATGTTTCCAAAACTCGCTGAAGAAATGCATGTTGTTTGCGATCCGAAAATTAAAACGAAACGATATGTTGGATCAGAAGGGCTGTTTTCTCGAAAAGAACACTTAGAAGAAATTGAGGTTCAGCCTTGGCTGCTAAGAGAAGAAGATGCCATTATTATTGGACCAAACTGTAAAACACCGTGGAAAGTCTACGGACCGGTCGGTATGAGTGCGATGAGTTATGGTGCTTTAGGAGAAAATGCCATTAGTTCTTTGAGTCTGGGGTTAGGAAAAGTAAAAGGATCCTGGGTCCATACCGGAGAAGGAGGATTGGCAAGTTATCATTTATTAGGCGGCGGTGATGTCATTATGCAAATCGGCCCCGGATTATTTGGAGTTCGTGAAGTAGACGGAACCTTTTCTAAAGAAAAATTCAAGGACAAAGCGGACAATCCACAAATAGCCATGTTCGAGCTGAAACTGGCACAGGGGGCAAAAATTCGTGGTGGGCACGTTGAGGGTTGTAAAGTTAATGAGGAGATCGCTGCCATCCGCGGAGTGACTCCTTGGGAGAATGTGGATTCGCCAAACCGTCATCATCAATTTCATGATTTACCAACTTTATTTGATTTTATTGATCAATTAAGAGACCTTGGAGGCAAACCTGTTGGTATTAAAATCGTTATGGGCGGTCCGGATTCTGCAGACGGTTTAAGTCAACTAATTGCTGAAACAGGGCGGGGTCCTGATTCCATTACGGTGGATGGTGGAGAAGGAGGCTCCGGTGCAACATATCAGGAAATGGCCGACACGATGGGTTTGCCGGTGAAATCGGGGTTGTTGTATTTAGATAATGCCCTGCGAAAATATGGTGTTCGGGATCAAGTGAAAATTTTCGCCAGCGGGAAACTATTCAGCCCCGATATAATAGCAATCGCCATGGGAATGGGTGCCGACTTGGTTAATATTGCCAGGGGCCTGATGATATCTGTCGGCTGTATTGGCGCACAGAAATGTCATACGAATATATGTCCGGTGGGTGTTGCCACAACCGACCCCAGGCATCAGAGAGCATTAGTCGTCGATGAAAAACATTGGCGGGTTCTTAATTATATTATCACCTTGCGAAATGGATTGAATTCACTGGCTGCTGCATCAGGATTAAATAATTATACTGGTTTTAATCGTCAGCACATTGTTCATAAAGATCAGTTTGGTACTGTTAAAACATTTGAAGAATTATTTCCTTATCCCGAAAATAAACCTGTATAATTATTTGTAATAAAGAGAAAAAATTAATTAACATCAAAATTATTTTAAAAGATTATAATTAGGAATCATTCCTAATTAGTAATAATTTTGTTATAACATATTATGTAATAAACATAGCAAAGGGGAAAATAATGAAACATGAATTACCTGAATTACCATATGAGAAAAATAAGTTAGAACCTTACATATCAGCCGAAACACTGGATTACCACTATGGTAAACATCACCAGGCTTATGTGACTAATCTGAATAATCTCATTGCCGGTACGGACCATGAAAACAGCACATTGAAAGAAATTGTGAAAAATTCAGAAGGCGGTCTGTTTAACAACGCTGCCCAAGTTTGGAATCATACTTTCTACTGGAACTCTCTCAGTCCTAATGGCGGTGGAGATCCGAACGGTGAGATCGCCGGCGCCATTGATGATTCATTTGGATCCTTCGCTGAATTCAAGGAACAATTTTCTAAAAGTGCAATAACCAATTTTGGAAGCGGTTGGACTTGGCTGGTAAAGGAAGGTGACGGATTGGCTATTCTGAATACAGATGACGCCGATACTGCCCTGGCACACGGGAAGGAAGCACTCCTAACGATCGATGTCTGGGAGCATGCCTATTACATTGATTATCGTAATGCCAGGCCCAAATACGTTGAAGCTTACTGGAATCTGGTGAATTGGAACTTTGCAAACCGGAATCTGATTTAATTGCCTTTTCAATTCTACACCGTACTCCACATTTTTGGGGTAGGGCTTCTTATCGTCTCATTAGGAGGGTTGAGCGTTCATGCCATTCTCACTGATAAGTCCCATACTTTGCGACGGTCTCTACTTATTCTCCATGGGGTGGGTTTATTTCTGATATTGCTTGGCGGTTTTGCAATGCTTGCCAAGTTAGGAATTGGCTGGCCATTGCCCCTTTGGATTACAAGTAAAGTTATTATCTGGATTATTTTTTCCGGCTTGATTGCAGTTTTGTACAAAAAAGATATTCTCAACAGAACCGTTTGGGTTCTGGTACCAATGCTTTTTCTTTTTGCTTGGTATTTGGCCTCATTCAAGCCTGGGTAAAAGAAGTCGTTGGGAAATCAATAGTTAAATATTTTTGTACATATTTCCTGAGTTTCGCAATGGGACACCCATAGCAGGATTTCTAAAATTCTGCACTATTATCAAAATATTACAATGATAAAAAGATATTTAGTAGTAAGGACGTAATCTTTTATTTTTTTAGTTTATTATTTTATGCCAATTGTAGGAATCTTTACTACTTCAGATAAATTCATGCAAAAATATTCAACACCTAACGGCGTTGGTTTCTCTTTTTATTTAAGCGCTATAGATATGAGACTCCTAACGGAGTCCAACTAAATAAGTTGAATAATCCGCCAGCTGGCGGATTACATATTTATAAAACTTCAAATGAATGCTTACCGAACTCCGTAGGATGTTCAATGTTTGGCTTTTCTATTAGCAATAAATTAGTCGGGACACCCAAATTAACCATATTAAAATCTTAAATCTTAATATTACTAACTTTAGAGGAATTGTAAGCTCAAAAATAAACTCTGCGCGAAACTCAGGAGAAGTTGTGGAGAGATCAATAGTTAAATATTTTTGTACTTATCATTTAGTATAAAATCCAAAAAACCCTGCCGAAGCAGGGTTTTTTGTTGGAGGGTGTTTTATAGAGCAAATCTAATTGTTGAAATTGTTTCCTTTTTTTATACCCTTTTTAAAATCTTTTTAGCTTGATATTCAATACAACTTCCATGTCTAAAATTAATATAAAAATAGCAGAAATCAATCAATTTCATGAATGATATTTCAACAGCAATTTCAGTATAAATATCATTATTCGGCCAGACGTTTCCCTATGTATTGCTGCTGCAGAAAGTAGGTGGTCTTTCTAATACTATTAAATTGGTACTGGTTAGTCGTATGAAAAACCCCCTGCCTACACTGACGTTACTTGCCGGCTGGCGGATTCGGCCAGACGGCAGACGGGCTTTGTATTTCCCTGCATGCGACATTGGCCAATGTCGAATTCGGGGAAAATAGCGGCCGCGAAAGGTTTTTGAATGCCTGCCGCAAGCCTATCGAAAGAACGTAGGTTGGGAGCTTTTGCGTAGGCAGGGAATCCTTTGACCATCTCCACAATTACTAAATCCCCATCTAAATCCCTGGCTGCCGGAGCGGGTGCATAGGCAGGTTCCCCACAATGGAGAAGACTTCAAAGGATAGGGAAGAATTTAAGAGGAGTTTTAAAAAATAGTGAAATTGTTGAATATCATACGCTTAACCTATACTGGAGTAATAATGGGTGGAAGAAAGAAGGATTGACTATATTATGAAGCTAAATTCTTTTTTCTCTTAACGGTTGTACAGGCGCTTAATACATTGAAACATAGGACAGCAATAATATACTTATTAACGGTCGGTCTCTTATGGAGTACAGGAGGTGTTTTGATTAAGAGCATCCCCTGGCATCCATTGGCGATTGCCGGACTGAGGAGCGGTCTGGCTGGATTAACGATTCTTCTTTATTTACGAAAACCAAGATTTTCCTGGTCGAAATATCAAATTGGAGCGGCAATATCCTATGCGTCAACTGTGACGTTTTTTGTTCTGGCTAATAAACTTACGACCGCCGGAAATGCAATTTTGCTCCAATATACCGCACCGATTTATGTTGCATTATTGAGTTACAGCATACTAAGAGAACATTCGTCGACTATCGATTGGTTGGCGATTGCCGGTATGCTTATTGGTCTCGGAATGTTCTTTATGGATGATTTGACCTTGTCCGGTTATTTGGGAAATATTTTCGCCATCGTTGCCGGGATTTCCTTCGCACTATTTACTGTTTTGTTACGTAAGCAGAAACATGCTTCACCAATGGAATCAATCCTTTTAGGTAATATATTGACTTTAGTTATTTGTCTGCCAACCATTGTCAATACAATCAGTTTTGATCCCCAGGCATGGGGTCTGATGATGCTTTTAGGAATATTTCAATTGGGAATTCCTTATATTCTATTTTCAATTGTTATAAAACATGTTACAGCATTGGATGCAATTATATTTCCGGCAATTGAACCGATTATAAATCCGATTTTAGTTTATTTAATCATTGGTGAAACTCTTGGGGATTATGCAGTGTGGGGTGGAGCAATAGTTTTAGGCAGTGTCATCATTAGGGCGGTTATTAAAAATTACTATCCGAAAATGAGATAAATAAGTAGGAATAATTCCTATTTATTATTAATTTATACAAGCAATTATGAGATTTTCAAAACAAAGAGAACTGGTTCTTCAACGAATTAATTCAGCAAAAATCCACCCGACAGCTGAATGGATTTTTAATGAAGTCAAAAAAGAAAAATCAAATATAAGTTTTGGGACGGTTTACAGGAATCTCAATCAGTTAATTGATCAAGGATTAATCAGGATAATTCAACTAAAGGGTGTTGCCCACTATGATGGTAATATGAATCCTCATGATCACTTTATATGTAATGAATGCAATCAAATCTATGATATAGATATAGATAGAGAAGATTTTATTTCAGGAATTGAATTAAAAACTCATCATCATGTATCCAGTTACCATATTAAGGTAAGGGGCACATGTAGAAAATGTAAAATAAACTGATCAAGAATATAGGAGTATATTAATGTTAATTACGAAAACTGCACCGGATATAAAGGCAACCGCCATTATGCCGGATAATTCATTCAAGGATATAAGTATAGCTGATTATAAAGGCAGGAAAGTGGTTCTGTTCTTTTATCCGCTGGACTTTACCTTTGTTTGTCCTACTGAACTCATTGCTTTTGACCATCGTCTTGCCGAATTTGAAAAACGGAATGTCCAAGTTATTGGTTGTTCAGTGGATTCACAGTGGTCACATCTTGCTTGGAAAAATACAGATGTCAACAATGGTGGGATTGGAAATGTTCAATATCCGATCATTGCAGATATTGATAAATCTTTTGCCCGTGCTTATGATGTTTTGATAGGCTCTGAACCTGCAAGCATAATAACGGATGAAGATGAATATGAATCAACAGTCGGTGGTAGTGTAGCGCTACGGGGTTCATTTTTGATAGATGAAGATGGAATTGTTCGCCATGCAGTCATCAATGATCTTCCTCTTGGAAGAAACATTGATGAAATGCTTCGCATGGTTGACGCACTAACGCACAACCAAAAGCATGGTGAAGTATGTCCGGCCGGATGGCAGGAAGGACAGGCTGCCATGGGAGAAAATCCTGAAGGTGTGTCCAGTTATCTCTCAACACATTCTGACGAGTTATAACCTATAAACTACATGTAAAATAGGCCGCAATATGCGGCCTATTTTTTTTAAATATAGCTTAAATGATTTGTTTATTCTAATCCTGAAAATATATTTTTAAATTCAACACTGCTTTTGTGTAATAAAATTAACAATTCATTCGAGGAAATAATATAATATGTCAAGTTGGACAAAAAATCGTTTTCTAGATCACATGACAAAGAATTGTAGTCGTGAAGTGGCAAAAGTCGGTCGTGCCATCATTGAATTCAGTGAAAAAAATGCCGATGAATTAACCTGGGGACGCAGAAATGATCATGGTACATTAACATTCCGATGCAATTCTGATTTTGGTGTTTTACCATTGTTTCACATGACAAGCCATGGAACATTGAACATTCAGATTAATTTTTTACGAAGTAAAAACGTTCCAAAACAAGTAATGTTGGATATGGTGCGAAAACTGGAGTCGAATTTTCTTCGTGAGTATGATGAAATCATGTATGATGTGGATACATTTGAAGCCATGGACGAGTTGTTTTTCACTTCATCTCAAATAGAAAAATTCTTGAATACAATGGAAGGTTGCTGCTACAGACTACGGCAATAATTTGGTTTCATCATTTTATTTGATTGGAGCCCTGCTGGCATTGGTCGGCGGGACTTTTTCATTTTATTTCAATGGAGTTTACATGGGATTCTTTTCCTGATCACAATTGCTGATATCTGCCCCTGCCGGCCCCAATATAAATAATTATGAAGTGGCAGGCGGGCGCCCCATTTTTTTTATTATAATTGTGGCAGGCGGGAAGGAGGAACGACTGTATCCGGAGACAAAAAGCAGGCGAATGCTTCGACAGTGCTCATCACAGGTTTTAAACTTTTTAATTTATGTAATAGATTTTGCAAAGGGTTCTATTAGTCAATAAACCATCCAATTTGTAAAAAATAGTAAGAAAATGTTTGTTTTATATATAAAGTACTTTATAATTTAAAGTACAATCAAAACAGGAAATATCATGACAAAAGAAACTATTCAAGACGATTTAGTTTTTATTAAAAAAATTATTGAAGAGAGCAGAAAAAATATTGGTGCAAGTGGAATTCACCTAATTGTCTGGGGAATTCTCGTTTCTATAGGCTTGGTGATCAGTTGGTTTTTAGCTGAATCTTCCTCAATTGTGAAAGCAAGTGAGTGGATTCATTGGGGACTGATCATTGTCGGTGGCTGGTTGTTTGAACTGATTTATGGTTGGAAAGTTAACTGTAAAAGACCCGTCAGAACCTACGCAGAAAAAGTAGACGGATTACTATGGTTGTCTATTGGTATTTCCATGACCATGATCGGTACTGTGGGTACCGCTACAGGCGCCATTAATATATATTATTTATCCCCATTATTTTCCACGATTTTGGCCATTGGTTATTTTACATCTGGTGTGGTATATGACGTAAAGTGGATTCGTAATTTGGCATTCGGTTGGTGGGGAGGCGCCATTATTATGTTCATTTTTCCTGGTTTGTATCACCTATTGCTCATGGCCGGGATGATGATTGCTTTCCAAACCATTCCGGGATATATCATTCATAAAAATTGGGGTGGATAATTCGTGTCGGAATTTGATTATCAGCAGTTAGATGATACTATCCATTCCCGGATACGCCTGGCAATCATGGCATTGTTGGTATCGGTGGAATCGGCGACATTCGTTTATATCCGTGAAAAAGTGAAAACCAGCGATGGCAACTTAAGTGTCCACATCCGGAAACTGGAAGATGTAAAATATGTATCGTCAACGAAAAAATTCGTAGACCGGAAACCGGTTACCACATACAAGATTTCAAAATTAGGGCATCAAGCGTTTGAAGAGTATGTGAATCGGTTAAGCGAGTTAATAATTCAATAATAAACAAAAAGAAGAAATGATTTTTGTGGAAGTGATACTTGTCCGGATACCGGCAGAAATTTCCTTAAAATAGAATAATGAATAGCAAAAGTTGAAAAAGGGTGAAATGAAAAATATAGTATTAATAATACTCATATCTGTATGTGCTTATTCAGGAGATATCCCGAACTACTATGAACCTTGGCAACCGGATTATTATCAGCAGTTTGATGATATTCGTATACAGGTAGCGGCTCATGGATTACTGGCTCCCAATGCTCACAACACACAACCTTGGATCATTAAATTAATCGAACCTATCGAAGATTCTCAACCATCGACAGGATTATCTTTCGAACTTTATACGGACACGGAAAGATTACTGCCGGAGACAGATCCGCCAGCCCGGCAGATTACCATTAGTCAGGGAACCTTTCTGGAAACAGCCAATATTGCAGCGAATCATTTAGGATATACGTTTGCAATAGAACTCTTTCCAAAAGGTGAATATGGTTCATCTGACTTTAAACAGAAAATGCAGGAAAAACCTGTAGCTCGTATTATTTTAACTGAAAACTTTGTGTCCCGATTTATCGGGACAAACTTTCGCGAATTTGATTCAATGTATAAGGAAATCTTTGACCGTGTCACTAATCGAACTGTCTATTACGGTGAACCGTTGAATGATGAAGAAATGACTGGTTTACAAACGCTGAATGATTATCCGAATCTGACATTCGTTTTTTTCAATGATAATGAATCGTTGGAGAAAATTCGGCAATTGACAATTGATGCTGTAGAATTAGAAGCCACTACCGAATCAAAAATCAAGGAGACCGAAAGACTTTTCCGTGATTCCGAAAAAGAGAAAAAAGAGCACCGGGACGGTATCACTATGATGAGTGGAGGTTTGAATGGTTTCAAATTGCAAATGATCCAATTTTTCTCAAATCTGTTTGCTTTGAATTGGGAAAAATTCGGTCAGATCTGGATTAAGTCAGAAACGCGAAATATTCAAACTGCACCTACATTTGCCATGATTATTTCTAATGATAATTCAAGAACCACACAAGTGGAAACCGGCATGCTTTATGCTAGATTTCAACTCAAAGCATCCACGATGGGTATCAGTATGCAGCCTTTGAGTCAATCCCTCCAGGAATTCCCGGAAATGTCAGAATTATACAAACAAGTTCACAATGAATTTGCTGAAAATGGTCAGACAATTCAAATGCTGGTCAGAATGGGAAGAGCAGACAACGTATTACACAGCCCGCGCAGGGATGTAATGGATATAATTATTCAATCGGAAAATTAAAATGAAAAAAATGTTAATTATTATGAACATATTTGGGTGTTTATTCGGCGCAACCGGCACATTAACCGGACTCATTCGTGATGCATCCACTCACCAGCCGCAAATCGGGGTGAATGTCATCATCAACGGTACTGAACTGGGTTCTGCAACAGATTTAGAAGGGTATTTTCATATACGTGATGTGCCTGTCGGAAGTTATACCATAACGGTTTCTATGATAGGTTATGAACCTGTTTCCCGAGCCAATATTCATATCGTTCCGGGCCGTAAAACCGTTACTAACTTTAACCTTAATTCCACCATTATAGAGGGCGAAGATGTAACCGTAACAGCAAATTATTTTGAAAGAGTTCGGGATGCAGTTACCAGCAGCAGGTCGGTGGATATCGAAGAGATCCGTTCGGATCCCGTTGGTTCATTTGATATAATGTCCATGATGCAGAGCTTACCTTCGGTCATATCAGGAGCTGATCAAACCAATGAAATCATCGTTCGAGGCGGTAATCCCGGTGAAAATTTATTTATTATGGATCATATTGAGATTCCTTACCCAAACCATTTCCCGGAACAAGGAAAAGGTGGCGGTCCTATCACTATGATTGATACAGATTTTATCGAGCGGGTAGATTTTTACGCAGGTTCTTTTCCTGCACGTTACGGAGAAAAATTATCTTCTGTGATGGATGTGACTCTTCGGGAAGGTAATCGTGACAGGCATCTATCGGAACTCAATTTCAATATGGCTGGATTTGGATTTAATTTTGAAGGTCCATTCACTCAAAAAGGATCCTATTTATTTTCATTGAAAAGATCGTTTTTGGATTTTGTAATTCAAAATTCAGGTCTTATGGCAGTTCCGAAATACTGGACAAGTCAGGGGAAAATAACGTATGATTTAAGTCCAACTCAAAAACTGACCCTAAATATGATTGGTGGTCTTGACGAGATAAATATAGAAGGGGAAAATGACCCCCAGCTCCGTGGAGCGGAAAATGTGGATGTTCATTCAAATCAATTAACAATTGGATTGACATATAAAAACCTGTTTTCAAAAAAAGGCTACGGAATTATTTCTCTTAGCGGGAGCCGTGTTGGATTGAATACGGATGTGTATCGTTTTATATCTAATGGTGAGAAAGACCAATACTATGGTCAAAATGATGCTGAATGGGAAACCACATTAAAAGGAGATTGGGTGTATAAGGTAAATCCGAAAATTGAGACCAGTTTTGGATTTAATGTTAAATTAATCACATTGGATTATGATAATTGGTGGGAAGGTGAACCACGGAAAATTTACGGCTATGCTTTATCTGAAAACGATCCTGTTTTACCTATTTCTGAAAACGAATTTTGGACGAATTATTTTGAACATGATTCATTACGGTTTGAATCCATTGCTACTGTTGGGAGTTATGATACAGTTATAACTAAATCCGTTTTGAATTACATAAAAAGTGGTCTTTTTGGACAATTAAATTTCAGACCTATTCCCAAATTGAAAATAACATCAGGGCTTCGTTATGAAGGAATAAGCTATACCGGAAATGGCAATTTGTCTCCCCGATTGGGCATATCCTATCAAGTTAAGCCGACGTTAGCGGTCAATTTCGCAGGAGGACGTTATTTTCAATCCCCCTTTAATATCCACTTGAATTCATCCAGGGGAAATACAAAAGAACTGAAAAATTATTTTGCAGATCAAGTAGTAATAGGTTTAGAATATTTTTTAAGTGCCGATACGAGAGCAACATTTGAAGTCTATTCGAAAAAATATAAAGATATGATTGGTTTTAACATATTAGAGGATAGTTATGGACGGGATAGTTTGGATTTTCAGCATTTAGTGAATTTGGGCAAGGGTGAATCGAGAGGAATAGAATTTTTCATCCAAAAGAAATACACCAACAATTGGTACGGTTCCTTTGCATGGTCTCATTCTATCTCTGAAGGGATAGATCCAAGAAACGGTAAAAAATATTCATGGGACTATGATTATGGCGATGTACTTACCCTTGTTGGTGGATATAAAATCCGGTTTATTGAATATGATTGGTATCGTAAACATAAAGAAACAATTTTAGCTAAAGCAACCTCATGGCTGCCAATCGCCCCGGCGGATGAATACGAAATTGGTATTAAACTCCGTTATATGGGTGGGCGTCCATATACGCCAAAAACATACGATCACAATATTAGGGAATGGTATGTGAATTCAACCGATGCATGGAATACCGAACGTTATGACCACTATATCCGGTTTGACATTTTATTGCAGCAACGATTTAATTTCAATAAGATGAACTTGGTTACATTTTGGGATATTATGAATGTTTTCAACCGGAACAATCCCTGGGAAACGGTTTATCTGGAAGACGGCTCAACCGATATGGCTTGGCAGTTTAAAACATTTCCTGTTGGTGGAGTGATACTGGAATTCTAATGGGACTCGATCTATTTCTCATCTTTTTATATTTATGGTCGCTATTGGCTTTACGATTTATGTAGCCGGTAAAAACAGGAAAGATAAGAGCTACCCTGAATTAAATACTGAAGAATGGGACTGCCCTGAATGCGGATTCCATATCCTTGAAAGTGATTCCTGTATTTATTGCAGGACTATAAGGAAAAAGAATTAGGCACAAATTAATCAACCATTTACATCTAAAAGGAGAGATATCATGGATAACAAAAAAATTGTATTAATAACCGGAACATCATCTGGAGTTGGATATAACACTGCTATTCTACTTAGCAATAATGGTTTTAAAGTGTATGGTACAAGAGATCGGAAGAGCGTCGTGTAGGGAAAGAGTGTAGATCTCGGTGGTCGCCGTATCATTAAAAAAAAAAAAAACAGTAATAGATAAAAAAACAG
>CAJVYU010000028.1 GCA_913009735.1 uncultured Fidelibacterota bacterium
TTGACGATAAGAGATTGCAGAACAATTTCAGCGATAGTTCTTGTTATATGTTGATTTTTTTTTTTTTTTCAAGCAGAAGACGGCATACGAGATAAAGGAATGTGACTGGAGTTCAGACGTGTGCTCTTCCGATCTAGAAACGGTTAAAATATCAGGTGATTTCAAATCGGCGGGTAAAATTGAGTATTGGATAAATCAGCATAACGGAAAACTTGTTAAAGATGAATCGAGTGAACAATTGAAGTGGGTCGTTGAATTACCGGCTGAAACTGATTATAAACAATTAATCAACCTTGGTGTGGATATAAATAAAGAAGCGGACACAACCAAACCAAGGAGGTATCAAGGAGGGAAGGATAATGAATTTGTGCCCGCTTCCTAGATGTTAATGACAATAGTTTCAAAAAGTTTCCAATTGTTTGGACTCATGAATAAATTAGGAGATTAAAAAAATGAATCAAAAATATATATTACTAATATTGTTGTTTGCAGCAACTCTTTCCGGACAGTCTCTTCGGGTTGGTTTCTGGAATGTGGAAAATTTATTTGATCTGGAAGATGATCCAACCACTAATGATGAAGAATTTGCCCTGGGTGGAAGAAAAAATGTCACTAAAGAGATTTATGACCTGAAATTGAAAAATTGCGCGGAAGTACTGTCGGACATCAATGCCGATGTTTTAGGTTTGTGTGAGGTGGAAAACTATTTTGTATTGGACGAATTGAATCAAGCCTATAGTGGACGGAATTATAAGATCATTCACTTTGATTCTCCGGATGGTCGGGGTATCGATAATGCATTACTGTATGACTCTGATATTTTTACTGTTTTAGAGACCAGAGCAATACAAAACAGACTTCCCGGAGGGAAACCGACTCGCGATATTTTATATGTATTGGGAGAATATAAAGGTTATGAACTGCATATTTTTGTGAATCATTGGCCATCGAATTACGGCGGAAAAGAACAGGCGATTCCCAAACGTAGAGCTACCGCACGATTATTGGTTAATGAAGTTGGGAAGATTTTATCTTTGAAACCTGATGCAGAAATTATCTTAATAGGTGATTTTAACGAAGGGCCGATGGATAATAATGTGCGAGAACTGGCATCGGTAAATATGATTAATTTAATGATGCCCATGGTGGGTAAGCCGAAAATAGGAACCTATGTTTACAAAGGTGAAGATCTTTTCCTGGATCAGATTATTGTTAGCAGCGGTCTGAGAGATAAAGTTGGGTTAACGTCCGGTGAAGCGATGATTTTAGATAAGCCAAAATACCGCCAGCAGATAGGGGAATATGTTCATTATCCATTCCGGTTTTGGGCAGGAAATCGTCTATTGGGTGGTTATTCAGATCATTTACCTGTTTTTACTGAAATTTCTGGTAAGTGAGCCTTGCAATACGCTTCGGTGTTGACTAATTTTGCCGGCGGTTTTTCACGTAAATAATTAATGATCGCGGAGTACCTGCCCAAATGAATTCGTTCAGGCGGGGAGCATGGTAGCTCGTCGGGCTCATATCCGCCGGCTGGCGGACGCAGGCTCGAAGCACAAGTTTTTTTACAGAATACAAATCAACTGATCGCGGGGTAGAGCAGTCTGGTAGCTCGTCGGGCTCATAACCCGGAGGTCGCTGGTTCGAATCCGGCCCCCGCTACATAAAGGCCTTTCAATTAATGGAAGGCCTTCTTTATTTTTAGAAATGGCTTATAAGGTATATGCTCTTCATTCTCCAAAATATGAAAAGATATATATTGGTTTTTCATCTGATTTAGACAAACGGATGGTTTCCCATAATGAAAAAGGGACAAAAACTTACCCAACTAAAAGCAGGATCAACAATTATGTGCTACTACTAATCGCCCCAATTAGACCAATGATGCCCAGGACAAAACCCAAATTATATCCTCTTTCAAGATTATCCGTTTCATATAATTTAACCCGGGGTTGATACTGTTTGTATATGAACGTTAATGGAAGAATAATTCCGTGAAGAAAACCTTGCCAAAATCCCATTGGTTTTTTAATATACTTTGAATTTGGACCGGGCATATATTTTTCAAGATTTTGCAGAAATCTTGGAGCTTCATTTTTCATACGTCACCTAATTTACTGTTTATTGTTATACCAATAACTATCTCCCAATACTTGGGACGCTCATCAAATTAAAATTATTTAATTCAAATAGCTTTGAATAATTTACTCTAATGTGTATTATTTCAATAAATAATGTCTAACAGTCAATTCATTAATATGTCTTTATTGAAAGGAATTATTTTATGGCAAGTGCTGTACTATGTATTATAGTGTTGTTTTGTGATGTTTAGGTTGCCCCATATTTTCCCCATTTTCTGATAAGTGATAAATATATAGGGCGCTCCTTTTTCTTCATTTCCGTCGGTAGGCGGGGAATACCTCTGAGTTAAATGTCAGAACCCATTTACATCATATAGCAAAATTCCTTGTTTTTCTCTTTGCCTTTAATGTGTAAATCTGGGGAACTTAGATGTCTAAATCTCATATACTTTTAACAAAAATCTCTAGGAAAAAAACAATGCCACATACCTCAAGCTTCTTAAAGATTGCCATGTTTGCTATGTTCATTTTTATATCCTGCGGAAAACAAACCGCACCAAATATAGATATTGAATCAAAGCAAACACTGTCAATACCCAACACTGATTCCAATACTAATAGAATGCAGCTGGAGTCCAACCTTACATCCTTAACCATCAAGAACACCAAAACGGCTGATTCTATAAATCAACCTGTCAATGTAAAAAAATCTAACACCGTACCCGTTCAAGAATTGACGACTAACCTGATTACATCTGATGAATCAACTGAATTAGAATCTATTTCTGATCCTTTGATGAACTCCGCTAACAATGATGCGATAATTTTACCCGAAGTAAAAATCATCCCTGTTGAAACTGAATCTGAAAAGACCATAGATGTAGATTCAATGTTGCTAGTTGAATCAACTCCTAAACTCCAATCAGATCCGGATTCTAATACCGATGCTGTGGAGAATATTCCAGATGAAACAACGGAAACTGAATTTTCAGCATCCTCAAATGTATCGTCTGAATATGGATGGGAAGAATACATGATCAAACCCGGGGATTTTCTTATTAAAATTGCAAAAAATGAATATGGAGATTGGAAAAGATGGCGGGACATTTATGACTGGAATCGAAAAGAAATTGGAGATAATCCAAATCTGATTTATCCATATCATTTCCTGGACATGAACAAACCAATGGATCAAGTGGAAAAAAGTGAACCGGTATTCAACGAATATATAATACAGAAAGGTGATAATCTTTGGACGATTGCCGGGGAAACGTATGGTGATGAAAAATCCTGGATTGTTATTTACTGGGATAATGAAGAGATCATTGATGCAAATGATGGCATTCTATATACCGGTATGATATTACAATTAAGGACGAAGCTAGACCCTCGTCCTTAAAATGAATAAAATATATCCGCCAGTTGTAACATAAACGGTATGCCGATAGAAATGATGTGAGGCACGAGCAGTAGGTGTTGTGCCCAGAGACTTGTCTCGAATCCCAGAGGGAGTGTCCTGCAGGCTTTATAAACCCAAGTGACACCCATGTGGAAGGCGTTACCGGTAATGGGTAGTGAAATCCCCGCTTCCGCTTGAAAAGGAAAGAATAATTAAATAAAATTGGAAACAGACGATACATATCTGAAATTATCAGACCAGCCAGTACTATTGAATTTTGGGCCACAGTATTATCATTCAAGTAATGAATGGGATGCATTATTTTCAGTTTTAAATGTTGAACCTGCATTTTTTACCCTTGACAATCGGTTAGCACCTATAGCAGTTGGAGCATTCCCATGGCCACCAATGTGGGCTTCCGTCGATGGCGTTTTAAGTGAAGCAGCATTAAATAATTATCTGTCGAATTTTTACCAAACGGCTCAATCTTGGGAATACTTATGTGCAAGCGCTTTCCCTGCTTTTCATGATATTTATCAAGAGGCCGGATTAGGTTTTTCATACGGATATTTAGACCCGCAAAACGGAGATACCTTTAGGAATACTCTCCACACTGCACTGGAAAACAACCCGGAACTAATTCAGATTGTCACATGGAATGATTACGGTGAAGGAACAATAGTTGAACCAACCGAGGAGTTTGGCTATCAATATCTTGAGATAATCCAAGATGTTAAACGTAACTCAATAGATACAACATTTGTATACGCACACCCTGATTTAGAAATTCCTCTTCAACTTTTTGAGTTACGTAAATTCTTCGAAACTGATAATGAGGTGAATGGGTTACTCGATAGTGTTTTTACGTTGATTGTTGCTGGTGATCTGGTTGATGCTGTCATAATAATTGATTCGTTAAATGCTACACTAAAACTTGATGGTGGGACAAACTATCCACAAGAATTTACTCTAAGTCATAATTACCCCAATCCCTTCAATCCCATTACAACCATACGATACGATTTACCAAAACAATCACATGTTTCCATTACTGTCTACGACCTACTTGGTAGACAGGTTAAATCACTTGTGAATCAAACACAAGATGCAGGTTCTCGATCGGTGATTTGGGATGGTACTAATTATCAAGGGCAACAAGTTGGTGCAGGGGTGTATTTCTACCAAGTCAATGCCCGGGGTTTAGTGCAGACCAGGAAAATGATATTGCTTAAATAGCATACATTGAGAAGGGGCTGCTTAACCCCAGCTGCCTGGCTAACTCGGCATAAGTCCAGCCATTTTCCTTCAAAAGTACCCGATAATGAACAGACAGTCCCGTGTCCAGATAGATGTTTTGATTTAAGTGTCTTTTTTGTCACTGGTTAGAAAAAACAAAGTTGATAACCCTTGTTTGGGTTACAATATTAGATTGAGTCAATTCGTATGGATGGTCATCACTCAGTAGGGCTTAATTTTATTTGATAAGTTGAATACTTTATTATATACTGTCAACTAACTGAGGTATAGCTGAACAATTATTTACATACTTTTGATTACAAGAAAAGAAAAGAATAGGAATAGACTGATGAACAGAAATATTGTGAAAATATGCACGTTTCTTCGAAGGATATGGTTTGCCGTTGGACTTGAAGTCCGGGATAAAAAATTTATTTGTCGAGATGCTATCCAATGGAGGCAATCATGAAATCATTTGATCGGTGGGACAATATTTTTGTTTTAATTATTTGGGCGGGTGTTTTGGGGCTAAATGATTTGGCAGCCCAGGTGGAATATCCTGGTCCTGTTAATATTCTTGGACCTGAGGAGATCGTTTTTGATTGGTCAGCTGATAGCTGCGAGGAGGTGGATATTCCAGATGCCCCTGCTCGTGCTTTTAGGGATGCCGATGGTAATGTGCAATTAATCGCTACCCATTATATCAACCGGAGGATGATAGGTGACAATATTAATGTAGTTCAGCGAGATTGCAATGTGATTATGGATTCCGATTTGGATACAGATCCATCACAATACAACGACCATGAATGGCTCATGGCACCCTACACGCTGGATGGAACTACTATTTATGCCTTGGTACACAACGAATATCAAGGTGACACCTGGTATAATTCCATTACATTTGCAACGTCCACAGACACAGGCGCCACTTACACCCATGATTCATCGCCTAACCATCTTGTCGCAAGCGCTCCTTACGTTTACGAGCCAAATATAAGTCCCTATGGTGTCTTTGGTGGGAGCAATATCATCTTAAATCCGAATGATGGCTATTATTATGTTCTCTTCCAAGTGGAAGCACACGGGCTTCAGGATTGGGGTGTTGCAGTTGCTCGTACTCAGACACTGGATGATCCGACCAGTTGGCGTGCCTGGGATGGATCGGCGTTTGATGTCCAGTTTATCAACCCTTACCTAAACCCCAATGCAGACCCTGCCGATCATATAGTTCAACCAGTATCACGCGATCATATTGATAAAATGCAATCCAGCATTACCTATAACACTTTCTTTGAAAAATTCGTACTGGTAGGTCCCCATGTGGGGGACGATCCATTGACGGGCGAACTTGTTTATGGATTCTTTTATTCTTATTCAGATGATCTGATCAACTGGTCACGTGCTCAAATAATTAAGGAAGCCAAGTTGTGGTGGACGCCATGGATATCCGGCGACGCATATCATTATCCTGCTTTGATCGATACCAGCGATACAACTCGAAATTTTGAGGTTACAGGTCAACAAGCCTATCTGTATTATACACGCCAACACATAGGAGGAACAATATCAGATTATGACCGCGATTTGGTGCGCATTCCCATCGAATTCACCAGAACTTTGGTGGAAGCTTTCACTGTGAATTCTACCGGTGATGGCGAGGACTTGAACCAGGGAGATGGCATTTGTGACGACGGGACGGGTGACTGTACATTGCGGGCGGCAATTCAGGAATCCAATAACAATCCTTCAAATACAATTATTCCCATTAAATTTGATATTCCAGGTACGGGACCACACACAATCCTGCTATCATCTTATCTTCCTGCGATTACTAAACCGGCTTACATTGATGGCTATTCCCAGCCGGGAAGCAGTCCGAACACGCTGCCTTTTAATCAAGGTGACAACGCCGTACTGAAGATTGAGATCGACGGAAGTAATACCGGTGGCGCCTGGGGTTTGACGATTAGAGCAGATAGCACAACGGTAAGAGGAATTGCGATTAATCAATCGGGAACCGACATCGTTTTGGATAACGTAACAGGGAATGTCATACAGGGGAACTTTATCGGTACTGACATTACCGGTGCTTCCAATCCCGGCGCTGGTGGGTTGCGTATTTTAGGTTCCTCCAATAACCTTATTGGCGGAGTGGCAGACAGCACACGCAATATCATTGTGGGAAGTGTGGAGATTCAGCTACCAGGGGCAGACAACAATATTGTACAGGGGAACTACATCGGTACGGATGCCACCGGTACCGTGGCCCTCAATATGTCAAGCGGTGTAGCGATTCAGGACAGCGCCCAAAACAACACAATAGCAGGCAACCTCATCTCCGGAAATAACGGGCACGGTATTTTTATGAGTGGTAATGAAGTCATGGGGAACTCGATATTTAATAATCTTATCGGGACAGACCTCACAGGATTGAATCCGCTGGGTAATGGCCTCAATGGCATTGCTATTAACGAAGGACCGAAAAATAACATAATCGGAGCACCAGGGCAGGGCAATATCATTGCAGATAACGGAGAAGAAGGAATTGGGTTGTCTGGTAGTGGAACAACAGGGAACATTTTTCAAAGTAACTATATTGGAACTGACACAACCGGTACAGTTAACCTGGGAAATGCTTTTAGAGGGGTATTCCTGTTGCATGAAACCGGGGGCAATAAAATTGGCGGGATTGAAGATGGCGAAGGTAACATCATTGCATTTAATGGAGATGTAGGGGTTGGTTTTCTTTCAAATGTGGGTACGGGTAATGCCATTCTCTCCAATTCCATCTACTCTAATACTCTTCAGGGAATAGACCTTGGTCTGGACGGTATATCGTATAACGATGACGGTGATGGCGATGGTGGTGCGAATAACTTACAGAATTACCCGGAACTCTTTGCTGCTACGCGTGACACGAATATAATTTTGATTGCCGGCACTTTGAACAGTTCACCAAATACTTCCTACCGAATCGAATTCTTTTTAAATAGTGTATGCGATCCTTCAGGATATGGTGAAGGGGAACAATTCATTGATTTCACATCAGTCACAACGAACAACAGTGGAGGTGCGAGTTTTTATGTTACTTTAACTGCTGATGTCAACCTGGAGGAATTCATCACTGCCACTGCGACGGATCCCGACGGAAATTCCTCCGAATTCTCCCAATGTGTTGAGGTTACTATTCCGGAAAGTCAGATTTCGGTCGCGCTGGATATTACTTCCTATTGGCTGAATGTAGGTCAGAACTCCGAGGAAATACTCAGTATTTCAAATATTGGTTCCTCGATCCTGGAATGGTCCATTGAGTCTGCGACAAATTGGATAAGCACGGAACCTGATTCAGGAACAACGATACCGGGAATTACAGATTCAGTGAGGGTGATAATTGACGTTACTAATTTAGGCGAAGGTTACTATGTCGATACCCTGCTGGTTTCTTCAAACGATCCAAATGCTCCAATTATCAAGCTACCGGTTGAGCTATTTGTAGTAGCATATCCGGAAATTGTTGTGGAACCTGACAGTTTTATAATTACTCTCAATGAGGGGACGACAGGTTCAGATACGTTAATCATCAAAAATGTGGGTATAGCGACTCTCAACTGGACAGTAGGCTGGGCGTTCTACAGTCCCTGGCTAAGTGCCGAGCCAACATCGGGGGCGACTGAACCAGGTGATTCGTCGTTTATCACTGTCACTGTTAATGCCACTGATTCGACAGCTGGAACCTATGAAGGTGTACTTATTATCAACTCCGATGATCCGGATGCACCAAGTATTGATGTACCTGTTTTCCTGACGATTATCTTCGTTGGTGTACCAGAGATCAACATTTCTCCCGATAGTATCTCAGTGACGATCCTTGACGGAGAAAACTTTGCAGAGACATTGGTCATCGAAAATGCGGGCACTTCCGAATTGGAATGGACCATTACATGGGAGGAACTATGGTTGAATGTCAATCCGGACAGTGGGAGGACTGAAGCAGGCCACTCAGATTCCCTTGAGGTAATCATAGATGGTTCAGAACTCTCGGTAGGAATACACATTGATACTCTCACCATTTCCTCAAATGATGTGGATAATCCAACCGTTGACATCGTGGTTATAATTGACGTGACTGCTCTTGGAATCGACGAATTTTCAGAGCTGCCTAAACAATTTGAACTGATGCAAAACTATCCCAACCCCTTCAATCCAACCACAACCTTTCGGTATAGTCTCCCCGCGCAAGCAGATGTCCAAATCGTCATTTACGACCTTCTTGGTAGAAAAGTGACAACACTGGTATCAGAAATACAGAATGCTGGCTATAAATCAGTAACTTGGAATGCTACCGATGATAAAGGGCAACAGGTCAGTGTAGGAGTGTACTTTTTCCAGATCGAAGCCAGCCAGAAAAAAGATAGGCAGGCAGAAGGTTTCACCCAGACAAGGAAGATGGTGTTGTTGAAATAGTTTATCTACAAAAATGGATTGTAAATTCGAAAATTGACAATGGCGGATAAAATTAAAATGAATAATCCATATTTGCTCTGGCTATAAATGATTGATTTGTTTCCCCGCCGACAAATTTTGATCTGAATTCTCCCTGTGCATTAATACTGAGTCTTTCAATGATATTTATCTTCACCCCGCCTTTAAATCCAATCCACGATACTTCCGAAATACCAGTTCCTTTTGCAAAATTTGTCCCTGCTTTTAAAATATATTTACCTTCATTCATAGCATATTCACCGTCAATGTTACCTGTGTTGAAAAGCTGTGAAGCCATTTTCCCAGGTCCTGTACTGAATTCACTGGAATTGGTTGATAAAGACAGTGTGGTTTTCAATGGAATGTCGTAGTAAGTCGTTAAAGAAATATTGAATACATTTGATACAATACCGGGATCTATATATTGAGGGTTATCGTTTATGCGGTTACTGACATTGTCTTTTTTATTTAGTAACATAAAGGTGGTGTTAATATTATGTGACCATAACAGGTTAAACCGGTGGTTCAAATTGAAGGTAATATGATTGGTGTGAGTATTTTTTCTGTTGTCATTGTACGTAGAATCGGTCAGTGTCGTAATTTCATTTATGCCATTATCCCGATCGATGGTTTTGAAGGATATGTTGGCAGTAGGTAATCCGGGTCCGGGTAAAATGTTTAGTCCCAGGCTTAACGTATTCTGTGACTCTACATTGTCAACACTGGTCATAATATTGTCATCTTGATGTTTATAGCCAACGTTCACCATCAAACGATTATTTAACAGTTTCATTTTATCTGATATGGATAATTCTCTCTTATTTTTTTGTAAATAAGGGTTTCCAAACGAAATAAACTCAGGACCTACTTGTGAATAATTTATACTGAAATTATTTCCCCAATAATTCAATACTGCTCTTCCTCGAAACGCTAAAGACGGCATGGACATGATGGCATCAAATAATGAAACATCAGAACTATCATCAAAGGCGGCCGGATCGATAGGTGATAAAGGAACCATATTTGGATTAATGATAAAAATGTCTGTTATGTTTTTTGGCTCGAATGGAATCCTACCCAAATCAAATGAAGCGAGTTTGTTATCTATATTGTCATCAATCAACGTATCCATTTCAGCCTTTGACATTGCACCTCCCCAGATATTATTATTGGTCATACTGAATGCGATTTCACCTTCCAGGACAATTCGTTTTTTATCCAGGTTAATTCCTAAATCTGTTCCAATCACTAAATTGTCCTTGGGACCTGTTCCACTCCAATCTACTCCCGATTGTATCAAGGCGTAATCACTTAACTGATCAACAGTATAAACTTTTCCAGAATCCAAGCCGGAAAATGTTCCGGCAGATTCAGTATAAGTTATTGTTGCATTATTGACTATGCGATTTACACTCAGGGTATCATCTCTTGCTTTTAAAAAATGAATGCCCCATTTAAATTTTTCTCCTCTGCCAAATGCTAACCGTCCGGCGAGAACATCTTGTTTAAAAGTGTATCCCTGGCGTGACAGGGCCAGGAAATTATTACCATCATCATCTACATCAACGGTGTATGTATATGCATTATTTAACTCACCTTGGACGGTACGGTTGATTTCTCCTTTAACGATTTGAAGATTAAACCACCCCCATGTCAAAGCAGCATCAAACCCTCTAATCCTTTTACCACTCACTGTAAAGTGAGATAATTGCGGATTGGTATCACCTAAATTCAAAGCCAATATGTCTCCAAGATTGAATTTGAAACCATATACATTACGCGGTTGATACATACTATTTTCTTGATTTGTTAGTTTTATCTTGGTGTTAAATCGCAACATTTCATATGCAGTTCCTTTAAAATCGAAGAATATCTGGTTGACACTTAGACTTTCTTCATCAATCTGATCAATGCTGGTACTGGTCCGCAACTTACCGGAATAAACAAGCGGTTCCATTTTCTGTTTACGTTCACCAAGGACAAAAAATGACCAAGTAACCGATTCTCCTTCACCGGTAAACAGTTCTATCTTATGTTTACCCGGATCTAAAGAGGGGATATAATAGCTTATCATTTCATTGTCAACAAAAGTGGATGATGTAACATTTTTATTATCCAAAATAAGTTGAATATTTTCCGCTTTGAGATCTGGGATGTTATAGAATGAAGCAGCAATTAGAATATTTTTATCCATTACTTCTTCGCCCGGTTCAGGACTCATAATCAACACAGAGGGTTGGGACCATAATGTTGATAAAAGAATCAGTATAATACTAACGTATTTCATAAGGAGTCTTCACTAATTGATTTGAATAATTATTTGTTTAATATTTCCATTGTCGTCTTCAATTTCAAATCGAAGCTCCTGGATATCACCTTCAGTTCCTTCGTCACTCTCAAGGAAACCTTCTAAATCCTCTTCTGTGGTTTCTGTAACATCTAATGAGCCATCAGGCGTGGATGTCGCTGTTTCACCTTCATTTACTTGAGTTGTTTCACCCGTGATGGAATTAGTGACTTCTATAATTCCAGTGATAAGGACAAAAGAATCTCCCTGGATGGGATCAGAAGAAATTAAAAGATCTGTTCCTTTCACAGAAGCGACCGAAGTAGGTGTGGATATACGAAATTCTTTCCCTTTCTGTTTAGCGATCTTTGCTGATAATTTTCCGAAGGCTATATCCAACTCTTTATTTATTCCATAACCGTCTCGAGAACCTCTGATTGTTAATTCAGAGTTTTCCATCACTTTGATAAGGGTTTTATCATCAAGATACATGATGGCAGTAAATGAGTTATTACCTGTAGTAATTCTATCCTCACTATTCAGAGGTTTCCCGGGAGTTAAGGAGTTTTCAACATCCGTTTCTGCCGCAATTATTTTAACAGCACCACTGACTTTAACTGCAATGCCTACCTTGGATAACCCAAAAAGCATTTGACCGCATATCAATCCATAAGTAACTAATAATCTCATTGTGAAACCTCCACAGATAAAATTTCAACTGGGCGATAGGTTTCGTTCCCAAGAGAATCTACTACTGCTATTCCTGTTGAAATAATGGACTGTATATAAGAAAGATCAACAGACTCACCATTTAACGTAATATTTCCCGTAAAAATAAAACCTTCTGCCGCTCCGCCGGGGCCAAAAAATTCATTACTCATTTCATCGCCAATGAGAGTTTGAAGAGCTAGCCCCGTCGGGCTGGTATCCTCTGTGGGTTCTCCAGCTGTGTCTTGGGATGAAAAATCTTTGACTTTAAAAGCAAATATATCACTCAGTACTACTTCATCATTTACCGTTGTTGGCAATACTTTTTTAATTTGCCAAACATATATGTTCCCTTGTTCCAAGTCTCCGGCACCTATAGCAGGATATTGAAATGACAATACGTCAAAACCTATTGATTCAAAGCCCATACTTTGATCAAGCGGCAATCGTGTCGTGGCTTCAATCGCTTGTTCAATTGAAGAGAACTCATCCGGATCAAATTCTGCTACGCGAATAAAATATTCACAACCTCCGGGAATATTGCAGAGATCAGATTCCCATTGAAAGACTGGGAATGAGGTGTATACTTCATTTACAGTTGTATCGGCCAGGGCTCCGCCGGGAGAAAGTAATTCCAAGTTAGACGGGTTATAAATATTAAGGACATTTTCACGTACGATTGCTGATCCATCTTCAGGTGTTGCTATTACACGAAAAGTGTACATACCGTCAGGAAGACGTCCTGTTTGGACGATAACACCGAACATTTGTTCAGCTTGTCCCGTCTCAATTTTTTCCTCAATCTCTAACCGGAAGGGCACAGCGGTTCCTGTCTCATCGAAAATTTGGGTTGTGGATAGGTTGAGATCCATGTTGGACAGATGGATTGGAGCTGTAAGGGTAAGCGGCTGTGTCGTAACAATCCGCACCAGCGTTTGATTATTTATACCCAGTACATCGGAGTCGATAATAATTTCATATTCCAAATCGACTAAAACGGAGTCAGGTGCATTGCTTGATCGTTGCAAATCAGCCAGAAAAATGGGCACATTAGATTCACCCGTATTAATATCAATTACACTCATATAGTATAAAACATAGGGTGTGAAGTCCACATTGAATTCAATTTGACCACTGAGTGTACAAAAGCCGGCAAGAATGATATATAAGCTTTTTTTCATTTAGTATTCCTGTTCAGAATTATATGATTAAGGCATCACTTACTATAAAAATATAATATTAAATAAGCTTGTGTAAAAATATAAATAACATTAAAATACACAGATATGAATACCGTGAAAATCATGAATACTATTAATTTAATTAATTGTATTAGTTGAAAATGCATAAAAAATACTTTACAACTGGAGAAATTGCCCGGTATTGTGAGGTAGATATCAACACGGTAAAAAACTGGATCAAAGCCGGTGATTTGGAAGGGTTTAAAACACCTTCAGGGCATTTTCGAGTAGCCAGGAAGGCATTTATTGACTTTATCAAAAAACAAGGTTTTACTTTTGACCCTGAATTTTTTGGTAAGGAACCAGACGAACTAGATATTCTTCTAGTCGATGACGATCAAACTCATTTAAAACTTATGATGTATCACTTGGAAAAGTTTTATCCGGATAAAAAAATTCTATCTGCAAAAAATGGATTTGATGGTTATTCTATTATGCATGAAAAAAAGCCGAGATTAGTATTATTGGATTTATTTATGCCTATCATCGATGGTGTGGAATTCATTAAGGTAATGCGATCAAATAAAAAACTGGACGGGATCAAACTGATTGTTATTTCTGGTCACCTGGATGAGTCAATCTATCGGGAATTAAGAAAGATACAGGTAGACATTTTCCTGGAAAAACCAGTAAGTGAGAAAGAAATAAAGGAAGCCTGTGATTCTTTACTTAATTCTAAAATGTCCGGGGGTACTGCCGATTTATGAAAAAACATAAAAAATATTTTATTTCAGGAAATATTACATCTTATTATACGATAAATCCAGTTGCTGATAAAAACTGGAGACGACAAAGAATACTCCAAATACCGGCTGCGTATTATTGTAGCCTTTGGGAGTCATTTTTTAAGTTTATAAAAGAACTAACACATGTAAGCAAATATATCATTTCTGCTTATATTAATGATGATGTTATTCAAGAGTTAAATGAATTAAACATAAAAGTTATTCTCAATAAATCACTGCATCATAAGCAACTAATTAACAAATTCAGAGAAATACTTACGTAAAAAAATAATAAAATAATCGGTTAATAATTTTGCACCAAAAAATTAGATAGTTTACATATGGAATATTATGAAATAATTGGCCTAAAGAAAGAACCATTTTCTATGGCCCCGGAACCGGAATTTTTTTTTCAATCAAAAAGTCATGGGGAATGTCTTGATAGGTTGGAAATATCCTTACGACTCAATCGTGGATTAAATGTTGTTATTGGAGGGATAGGAACAGGCAAAACAATGCTTTCCAGATTATTGTTGGGTCGGTTTGTTGAATTTGGAGAAAACCACAAATTCCATCTCATACTTGATCCAACATGGGATTCCAGTAGTGAGTTTTTACAGTATTTATCAAAGATGTTTGGTCTGGAAGGAGGCTTTTCGCAGCATAGTGATATGATGGACCAAATAGAACATTATTTAATTGATTCTTCAATTCATTCTAATCGAAACAATGTATTAATTATTGATGAAGGACAAAAAATGGGTCCGAATCAACTTGAGATTATTCGAATGTTATTAAATTTTGAAACAAATGATTCTAAGTTGATCCAGGTGATCATTTTTGCCCAACATGAAATAAAGGAATTGCTCAATAAACATGAGAATTTCAAAGATCGTATTGCATTTGGTTATGAAATAAAACCCTTGGATTTGGAAGATACAATTGGGTTTATCAATCATCGCGTGGCAGTAGCAGGTCTTCCAAAAGATGAAGAACTTTTCAAAAATAAGGCTATTGAAGTTATTCATGAAGAAACAAAGGGTTACCCCAGAAAAATTGTCAGAATATGTCATCAGTTAATCATTGAAATGATACTCAATAAGAGAGAAAATATTTCGAGTGATGATGTATTTGAATTTAAGAAAACATCAAATCCACTCAATGTCTGAAGAAAAAGACAGAAAACTCGCTACCAATAGACTGCTTGATATTCTACGTTCTCAACAAACGACTAAATCGGTTGAGGACGATAAATCTATTAAGGTGGAGAAAGCTGTCATTGATGAGGAAGAACAACGAGATGACGTTGTTGAGAAACAGCCGGTCGAGGAGAAAAAGGCCTTGAGCGATACGGAGGCGGTTACGCCGGAAGAAGATGTATCTTCAGGGATTAATGAAGAACCACCTATAACGGATGAAAAACCTGATATTGATCCTGAAAGTTCTGTACTCCGAGCATCCAAGAAAAAAGAAATTTCCACCGGTGATTTATTAAACACATTAAAGAGCGTTCAATCCGATCCATTAGTATCAGAAGAAAAAAAGGTTGGTGAAGAAACAAAGACAGAGCCAAAGGTGGAAAAACCTGAACCAAAAGTGGTTCCCGCGACGGAACCTAATATTCCTAAAACGAGCACGACTGCACCAACGAACCTTTTAGAACAAATCCAGAAGCCGGAGGAAAAACCTAAGCCCAAAGAAATAGAAGAAATTCAACCAAAGAAATTCGATTCGTCATTATTATCCACTCTTTCAGAGAAAAAACAGAAAAAAACATTTCAAGATAATCTTCTATCATTATTTCATTTATTTAATGAGTCTCAAAGACGAATTACCATATGTTCCGGTGAAAACCATGTTAGGTTGCTCCAAATTAAAACAGGATTTAAAAGAACTGAAATTGAAAAAGTGAAAGAATATACCCTTCCCTATAAAACGGAGGAAGGGGCTATTGAAAACAACTCTGAATTAATTCACCATATTTTACAAAAAGAATTAGATCCAAAAGAGGTTAAATATGCGTATGGGGCATATTATTCTCCCGAGGTTGATACAAAAACCCATATTCTCCAAGCGCCGGTGTTAAGTAAAAAAGAGTTATCCGATCTTGTAGACTGGAATGTAAAGAAAAATATTCCATTCAGCCCGGACGAGGCGATCATCGCTTACGAAACCAGTAAAGAAACAGTAAATAATAGTGAAAAACATAATATTGTTATCGGTGTTTCGGAAAAAAATACTGTGGAAAAAGCCATAGACCTTTTTAATGGCTCAAAACTGAAGCCCCGATTTATCTCAACTTTGCCCGTTTTATTGTGGAAATTATTTTTACTAAATTATCCAGACTGTAAAAGTGGTTGTTATATATTAGTACATCTTGGTGAAAATAATACAACAGTATCTCTAGTCAAAGACCAGCAATTGCTAATGACCAGGGAAATTCTTTTCGGTGCAGAAGATTTTTATAAAGCAGCAATGCAAAAAGTTGTTACGGAAGATCAAACGTTTAAAATTGATTACTCCATGGCAAAACAACTTTTAGCTGATTACGGGGTTCCAGATGATACAAAAGGAGTGACCCTTAATTCACATATTAGTCTCTACAAATTATCTATATTTTTACGCCCTGCCTTAGAGCGCCTTACGAGCGAACTCAATAGATCAATGAAATATTTTACAAAGCAAATACCTGACTTAGAATGGACTGAAATGTTTTTTGATGGAAATAGTGCAACATTTCCCAACTTAGTGGCAGAATTAGGAAAAAATTTGTATGTTAAGGTTGGGTTGTTAAACCCAATGCGGAAAGGGTCGTTCCATGTTAAAAATAACGATATTCTCTTAAATGACCAAATGCCTTTATATACAATTAATTTTGCTTTAGCTTCAGAAAATGCAGGAAAAATCAATGTAATTCCCAAGAAACTTCTCACAAATTTCAAATATTTATTTTTATATAAAGTTGCGGCAGTTATTTCTGCTCTAATCCTTCCTATTTTTATAGTTTCCACTATCATATCAGGATATAATATTGAACATTTAGAGAAAGAGATAGAAACACGAAGCAAACAATGGGATAAATTATCCATTCAAGCAAAAGAATATATTGGTCTTATGACGGATATCGATATTTTGAATGGCTACAAATCATTTTTGGAGAATGACCGTAAACATTCAATCAATCAAGTTAAAATTTTAAAGTTGTTTTCAGCGATAGTTCCGGATGATATTAAATTAACAAGTATTAGTTTTATTAAAGTGTCGGTAGAGTCAGATGCTGATGAAAATGACACTGAATATGGTATTTTTAAACCTGGAGTGGAAATCACTGGTTTTGTACAGGCGGAAACTTCAATTTCCGATATTCATTTAACAAACTTTATAATGAAGCTTAAACACTTAAATATTTTTTCTAAGGTAGAATATAGCGTGGATGAAACAACCAAGAATACGGAAGGGAAATTATTTTTTTCCCTGAATATGGAGATTTGAAAAGCCATGCATGACCGAATGATATTTTTTTCATTGATTTCCCTGATAATTATTTCGACTCTCTGGTGGCTATATACCGACATCTGGATGAATGGTGCTAAAACAGATGAGTTGGAGAAAAAAATGGTCGTAATTGAGAAAAATTTCCAAATGATGGCTCAAATTGAAGAAAGCTATGATGATGTAAAAAATAGACATATGATTCAAACGCGTGAATTTGATTCATTAAAAACAACCATTCCAGGCTATGATACCTATGCAGAAGTATTACAGTCAATTCGGGATGCAGCAAATAAAGAATCAATAACTATTGAAACTTTTCATCCTGAAATGGATGATTCGTTCCCAGCATTGAAAACGAAATTGAAGTTTACCGGGAAGCATATCGAGCGTCGTCCAATTCAATTGCGTATCTATGGTAATTTCATGACAATAGGTTCATTCCTTGAAGAAATATTACAATTAGAAAAAATAGTAAACATACACAGTATCCATTTAGAAACAGAATTGAATAATAGCGAATTACTTTCCTGTGATTTAGTTCTTTTTGCATATATTTATTTTGATGACTATAAAAAGATATGAAGAAGCCAGCGAATAACCGTCAGACCATTCTTATTATCGTAGTAGCTATTTTAGTGGTTTATTATATCATAGATTCTGGTATGTTTTCCAATGGAAATGGAATAACTCCGGTAAAAAATCTAGCAAGATCTTTATCAGGTAATGAGAATATCCCTGACCTCAATGATATTAACAGAATAATTGAATTAGCATCCGTTACCGGGGTCAACTGGGATAATGACTGGGATAAAGATCCATTTTTCTATGTTTCTCCAGAAACCTTACAATCCAACGATGGTTTTATTGAGGGAATTTTAGGGAATAAAGGAACAAATGTAGAAGGGTTAACTTTGACGGGTATATCTTGGCATGGCAACTCTGGATATGCAATTATAAATGGACAAATAGCAAAGGTGGATGATGTTGTGAAAGGTCACACAGTTAAAAGAATTACTATCAATGAGGTGATTCTCAAACAGGGTTCTAAAACAATAAAATTATCATTAGATGGTAATTAGCACTTTTATTCGGAAATTAATATTAGTATTTATTGGTATACTACCAATTTTTCTTTTCTCTTTACAACAAGTTGAGTTGATTACAACTTTCGAAGGAGAAACAGAGATGGGTGTGACTATTAAAACCTCACACCCGGTTAAATTTGAAGAAACGGTAAGCCATTCACCACCCATGTTGAAATTATTGTTTCCAGGTATGGAATTCATCCAGGGTGTATATTCAAAACAAACCAGTCTACCGCCCCTATATAAACTTGAAGCAAGGATGGTTGGTAATAAGGTATCATCAACTGAAGTCACCCTATATTTCACCACTTTGCCTGAATATCATATCGAAACGGAAGGCGGTTTGATCACCAGAATTACCTGGGTTCCGAAAAAGGCGGCTGTTGAACGCAGAAAAACAACTCGTCGTATTTCAATGTTTGACACAAAAGTTTCCCTTCATTTTAAGGAAGCAGAAATCATTGATATCCTTCGCTTATTACAAGCGCAAAATAATTTAAATATCATCGCCGGAGAAAAAGTAGAGGGAAAGGTGACTGTTTCACTGAATGATGTGAACCTTGGAACTGCCTTGGATGCAATTCTTAAGGTCAACGGATATGACTGGTTCATGCAGGAAAATATTATTGTGATAAAACCAAAAGATGAGAAAATGACAGGCGAATTGGAAACACGACTTTATAAATTAGATTATATCGATGCAATAGCTCTTTCATCTGCATTGATAAATGTCCTCACTAGTAAAGGGAAAGTAACAGTGTTTTCACCCACTTCAAAAGGAGGCATTGGCGGAATCGGTGGTGGAGCTGCTGGTGGAGCTGCTGGTGGAGCTGCTGGTGGGGTCGGTGGTGGAGCAGGTGGGATATTAGGAGGCATTGGTGGTGGTGGAATCGGTGGTGGAGTCGGTGGTGGAATCGGTGGTGGAATCGGTGGTGGAGTCGGTGGTGCAGGCGGCGGTGCAGGCGGTGGTGCAGGCGGAGCAGGCGGACTTGGAACCCCGGCAATGGATCATATAATCGTAACAGATACCCACTATAATTTTGACCGGATTGAAGAGATTATCCGGAAACTGGATAAACCCATTCCACAGATTAATATTGCTGTGAAATTTATTGAAACAACCTTGTCGGTTGATGAACAATTGGGTATCAATTGGGATATGAGGGCATCTTTAAAAGGACCAACTTCAAAAAACGCTGCGAATTCTACAGAAGAGTTCAATCTCGGATTGATAGGGAAAGACCTGAGAATTGCTACACTAAGTCTGGGGACATTCAAAGCTTTATTATCTATTCTGTCAACGGATAATAATACACGGATTGTTCAGGAACCTCAGACAACCACTCAAGACAATACACTGGCAACATTGACTTCCGGAACAACATATCCCATCGTCGTGCCGGCAAGTGAGGGAGGTACGTTTGGAACTCAACCGGTAACTTTCGAAGATGTGGAAGTCAGTGTAACGTTAAGCATTCTGCCCCGGATAAATGAAGGAAGATTTATCACGATGAATATTCAGGCTAAAGTGGATGCCCTTGTTAATTTTGCAGGGCCTAATGCGGATCGACCCATCGTCTCAAGCAGATCGACAACGACACAAGTCACTGTTCCAAACAGTGAAACATTGTTGATTGGAGGATTAATATTTGAACAGAGAATTGAAGTAGTAACAGCCGTACCGATTTTGGGTAGAATCCCCTTTATTAAAAAGCTGTTTACAGATAAAACAATCAAGAATGAGCAACATGAATTACTAATATTCATTACACCAAATATTATTCAATTGAATTAGGATAAGAAAGTCACATGGAGATTTATGAGTTATTAAATTTTATGCGTGAAGTTGGTGCCTCAGATCTACATCTAAGCCCATATTCTGTTCCCATAGTAAGAGTTGATGGAGAAATGCGGAAATCCAAGTTGGAAACGCTTTTACCCGAAGAAGTTCATATGCTGATATATGATATTATGAATGATGAGCAGCGAAAAAAGTATGAAGAAGAGATGGAACTTGATTTTGCTTGTGATTTTCTAACAATGGGTCGTTTCAGAGTCAATGTATTTAAAACATTGAATGGTGATACAGCTGTACTTCGCGCTGTTACAGCCGAGGTTTTTACTTTTGAGGAATTGAGATTACCCGATGTTTTAAAAGAAGTTGTTAGTAAAAAGAAAGGTTTGGTTTTGGTTACGGGGCCAACAGGCAGCGGCAAGTCTACAACACTAAACACCTTAATTGATTATATCAATATACATTATAAAAAACATATTATTTCTATAGAAGACCCCATTGAATTTGTTCATGAGAGTAAAAAATCATTGGTGAATCACAGAGAAATTGGGACGAATACTCATTCGTTTGTCAAAGCGCTTCGAAGTGCCTTGCGTGAGGATCCGGATGTGATTGTTGTGGGAGAAATGCGCGATCTTGAAACAACCGCTCTGGCTGTAACCGCAGCTGAAACAGGCCATTTAGTCTTTGGTACGTTACATACAATAAATGCAACAAAAACCTTAGATAGAATCATTGATCAATTTCCAACAAACCAGCAAAGCCAGATTCGAATTCAATTGAGTGAATCCATCTTGGCAGTTGTTTCTCAAGTATTATTGAAAAAACGGGGCGGTGGCCGAATTGCAGCATTTGAAATCATGATTGGATCACTGGCCGTTTCAAACTTGATTCGCGAGAATAAAACATTCCAATTACCTTCAGTACTTCAAACAAGTGGTAAACATGGAATGATTACGATGGAGCAATCGTTGATGAATCTTTTATCCAAAGGAGAGATAGATAAAAAGGAAGTCATTGACATCTTTGAAGATCCGTCTGTATTAGATAAAATACAGGATAAGGAATAAGTATGTATACAATCGAAGATTTATTGAATGTAATGGGAGAAACAGAAGCATCGGATTTATTTGTTGCGTTGGGAGCATACCCCATGTTGAAAATTTCCGGGAAAACAATTCCATTGGAAAAAGAAATTGTCACTCTTGATATCATGAAAGCGTTAAAATCAGAAATATTAGATGATAAGAATAAAGATCGGTATAGTCAGAAAAAAGAATTGGATTTTACATTTAGTTTACCGGGTACAGGCCGATTTCGGGTGAACTTTTTCAGACAAAGAAATTCTGATTCGTTCGTTATTCGTAGAATTGTATCCGAGATTAAAACACTAGAAGAATTAAAGCTTCCTGCGTTGCTTGGCGAACTGGTAGAAAAAGCCAGGGGACTTATTTTAGTCGTTGGAGCAACAGGATCAGGTAAGTCTACCACTATGGCGGCAATGGTGGATCATTTCAATTCGAATATGTCCGGACATATTTTAACCTTGGAAGATCCTATAGAATTTCTGCACAGCCATAAGAAAGCTATTATTACCCAGCGGGAAATAGGGATGGATACGAAATCGTTTAAAACCGCCTTAAAAAGTGCATTAAGAGAAGCTCCTTCCATGTTGCTGATTGGGGAAATAAGGGACGAAGAAACTATGTCTGCTGCGTTGAATTTTGCTGAAACAGGTCATTTAGTACTCAGTACCCTGCATTCCAGCAATGCCTACCAAACAATTGAGCGAATCGAGAGCATCTACCAATCTACACAGCAGGAAATGATCCGGTTGCAACTGAGTCAGAATTTACTGGGAATAATTGCACAGAGATTGGTGTCCACAATTGAGGGTGGGTATATTGCTGCCTTGGAAATTATGCTGACAACAGCACGAATAAGAGATTTAATCCATAAAGGGGAAATTCAATTGTTAAGGCATTCAATTGAATCTTCTATAAATGAAGGTATGATATTATTTGACCAGTCTTTATATAATTTATATAAGGAAGGACATATTTCAGAAGATATCGCAATACAGTGTTCGGACCGACCCAATGATCTCAAACTGAAAATCAAATCGAAAGAAGAGCAAATGTTCACTCAAAAAATTGAATTAGCTGAAGATGACTAATGTTAGCTAAGAAGGGATAACGATGGCAAACAAAACAGTATTAATCATCGACGATGAGGAATTTTTTATTGAGCCCATCAAACGGTATTTTGAAGGACAGGGTATTTCTATCATTACAGCGGAAGATGGATTATCCGGGTTGAACCTTGCAAAATCTGAATCACCCGATGCAATCATTCTTGATCTGATGCTGCCTGTAATCAATGGGTATCAGGTATGCAGATTGATGAAATATGATAATCAATTTCGGAATATCCCTGTGATCATTGTTTCAGCCAAGGATACAGAACACGACAGACAATTATGCGAAGAGAGCGGTGCAGATTTATACATAACAAAACCGGTAAATCCAGCAGATATTTATGAACAAATGAAAAAATATTTTTAAATAGGCTTCTTTATTATGATTTTAACATTTGTTATTATATTCGGATTAATGATAGGTAGTTTTTTAAATGTCTGCATTTACAGGATTCCTCGTGAAGAATCTATTGTGTATCCAAGGTCACGATGTCCTAATTGTAAACACCAACTTCGTTTTTGGGAAAATATTCCAGTTTTGAGTTACCTGTTTCTTCGTGGGCAGTGTTCCAGCTGTAAGACATCAATTTCATCCAGGTATATTTTTGTAGAACTTTTAACTGCCCTGTTGTTCATCCTTCTTTATAATCATTATGGGTGGTCCCTCGACTTTTTAATGTCTATTATCTTCAGTTGTATCATCTTGGTGATCACATTTATCGATATTGATTACCAAATCATTCCTAATCAATTATTGTTAATAGGGCTCATTCCGGCTGTTTATCAAATCATCAGCGTTGGGTTTCGGAATTCAAGCCTCTATTTTATTGGTGCGGTGGGTCTTGGGTTAGGAATACTCCTGATAAGTTTGATCGGGAATATTCTATTTAAAAAAGAGAGCATGGGCATGGGGGATGTAAAATATGCCGCATTAATAGGATTACTTTTAGGGTGGCAAAATGGCTTGTTGGCTGTATTCTTAGCTTTTTTATCCTCGGCAATATTAATCTTGATTCTATTACCATTAGGTAAAATATCATTCGGTCAACGTATCCCATTTGGCCCCTTTTTAAGTTTAGGGACCATCATTGCCTTGTTGTGGGGTCCCATTATCATCAGAATCTATTTAAACTTGGTGCTTTAGGAGAGTCCTTTGCATAACCTATTGCACAAATTAAAAAGTTTAAAATTCCGTCCGCCAGCCGGCGGATTGGAAAAATTATTCATAGCTGTGCTATTAATTGCATTTTCCGCCTTAATCAGACAAATTTTAACTCAATTTTCTTCACACAATTTATTATGCAAAGGACTCCAGGAGACAGGATGGTGAATCAACGCAAAAAACAATTGGGACAAATTCTTATTGATGCAGGAAAAATCAATAATGAACAGTTAGAAGAGGCTTTAGCCTATAAGCAGGATCGTGGCATTTACCTTGGGAAAGCAATTATTGAGTTAGGTCTGGTTACAGAAAAAGAAATGGTTCAAACCCTTGGCGATCAATTAAAACTCCCATACCTTGATTTATTAAACTATGAAATTCAAACTGAAGCGTTGGAAAAGATAGATGAAACAACAGCATTGAAACAAAAAATCATGCCCTTATTCATGATAGATAATACATTGACCGTTGCTATCGCCGATCCACTAAATATCGATGTGATTGATGATTTAATGGATAAAACCGGTATGGAAGTAAATTTAATATTAGCAACAGAATCCGATATTGAACAGGCTATCGACCTTTATTACAGCGCAGCAAGATATATTTCTAATACCGGTGGTAGGACGGATAAATCAGCGCGAATTATTTCCAAGGAAATTGGTGAGGAAACAGAAATAATCGAAGCGGTTAACTTGTTGTTTAATGAAGCAATAAAAATGGGTGCCAGCGATATTCATATTGAACCACGAGAGAAAGATCTCCGTATCCGTTTCAGGGTTGACGGAGTGTTACAACAGTATTATACAATTCCCAAATCCTCCGTGGCGCCCATGATTTCCCGTATAAAAATATTGGCAGATATGGATATCGCAGAATCAAGAGTCCCTCAGGACGGACGATTTTCTCATGAGATAGGCGGTAGAAAAGTAGACGTGAGGGCGTCGACATTTCCAGCTGCACAGGGAGAGAAAGTAGTACTGAGAATACTGGATGAAACACGGGGAAGAATCGAGTTGCATAAGCTTGGTTTTTCCGATGAGACACTAAAGTTATGGAGGGAAATTATCCGCTATCCAAATGGTATCATACTTGTCGCCGGTCCAACGGGAAGTGGAAAAACAACAACGCTATATGCCACAATAAACCTTGTAAATACGGTAGAAGTCAATATCATGACTATTGAAGATCCCATTGAATATCAATTAGAGAATATCAACCAGGCTCAAGTCAATGCTCGGGCAGGATTGACCTTTTCTACTGCCTTGAGGTCTATGCTCCGCCAGGACCCGGATATATTAATGGTGGGTGAAATGCGGGATGTTGAAACAATCGAGATTGCAGTACGTGCTGCATTAACGGGTCATTTAGTTTTCAGCACAATTCATACAAACGATGCTGCATCAACGTTTATACGTCTTCGGGACATGGGTTTGGATCCCTTTCTTATCAGTTCTTCAGTCCGGGCAGTTCTCGCACAGCGGCTGATACGATTATTATGTCCCCGATGTAAAATGGAAATCGAAATAACCGATGCTGTGCTAAAATCCATAGGGGGTGATAAGGAATTCGCTGGGAAATTGTATAAAGCAACTGGATGTGCCCACTGTAAAAACTCTGGATATCATGGCCGTGCCGGTGTATATGAATTGTTGATACCTACTGATGAAATTGCTGATATGATTAATAAACATGCGACGGCTGCGGAGATAAAAAATCTAGCAGAGAAAAATGGTATGGTTTCATTAACAACCGCAGCCTTAACACTTGTTTATAAGGGTCAGACATCCGTTGAGGAAATGGTCAGGATTACTGTAGCGTAAAAGATCACCAATGAATCCTGTGGATATAAAATTTTTAGTTGGCATAAATCCTTCCAGTCAAGATAATCCGGAGGTCCTTTTAAACGAACTAAAAATGGGTATCGAAAATGTTTCTCCAAAGAAGTGTTCTGATGATTCAAATATATTGGTAGTTCACGATTGGATATCTGCATTAAGCTATGTTGCTGTAGATAATTATTCCGCCATCTGGATGGATTGGAGTCTACTTAAAAATAATTATTTCGATTTTCACAAGAAATTGCACCAAATGAAAAAACAGATTCCTCTGATCATTTTTACATCTGATTCTAAAATTGACTGTCAAATATGTATCAGTATGGAGCATCTTTTCTCAATTATCTGGCATAGAGAGATTCCTAATAAAGTGGGAAATATTATAAAACGGTTAACACTCTTCGAAAATATTAAGGCTTATATGCCGGAAAAAACGAAACACTATCTAAGACCAAACGGACTAGGTCCTTTTATCGGAAATTCGATAGGTATGCTGGAAATATATAAGCAAATCATTAAGGTGGCTCATACTGATTACACGGTGTTGATTTTTGGCGAGAGTGGAAGCGGGAAAGAATTAGTCGCAAAAACCATTCACGATTTGTCTTTCAGAAAAGATCACCGGTTTATTTCCCTGAATTGTGCAGCAATACCTGAAAATTTGTTAGAGAGTGAGTTATTTGGATTCGAAAAAGGAGCGTTCACCGGAGCGGATAAATCCAAACCCGGGAAATTCGAACTGGCAGACAAGGGAAACCTCTTCTTAGATGAAATAGGGGATATGCCAGTTAGTCTCCAAGCAAAATTGTTGCGCGTATTAGAGGATCATACTATTGAACGCTTGGGGAGTACAACCTCGAAAAAAATCGATGTTCGGTTAATATCAGCATCGAATCAGAATCTCCAGGAACTGATTTCCGAAAAAAAATTCAGATCGGATCTCCATTATAGATTGAATGTAATACCCATTAATTTATCACCGTTAAGAAATAGAAATGAGGATATATTACTTCTTACTCTGCACGTTCTCGGAAAACTTACAGGAAATGGCCGAAAGTCATTCCGATTTATCGATTGGAATTTGATCGAAAAACTTAAACAACTTGAATTGTCCGGAAACGTCAGGGAATTGGAAAATTTATTAACTCGAATGTTGTTCAATTCAGATGCTTCAATTCTGAATAAGAAAATGCTTCATAGTGTTATACAATCAACTGATATAATTCATCAGAAAAAAGTATCATCTGGATTTCAGGATTCTTCAGATGAAGATTCTCTGCATAAAGACGATATTGCACCTTTATGGTATGCCGAAAAGATGGCTATACAGAATGCTTTAAAAGTAGTTGAAGGCAATATTAGTAAAGCCGCTCATTCCCTTGAAATATCGAGAACGGCATTGTACCGGAAAATTAAGAAGTATGAATTAGATAATTGGAGTAATTAGGGGCTGTTTACGGCTTTATACTAAATTATTATTCCTTGAATAACACGCAAACAATTTCTGTGCACCGGATAATGATCTACTTGAAGATATATATCATTGGAATTCTATTTGTATCTGCTGCAGTATCCCAACGAATTTATATAGAACCTGACATAGGTGTTTACAAACCTTCAGCCTGGTCAAAGCTGGATAGTATAACTGTTAATTCAAAAGTAAAAACACTCAATTTCAATTATGACTATTTTCTCCGATATGGTGTTAAAATAGGTCTCGCATTTTCTTCTGATAATCGGGTATATATGGGATATAAAATGTGGTCTAATACAGATGCGACCAGGTATAACACATTCGTTTTTGGAATAACGGGAGAAAATTATTTAGACAACAGTGATATTGGTTTGAGAATGGGAATTGAAGCCATATCCGGAAAAATGTATAATGAATCGGATTCCCCATATCCTAATGATCCTATATGGAAATTACAATATAAAAGCTCAGGTGTATCGTTTGAAACTGGTATTGTGTACAGAATTAATGAAAGAATCAAAATTTTCTCAGGGATAAATTATCTGATGGCAGATGTTGTTCTCGACAGGATTATTGTTGAAGATGACTTTTATACTCTAACGGATATCAACAAGAAAAAGAGTGACGTGGTAGTGAATATGAATGGTTTCAACTTTAAATTTGATATTTCATTTATACTATCCAAACCGATTAAATTTGAAAATTAGAGTTTATTAGTGTATGAGTTACAAAGGTCTCATTGGGATACCAGCCAGCTGGTGGAGTGTCCATTAGACAGATTTAGTGTCAACAGTAATTTATATTTCCGAAGGTTAATAAGATTAATAGTTTGATACAGCATATCGTACTTATGCAGGACGTCACGTCCTGCATAAGCTTAACGTTGAGAAACACGGGTTTGGTTGTATTTCGCTGGAAATTATGGGTAAATTAATAAATCATTTTCAGAAAGATATAAAGAAATTAAGAGAATCTTGGGATGTTTACCTGACCATCCGGAGTGTTTCATTCCAAAAAATCAAACAAGTTTGTTGGAAACAATAAGTAATTATGGAGACGATTTCGAAAAATGAATTATGTAACGACTGCTCATAAGTAAAGCAATGCCAGAATTTTTATGTAAATTAGTTACAGAAGATGGGAATGTTATTGAAACAACAATTATAGCTGACTCAAAATTTGAGGTTTATGAAATAACAGAAAAAAGGAATGAACTACTTCTATCTGTCGAAGAGCACAAAGAGTCGTTCAATTTTAATGGTTTTATGAATCGATTCCGGAAAGTAAAAGCCCAAGAACTTGAGAACTTTACTGCACAATTGGCTATCATGTTAAAAGCAGGTATTCCTCTTCTTGGCAGTCTTGAATCCCTTGTTGATCAGGCAGAGACTGATTACATGAAAGAGGTGACTGAGGGGGTAATCGAAAAAGTTAACAGCGGGATGGCATTATCTGAAGCTCTTGGTTCCTATCCAAATGTATTTGGTACTCTCTATGTCAACATGATTGCGGCTGGGGAAACTGCTGGTGTTTTGGACTCAATCCTGGATCGTCTAACCGGCTTCATTCGTCATGATCTTGAAGTGAGTAAAAATATAAAAGCAGCTATGCGTTATCCAATGATCGTTTTCACCGCTCTCTTCCTGGCCTTTACAGGAGCCGTTATATTTATCATCCCAAAGTTTGCAACAATGTTCATTGCCCAGGGGATTGAGTTGCCACTTCCAACCAAAGTTATGATGGGTGTCAGCGATCTGGTTATCAACTATTGGTGGATGGCAATTCTGGGGATTGTGGTTTTGATTTCATCTTTAATTCACTATATACGTACTCCTAAGGGGGCTTATATGTTTGATCTATTTAAACTGAAAGTACCTATATTTAAAGATATTATTCTCAAATCAACAGTTGCCAGATTCGCCCACATGTTAGAGACACTGAGCAAAGGAGGTATTCAAATAATCAAAGCCCTGGAAACGACTGAATTGACAGTAGGGAATTTGGTCATTGCGAAGGTCATTCGCGAAGCAAGAGAAAGAGTGTCCGAAGGAATTTCATTAGGTGATGCTCTTTCTAAAAGTAAATACTTCCCTAAAATGACCGTAAAAATGATTTCTGTGGGTGAACAATCCGGTGCATTAGATGAAATGCTTGCCAACGTTGCATTACAATACGATAATGCGGTTGACGAGAAAATCAAAGCGCTATCCGCATCCATTGAGCCAATAATGACAGTTATGATGGGTGTTATGTTACTATTCATCGCCTTAGGTATATTCATGCCTATGTGGAATATGTATGCTGCATTTTAACCTGAATAATTCATGAGCAAACGTAGTAACTGGTAAGTGCTGCTATAATTATGAATAAAGAAATCATAATCCTATGTAATTATGTAAAACGTAAAAAATGTAATTGGTTTGTATTACGTTTTACATAATTACGTTTTATCATCAATAATATCTCAAATCTTAATCTGACTTGTTTGCAAAATTAAAAAGCTGGTGGATTAATGAGGCCATATTTCTATCAAGAATCCGGATTTCAAGTGTCTATTGACCAGCCTGCTATTGAAAGGTCGGCAGGGAATCGGAATAAGTTTCATGAAAGGGGACGATAACATGAATAAAAAAGAAGAAAAGGAATGGAAATACTATTTATTCAAAAAGCAATATCCAATATGGATTTATGCTGTAATAATGTTTATTTGCGCCATTGTTATATACGTCTGGATTCAACATTTGGCAGATCTGTAGAGTGTAAGTATTCGGATTACAATAATGGTGCGAAGCATAATTATTGTTAAACAATTGAATGTGTGTCACTCTCGGGAGAGTTTGAAAATGATTTCCTGCGGTCATCATTTTGATCCAAGTACCGGTGTTTGCTTGAGTGCAAAAATGATTTCCTGCGGTCATCATTTTGATCCAAGTACCCGGAATACAATAATAAAGTGATTATGAAATATAAAACCTATCAACATAACCCTCCCCATTTAATGCTTGACAATAGTTTCTATTTCTTAACGGCAGCTACCTATAATCGTATTCGATATTTCAATACCGATACAAAAAAGAATCTGCTTGAAGAACAGGTCAATACTATTTTTGACAAATATAATTGGCAAATTCAAGATTATGTAATATTAGAGAATCATTATCATGTACTGGTAAAAAGTAATATTGGTGTGGATATGTCTGCAATTTTTAGAGATATTCATCGCGAAACAAGCAACTATTTAAAAAGAAACGGGGTAAGGAAAGGTATTAAAATTTGGTGGAATTATTGGGATACTGTAATCCGGAATCAGGGTGAACACGATTTTTATACATATTATATTTGGTTTAATCCAGTCAAACATGGCTATGTGGGGAATTCATCTCAATGGGATTGGTTAAAAACTTCTATCCCGGAAGATTTGAACTGTGGAAAATTTTCTATGGTTGAAAACAATCCACAGAATTATGGAAAGATTTATGATAATTTCTAATTATTTTGGAGTACTTGGATTACAATAATGAAACGAAGTGTAATTATTGTTACACACATGAATGCGGATAGCTCATGGGAGTGTAAAAATGATTCCCTGTGGTCATCATTTTAATCCAAGTACCGGTGTTTGCTTGAGTGTAAAAATGATTCCCTGTGGTCATCATTTTAATCCAAGTACCGGTGTTTGCTTGAGTGTAAAAATGATTTCCTGCGGTCATCATTTTAATCCGGGTTCAGGGTTGTTCGCTTAAGTGTAAAAATGATTCCCTGTGGTCATCATTTTAATCCGATTCCAAAAGTAAAATCTGTATCAAATATGAACAGTGACTGTAGCTAATTGAAACAACCGATGGAGAAGATATTATTAATTATCCTCGATAATATAAAAATCTCCGGTTTTGGCACGCTTATTGTAATGAGTGAGATGAATAATAAACTAACTCGTTAAATAAAATAAGGAAAAAAATGATGTTTAATATATTTAATATCAAACTAAACAAAAAAGGGTTCACGTTGATGGAATTAGTAGTTAGTACTGCTATTATGGGAACTCTAGCAGCTTTTTCGATTCCTGCTATGCTTGAAACACAGCAAAGTGCTAATAAATCCAAGACAATCGATAACATTAATATCATTGGCTCATCCATAATTAATAAATATATGGAAGTAGCCCCTAATGGGTCTGGCCTTAGTGCGATTGCTGTGTTTAATACTGACTTATCTA